>CAZRES010000315.1:0-1533 GCA_964598885.1 uncultured Desulfobacteraceae bacterium | reverse complement strand
CCCAGCCGATGCCGCCGGATTCATCGTTTAAATGCCACATCATACGGCGCATGATTATCCGAGCGGACTCCATGCGGGCATCGGCCAGGGCCGCCACCGCGCATCCCATTGCCGATACGGACCGCCAGCGGATCAATTCCTCCCGGTCCAGCAGAAACCCAAACAGCGGATTGACGATTCGTTGCAACGGAAAATCCAGAAGCCGGTCCAGGGCAAGACTGAAATCAGTTTCGGCCAGCAGACTCCTGACCTCCCGTTTAAGGATTCTGCCGGATATGGCTTTCTGCTGAAAACTCAACGGAACAGCTTCCGATACCAGGATTTATCGTTTTTTGCCGTATGGGCCTGGCGGAGCAATTTTGCCGATTTTTCGATTTCGCCCAAGTCCTTGACCATCATGGCCCAGCCATACCAGTAGGCATAATCCGGATTTAAATGAAAGCAGCCCTGATACGTCCGCATCCGGTGCTTCATGTACATCTGAAACAGCACCTGATCGATATGGGAAAGATTTTCCAGACTGTGGCCGGCGGTGCGCATGAAATAGAAAAAGTCGGGATACGCGAACGGATAGTCTTCGGGCTTTTCGATGATGCCGTCGGCATACAGATCGGCCACAATGTCAATGGCTTTGGCCATGAGCTCGTCGGCTCTGCGAATCATGGTATCGCCGGTTTCCAGTTGCGTCCGGGCGTAATTGCGGGAGTGGCATCCGGCGCAGATATCAAGCATTTTGGTGCGTTCCGCCTGCCAGTCTTCTTCGGTCAGGCGCACCATGTCGAGTTCCTGCACCACCTTGAGCCGCTCGGTGGGTTCGCCGGTTTCTGGATTCAAAACTCCCAGAGCCTTGAGAATCGTGGTCCGGTCCTTTGCCCACTGGGGGTCTTCCGGCAGGGGAAGCCTGACGCCGAAGAAACCCCAGGCGGTGCGGTTGGTATGGGTTCCGCCCGGCAGATGGCAATGCTGGCAGGTGGGGGCCACGGCGTTTTCCGGCAGATGGCCGGAATCCTTTGCGAACCAGCGGGTACCATGCTTGGCGCTGCTCCACATCTCCCACTGGGGATGATCATATCCCATGTGACACATCTGGCAGGACCGGGGATCCCGGGCCTCGGTTTTGGAAAAGGAATGCCGGGTATGACACTCGTCGCAGGAGTTGACCTGATAACGATAGCCTTTATCCTTGTACGTCTGAAGATCGGCTTCCGACTTGATGCCCATATTGTGGCATCCGCCGCACCCCCGGGAGCCGTCCATGAGTTCCGGAGGTTCGACATGGGTCACGGCCAAAGCATTTAAGCTTTTCCATCCGTGGTTGTGCTTGCCGGCGGCAAACTGGTCAAACTGGTCCTGGTGGCACATGGCGCAGACTTCCTCGGTGGGCATTCGGGCCATGTGCGGGTCATCGGCGTCCTGGTGATCCTCGCCGTGACACACGGCGCAGTCAATCCCCATGGCCGCGTGCCGGCTCACCTCCCAGTCCTGGACATATCCGGGGGTCACGTCGCGATGACAGGAGATGCAATAGAGCTC
>CAZRES010000314.1:0-1564 GCA_964598885.1 uncultured Desulfobacteraceae bacterium | reverse complement strand
GGCGACCTTCAAAAACGAACAGGGCATCGTCGAAATGGACTTTCACCGGTGTATCGGGTGCCGGTTCTGCATGGCCGCCTGCCCGTTCGGCGCGCGAAGCTTCAATTTTCGGGATCCACGGCCCTTCATCCAAGAGACCAACAAGAAGTTCCCGACCCGGATGAAAGGGGTGGTGGAAAAATGCAACTTTTGCATCGAACGCCTGGCCGAGGGAAAGATGCCTGCCTGCGTGGAGGCCTCCGACGGCGCCCTGGTCTTCGGGGACCTGTACGATCCGCAGTCGGAAGTGCGTCAGGTGTTGAAGAACAACTACACCATCCGACGAAAACAGGAGCTCGGAACAAAACCGGCTGTCTATTACATCGTGTGAGGTGACCTATGCTTGAATTTGCGGTCAAAGGTTCCAAAAGATACTGGGGGCTGGTCCTCGCCCTGGCAGCCATTACGGGCCTCGGGGTCCTGACATGGCTGTATCAGCTCAGCTTCGGCCTGGGAATCACCGGCATGAGCCGGGACGTCTCCTGGGGGTTCTACATCGCGCAGTTCACCTTCCTGGTCGGTGTGGCGGCCGGGGGTGTGATGGTGGTGCTTCCCTACTATCTGCACGACTACAAGGCGTTTGGCCGGATCACCATCCTGGGCGAATTTCTGGCCATCGCCGCGGTGGTCATGTGCCTTTTGTTTATCCTGGTCGACCTGGGCCAGCCGATGCGGATGCTCAATGTCCTGTTTTACCCCACGCCGAATTCGGTCCTGTTCTGGGACATGATCGTTTTAAACGGGTACCTGTTTTTAAATGTGGTGATCGGCTGGAATGTGCTGCAGGCCGAGCGCCACGGAACCCACTATCCGATGTGGGTCAAGCCCCTGATCTACCTGTCGATCCCCTGGGCCGTGAGCATTCACACGGTCACGGCATACCTGTACTGCGGTTTGCCGGGCCGGCATTTCTGGCTGACGGCCATCCTGGCGCCCCGGTTTCTGGCGTCGGCATTTGCCGCGGGGCCGGCGCTGCTCATTTTGCTTTGCATGGTCATCCGGAGGTTTACCAAGTTCGATCCGGGCTGGGAGCAGATCCAGGCCCTGGCCAAGATCGTGACCTACGCCATCATCTTAAACGTGTTCTTTTTCTTGTGCGAGGTGTTCGTGGCGTTTTACAGCAACATCCCCGGCCACATGGACAGCATCATCTACCTGTTTGCGGGGCTGCACGGCCACAACGCCTATGTCCCGTGGATGTGGACATCCATCATCATGATGGTCCTGGGGATCATTTTGCTGGTGCCGCCGGTCACCCGGCGCAATCCGATGACCCTGACCGCGGCCTGCCTGCTGGTTTTTTTCGGGGCCTGGATCGACAAGGGCATGGGCATGATCGCCGGCGGATTTACGCCCAACCCGCTGCACGAAATCAACGAATATATTCCCACCGTGCCTGAAGTGGTCATCGCCCTGGGCGTGTGGGCAGCCGGTTTCCTGGTTCTCACGGTTCTGTTCAAGATCGCCGTTTCCATCAAAGAGGAGGCCCGGGCATAAAGACCTGACCCCTTTCCGGCAAACGATT
>CAZRES010000313.1:0-1566 GCA_964598885.1 uncultured Desulfobacteraceae bacterium | reverse complement strand
CTTCGAGCCCCACCCCATCCGGGTGCTGAAGAAAAACGGGCAGCCGCCGCTGATCACCCTGTTTGAACAAAAAACAGAGCTCATTTCCCAGACCGGCATCGATGTGCTGATCTGTATCCGCTTTGACGAGATCTTTGCCGCCATCACGGCACGCCAATTTGTCGAAGACATTCTGGTTCGCCGGATCGGGACACGGGCCATCATCATCGGAGAAGATTACGCTTTTGGCCGGAACCGGGAGGGGAATGTCGAATTCCTGCGGACATATGGCAAGACCTTGGGCTTTGAAGTGATTGTTGCCCAATGGATATCGGACACGTTTCACGCCGGCGAAAGAATCAGCAGCACACGGGTCCGGGAAGTAGTGACGGCGGGGAATGTTGAAGAAGCCTGGCATCTGCTGGGACGATATTACCAGGTGCTCGGCCGGGTGGTCTCGGGACGCAACCGGGGGGGCAAGCTGCTTGGATTTCCCACGGCCAATATTCGTCTGACTGATGAACTCTGCCCCAAAACCGGGGTGTACGCGGTCACCGTGACCTGCAAAGGAAACAAATACAAAGGGGTGGCCAATATCGGCTACAGCCCCACCTTTGACGACAATCTCTTTACGGTGGAAGTTCATATTTTAGATTTTAACGACGATATTTACAATGAACCGATCCGCGTCAATTTCATCCGGCGCATCCGGGATGAGGCAAAATTTGAAAATATCGAGGCACTGATTCGCCAAATTACAAAAGATATAGAGGTCGGACGCGAAATCCTGGCCAACCAGTGAGAAAAAATTTATTATGACGGTATTGAAAATTCTGACATATCCCGATCCTTTTCTGACCAGAACAGCAATGCCGGTGGAAACCGTCGATGACGCGATTCAGGAGATCATCGAAAACATGGCCGACACCATGTACGAAGCGCCCGGCGTTGGATTGGCCGCCATCCAGGCCGGCATCGACAAGCGGATCATTGTTTATGATCCGTCCGCCGATCCTGTGAAAAGAGAATTTGAAGTGGTCATTAACCCGGAAATTATCAGCATGGACGGCGAGATGGTTTCTGAAAATGAAGGATGTCTAAGCGTTCCGGACTATCGGAGCGATGTCCGCCGCAGTCGTGTGGTCACGATAAGGGGTCTGGACCGGTCCGGCAACCCGGTGGAATTTCGCGCCGAGGATTCCCCGCCGTGATTCTCCAGCATGAGATCGATCATTTAAACGGCATCCTGTTTATCGAACGCATCAGCATGATCAAGCGCAATCTCTACAAATCACGCATTAAAAAGGCGATCAAAAAAGGTGAATTGCCGATTTAACGTTATTTTCATGGGTACCCCCGATTTTGCGGTACCGTCTTTGCGGGCACTGAGCAAAGCCGATTGCGATGTTTCCCTGGTGATCACCCAGCCGGACCGGCCCAGGGGACGGGGTCGGAAACCCGCACCGCCGCCGGTAAAACTCGCTGCTGAGTACATGGGGTATGACGTGATCCAGCCCGAAACCATCCGGACCGACGCGTTTATTGAAACTATCCGGGACCGCCGGCCGGATCTGCTGGTGGTGGTGG
>CAZRES010000312.1:0-1566 GCA_964598885.1 uncultured Desulfobacteraceae bacterium | reverse complement strand
ATGATACCCATGCCGCGGCGGCTGATCCTCATACCGGGTATATGCTGGAATCCAATATCGGAACCGGGGCGAACAATTATTTACAGCTTGCGGCGTCACCTGGAACCCCGGACGGCACGAAATATCTCAAAGACGATGGAACGTGGGACACCCCGGCAGGCGGCGGCGCTGGCACGGTAGATCCTACACTTAGCTCTGACCATACATATTCCGGCATCACAATGTCGGATGCAGTAGGTGAATCTGTTGTATTCGGGGATGTGTTATATCGGGATAAATCCGAAACAGAATGGAAAAAAGCTGATGCCTCCGTGATCGGAACCATGCCCGCCATGTGCATTGCCTTAGAATCCAAGGGCGACGGGGAAACGTGCCTGATGCTTTATGACGGCATGATCCGTGATGATTCGTGGAGTTGGACGGTAGATGATTCGGCGCATGTGCTTTATGTGTCCGATATCGCCGGGACATTATCGGAATCAGCCGGAACTATTGGACAGGCCGTTGGGTTGATTTATTCTGCAACAAAAATAATATGGAAACCGTCACTGGCGATTATCGAATAAGGAGTAATTATGACAAGACCTCTTGTAATTGGGAAAGATATTTTCGGGGATTTCGAAATCTACGTCCCCGACCCTCTGCGCAAGTCCGTTGAGGCCGCTACGGGCGGCCAATGCACCGTGCTTTATGATGACATGGACCTGCCGTCGTACATGCGCATCATCCCGGCCCTGAATGCCGGAGACCTGATCTCCGGGCTGACCGGCGCACACCCGGCGTTTTTGGTCAACACGGTGCAGATTCCCGAGATTTTCGTGGGGATGTTTCAGGCGTATGTCACCGGCAGCCGGGCGTATTCGCTGCCGTATTACAACCCAACGGTATCCATTGATTTTGACGACGCCAAAGCGGCTTGCACAGCCAAGGGCACGGGCTGGCACTTGATGACCAACTGGGAATGGGCCGCCGTGGCCCTGTGGTGTATGAAAAACACCGTGGAGCCGACTGGCAATACCAACCACGGCCGGCATCACACCAATGTGTGGGAAACCGGCACCCGTCAGGACGGGGACACCTATCTGCCCGGAGACACATCGGGAGTCGGCAATATTTTGTGCGGCACCGGTCCGTATTCCTGGCGTCACGACGGCACGCCCGCCGGTATATCCGACCTGGTGGGCAACGTGTGGGAGTGGGTGGACGGATTTAAAATCACGGATGGCCGGATCTATATGCCCGCCGATAACCATATCACCCTGGCCGAGGCGTCGTGGCCCGCAATGGATCACTACCTGTCCAACGAGTCCGGAACACTGACACTGCAAGATACACCAGCTACCATGGTGGATGACAGTATCAACGTGACATGGGGCAGTCTCACAAAAGCGGGTGGATACACGGAGTCCGCCCTGCTGAAACTGGCGCTGATATCCCCGGCCGGCGTGGTGCCTGTGGGTACGCTATATGCAAATTCGTCCGGCGAGCGCCTGCCGATCCGCGGCGGGTCCCGGTCCAACGGCAGCAATGCCGGTTTGGCCGCCCTGAGTCTGAACGCCGCGCGGT
>CAZRES010000311.1:0-1587 GCA_964598885.1 uncultured Desulfobacteraceae bacterium | reverse complement strand
TTTTGCGGTCTTTGGCATAATCGGCGGTTTTTAATACTCTTTTCACCATTCCATCCCGAGGCGCCGTCAGGGCTTTTTCCTGCTTCATGATGGCGATATTGCATACTTCTTCCCCCTCCCGTACACGGCTGCCTGGGCCCACGTGCATCACCCAGAGATCTCCGTTGGAAGGGGCCGCAATATGCCAGGGATTGTTGGGATCGGCCATTTCGATTCCCTTGTCCTGGGCCGTCCCGGTGGGAGCGGCCACCTTGACCTGATGATGAAAAAATTCATGATCCAGGGTATACCATACCGTGCACATGCCGTTGTCATCGGGCAGGCTGATATCTGAAATCTCCATCTCATGGGGCTTGCCGAATCCATCCTTGAACCAGAGTTTTTCGCCCACCTCAAGTCCTTCAAACCAGACGTCTAAAGGAAGCTGGTTGGCATTGCCGTAAGTTTTAAAAAATTCGATGGTTTTGACGGCATCCGCCGGGTGGTTGAGATAAATGACGAACTCCTCCGGGGTGGGTTCCCTGCCGATGGTCTTGCCAAGGAGCTGTTTTTCGGCCTCCAGATCAACCGGCGGAAGGCTGTCTAAAGGTGATGCCATGGTACGCTTCGCGATGGCGGTCTGAGCCTCGGCGCCAAACGCGGAATGATAAACCCAGTCCGGTGGAAAACCCAGAGGCAGGCGTCCGAATTTGCCCATCAGCAAATTTTTAAAGGCATCGTTGCTGTCGGCGTAAAGTTGCAGTCGGGCGGTTTTGGCATCGTCGTCGAGTTCCGATTCCGGGGTATGGATGACGGCGTCAAGCACCGCCAGGAGTTCTTCCACCGACTTCATCCCGCCGCGCTTATAGGCGCTGGTAATCGATAGAAAGGCCGTATTCCAGGTGATCTGGGAGCCCGGCGTGACATCGTGGTAGCGTATGATGCGGCGGGTGCCGGCCAGAAACCGGAGCATGTGCGGCAGCAGATGAATATAACCCTGTTTCAGCGCCCCTTCCTGGGACGAAGACGTCGCGCCCCCGGGCATGCCGTGTTCCACCACATCGTAATCGACGCCGCGAAAATAGGGCGCGGTGTATCGATCATAATAGGGCATGATCTGTTTCAGCGCGAAATTGGCCTTGCGGATCATATCCTTGTCAAGGCATGTCCGGAGGCCGCATTCCCCTTCCATATAAGCGGCCGTGGAGAGCACCTCGCCCTGGCCGTACCACCGCACCGCCGCGCCGAGACCCGTATCGACGATTTTGGCCCCGGCTTCGGCGGCCGCGGCAACGGCCGGCACGAAAAGCCCGTCGGTGAAATGACGATGGTAGCAGGTGATCAGCTCCGGCCAGGTTTTTCGGATTTCGGTGATCAAGGCGCGGATAAATCGTGGGGGACAGACGCCGGCCATGTCTTTGAGGCCCAGAACAATCATGCGGCTGGCCTCCCGGGCACCCACGCCGGCGATATCTTTTATCATATCAATAATTTCGGATACAACGGAGACATAGTGGGGGACATCGAATCCGTTTGCCCAGGAAAGGCTCACAGCCGGCTCAAAAACATTGCGGGACGACGCCAGGGCCACCTGGGCAAAAGGGCGCA
>CAZRES010000310.1:0-1595 GCA_964598885.1 uncultured Desulfobacteraceae bacterium | reverse complement strand
TTTAAATATTCCGCGGCTTCAGCAGGATCGAGAAGGTCCGCCTTAAGGTTATTTTCATATTTTTCCGTTATTCTGTTTCCCATTTTGATCTCCTTTGAAAATCGGCCCAATATGCCTGAGCCAATTGAATATCTTTTGATTGCGCTTTTTTAGAGCCACCGCATAATAGAATCACAATGGTTGATCCGGATTTTCCATAATAAACCCGGTATCCTGGGCCATAATCCACGCGCAACTCATTTACTCCCTTTCCCACGGGCTTGCAGTCGCCAAAATTTCCAAGTCTTACACGATTCAAGCGAACCCGAATGCGTGCACGCGCGGCGCGATCTTTTAACGAGGCAAGCCATTCATGAAATGGATTATTCCCATCTTCGGTTATATATTCGAGCAATTGTATTTTGGAATCACTCATGGTTATATCGTAGCTTTAAAGCAACAAATGTCAAGGTTTTTTTACCCCAGCGCAAGGAATGTCGAAACGCCCCGAAAACCAGCCTGCCTAAAGGCCGGCCTCACCCGCCCCGCTTATTCTCCTCGAACATCTCCGCCGGCATGGGGTGGCGGAGGCGCCAGATCATTTTGATGGGGCGTTCGCTTTCGTGGCTGAGGCGGTCGATGGGGCCCAGGTAGATAAAGGGCATGGTGCAGCCGTTGCGGTTTTTCTGGCTTCGGGCAAAGGCGAGGATGGTGTAGCCCCGGGCCTGGTGGTCGATCAGGTTCTGGCCGGTGGCAGAGGCCCGGGCGGTGTTGGATTGGGATTCCCAGTGCAGCAGGTCCCGGCTGATGGGATAATCGGCGTACATGGTGCTGGGGGAAAATTCTTTTTCGGTTTTCTGGAAGGTGATCAAAATCACGTAGGCCTTGATGTCATTATAATGCAAAACGCCGGTTCCCCGCTGGCCCGCGGATTGCGGCGTTGCCTGATCAAAGGCGGCCTGGATATCTCTGATGCCGTATTGGGCGTGGAGTTCAAGGGGGCAGGCAAAGGGCAGGGCGGGCATGATGCCGCTGATCCGGGATTCCTCCTGCGCCCACGCCAGGATTTCATCGGCATCCCGGAGAAAGGTCGGGTTGCGGCAGAGGCGCTCAAACGATTCCTCCATGCCGGCAAGTCCCAGCCGCTGTGCCGTGTCGGCCCACAGCCGGTAATAGATCCGGTTGGCCTGGCTGCCGGCCAGGGCCAGCGCGCCGGAGACATCTTCTGCCGCCAGCCGGGCGATGATTTGGCGCAGCAGCGCGATTTCATGCGGCCCGGAAATAAACGCGGCCCGCCGCAGGTTTTTCTTCAACACGGAAAAATCCGGATCATCCGGCACCGGGGCCAGTTGGGCCCGGGCTTTCCATCCGGTCCAGGATTCCGCGGCCAGCAGCTGCTCCGGCTCATAATCATGATAGCGGACAAAATTGCCAAACGTCAGTTCATTGCCCGTTTCGGAAACAAAGGTCTGAAGGCGTTCGGGCACCTGGACGGCCAGATTGCGCAGATTGTTGCGGATATTTTCCAGCACATACCCCCGGGAAATCCGGTCGAACTGAATGGAGCACCCGGCCGGAAGATGCGGAAAATTGTGTTCCACTTCACGGTCAATGGC
>CAZRES010000309.1:0-1608 GCA_964598885.1 uncultured Desulfobacteraceae bacterium | reverse complement strand
CCCGAATGATCAACTTTGCATTTTCATAGTCCAGGGTCTTAAAAATGTCGCCCGGCTGGAATGGCAGCTCAGACCTTATCCGACATTTTGAAACCGTTGGCAGCGCTTGCCGGCATTGCAGATTTATTGAACGGATGCGCACCGGTGTCCCTTCACTGACTGTAAATTTCACCTCACATGAACACAGTTTTTCCGGCGCAGGGCCTGAAGTCCGGTCTTCCGGCGCATTTGATGGTTTCCCGGCCCCGGCAGGATGCCGGCAGGATTCCGGGCATATAATTTCGTAATCCACATCTGCCTGATAATAGCCTTGATCTCGATAATGTTGCCGGATCCGCAGGGCATCGCCGGCTACTTCCTGTCGGGTTGATATTGGATGCGCTTTCCAGAATTTCCAGGCAGGCGGCGGGGGTGCGGCAAGTGATGCGGAAAGTGATTTTTTATTAATGCGCTTTACGCCGATAAAATCAACATCCCGAAGAATAAACCGGTCTTCGCCGGAATCCACGGCCAGCGCCGGTGACGGTACGATGAAGAAAATAAAAAACAGCACCGGCCAAGCAATCCATAAAAGCCGGATCGCAGCATTAAGTTGTGGCAATCCCGTTACTCCCGTTCAACAAATCCAGCAAGGATACGGTACCCAAATGCCCGGCTTCGGCCGATTTTTTCTCGGAAATGAGTTTTTCAAGCGCTGGATTGCCCGAGCCGCCCGATATGCGCCAGGATTCGGAGCTGCCGTTCCGCATGGCCTTGCAGACGTCCAGCACGCTGATCAACCCCGGATTCTTGGACGGCTGAAATCGGGGGTCTTCCGCGTAAACCTCCCGGATAAGCCCCTGTTCCCCCAATTGATCGATGATTTCCCGCACCAGGCGCACCGGAATGGAAAGCGCCTTGGAGAGCGCCTCTGCCGTAAACGGCGTTTGCCCGCGGTGAAACTGCTCAACAATCTTCAGCATGATATTCACCGCCATTTCCTCCCGCTGCTCCTGGCCCACGTTATAGGTTTTAAATTCCTGTTGATGGGACCTCACGTTTTGTATGGCATAAGACATCTGCGCCCCGATTAGAACAATGATCCAGCTGATATAGAGCCAGATAATAAAAATCGGCAGCGCGGCGAATGTCCCGTAAATCGTATTGTACCTGGCCACGCCGATATTAAAATCCGTATAAACACGAAATGCCGACTCCCACAGGCTGCCGCAGATAATACCGGCGACAAGTGCCGGAAAAAGCCGCACCCGGGTATTGGGCATTAAAATATACATGGCGGTAAACGCAATCCAGAGGCCGGCATGGGGTAGAATCGTGTTGAACAGGACAAAAAACTTCTCGAACACCTCAAAGCGTGAAAGGGCCTGGACCACCGCGTTGCTTGATACGGACGTGATCATGGCGGTGGAGATCACCATCAGCAGCGGACCCAGAATCAACACACTGATATAATCGGAAATTTTTCGAACAATCCGGCGGTCCCGGGTCACTCCCCATAAATCATTAAAGGTCCGTTCAACATTGGAGAGCATCATTAATACGGCAATAATTAACAGGCCGGTGCCAAAAGCGCCCAATGCCTTGAAGTCGGTATTGGAAATGTATTCG
>CAZRES010000308.1:0-1621 GCA_964598885.1 uncultured Desulfobacteraceae bacterium | reverse complement strand
TGCGGGAAAGCGAGGAACGCTACAACGCCATTGTCAACGATCAAACGGAACTGATTTGCCGTTTTGATGTCAAGGGGATGCTTGTTTTTGTGAATAACGCCTATTGCGACTATTTCGGCCGGCCGGCCGACGAACTCATCGGCCGGTCCTTTTTTCAGTACGTTCCGGAAAAAGACTGGGATTTTGTTAGAAAACGCTTTTTATCACTGACCCGAGAACAGCCGGTTACAAATTATGAACACGAGGTGATTGACGCAGACGGGCAAAACCGTTGGATGGAGTGGACGGACCGCGCCATTTTTAATGACCGAGGGGACGTCACGGCATATCAGGCAGTAGGTCGGGATATCACTGAACGGAAAACTTTGGAACAAAGCCTGATGAAGGCTTCGGAACGGGAGCAGATCCATTTGGCCCAGGAGCTCCATGATGGCCTTTGTCAGGATTTGAAAGGTCTGGAAATCCAGGCTGCGCTACTCGAGGATGGAATCGTCGATAACGATAATGATTTAAAAGAGTTGGCCGCCGATCTCTCGGAAGGCATTAATTTGGCCGTACGCAGAGCTTACGGGATTACCCAAGGCATGTTCCCAATTGATTTAGAGACAAGAGGTTTCAGCGAGGCGCTCCGGGACCTTGCTGAAAAAACGGCACATCATTGGGAAACGCAGCTTTTGATTTCCGTGCAAAATGATTTGTCTCCCCAAAGCCAATCCCAGGCGCATCAGCTGTATCGCATCGCTCAAGAGGCCATGAACAATGCTCTGCAACATTCAAACGCCACGGAGATAGAGCTGATCTGGCGAGAGAAAAACGGTTGGAAGCTGTTGTCGGTGCGTGACAATGGGATCGGCATTGGCATCAAAGATCATAAAGCCCCGGGCGGCTTGGGGTTGCAGGTGATGTCGTCCCGGGCGCAGTCGATCAATGCCGGCCTGACGGTCCGGAATCGGGAGAAATGCGGAACGGAAGTTTTGGTGAGGTTGAAGAATGAATAATAAGACGCGGGTATTTTTGGTAGACGATCACCCGGCCATGCGACACGGAATCGCACAGTTGGTGGCCAAGGAAAATGACCTTGAAGTGTGCGGCGAAGCGGGAGACCGGAGGGAAACTTTGAATGCCATAGCAGGTGATCCCCCTGGTTTAATCGTATTGGATATTGCCTTGAAAGATCCCGATCGCACGGGCCTTGACCTTGTTTCTGAAATTCATGCGTGTGTCGGACCTGTTCCGATTTTGATTTATTCCATGCACGACGAAAAGATGTACGCGGAAAGAGCCTTGCGCGCAGGTGCCCGGGGTTATCTGATGAAACAGGAACCGGTTCGCCGGATCATCCATGCCATTCGCGCGATTATCAAGGATGGAATTTATGTCAGTGAACAAATTGGCCGCAGGATTTTACTGAAACATATCGGTGCATCCTCCGAACAGCAACCGCCGGTAACGCCGGAAGATTGCCTTTCCGAAAGAGAGTTCGAAGTGTTTCGGTTGATCGGAAAAGGGCTGCAACCGCGTGAGATCGCCGAAAAGCTATGCCTCAGCACGAAAACCGTCGAAACGCACCGGATGAATATTCGCAAAAAGTTCGGCATGGCCAACGCTTCGGAGGTAATCC
>CAZRES010000307.1:0-1622 GCA_964598885.1 uncultured Desulfobacteraceae bacterium | reverse complement strand
GGCCGGCCCGACATCCACGATGATGACGTGATCTTCGGCGTGGTTCACGATTTCTTTTAACTGGGCCTCCATTTTCAAAAATCTGATCTTATCCAATCGGCATTGGAACACCGAAAGCTGCAACCACGCGCCATAGCCTCTCATGGTTTTGTAAACCTTGCGCCATCGCTTGTCATTGCAGATATCGTATGCCACCAGGTAAAAATGCTCCATTGTCGTCAACGGGTGATAAAATTGGGATACCGGGGAATTTCCCCGGATAAAAACCGGCACAACAGCCTGGACTGGACTTCTAAAAGCCGGCGGTAACTGACCCGGTATTTAAAAATCGGATGCGTGACTTCCTGAGCCATCCGACGTTCAAACGTCGCGATAAACCGCTTCCGGCCCGCTGCCGTCAAATTGCATCCGACCGCGTTTCGAATAAAATCCGCGCCGGTCACCTCCCGGTTGTTGATGGCCGTGATGACAACGGAGTCGGCCAGCAGGGGCCGAAACGGCTCCATCATGTCCAAAGCAAGCGCCGGCCGGCCGAACCGCATCTGATGATAAAACCCGCGATAGGGATCCAGACCCACCGCCGACAGCGCAATGGTCCATTCCCGGGTCAGCATGGCATAGGCAAAGGACAGCAGGGCATTGACGGGATCTTTGGGCGGCCGGCGATTGCGATTCTCAAACTGGAAGCCATTGACGCCCGCGCCGTCAGAAACCAGCATCTGTTCAAAATACTGGAAGTACCGTCTGGCGGCGTTTCCTTCAACGCCCAGCAGAACATCAATCCCCCCTGCCCTTGCCGCCTGTTGAAGATCAAAACGAAACCGGCGAAGCAGGTCCGAAGAGTGATCATCAACACCTTCTTTTTCTTTCCAGTTCCGCCGCAACAATGTTCGGCAATTGGCGATTTTCGCCGCCACCCATCCCCTTGCCAGCCGCAGGCATATTTTCGGATCAAAGCTGGCCCGGTACTGGTTGGTCCGGGTTTCAACGTTTTTATGCCCGGTGCCCACGGTATGCCCCAAAAACCAGCCGCCATAACTCAAATACGTCACCGGGATGTGTCTGCGAAAACATTCATGGATCACCGGCGTCGTGACGGCGGTGGTGCCGAACACCACAATCTGACTAATTTCACCGATGCGCGCTTCGGCGATTTTTTCTTTTTTCTCTTCGATAATAATGACGTCGCCGTCTTTGCGAAGATAAGCCCGGGGCGACTGGACATAGAGCGGAAATCCGGATTCGGCCGCCGGGGAAACCGGCCGCGGACGGTCGGTCAGATGATTTAAAAATCGCACTTCATCGGGAAGGCAAATCCCCAGCAACGAGCATCGCGCGCATTTGGGACTGTCTTCCAGGGGATCGGGCGGGCGATCCATGGCCGCCATTTCCCGCATTTGAGCGGCCGACCCCAGAGACAGCGCTATTAAATCATCATCAAACAGCACTTTAACGCGTTCTTTGGACCCGATGAAATATAAAAATCCGCAATCGGATTGATAGCCATGCTCCCGCAGCAGCAATCCCTGAACACAAACCTGAACCCGTTCCGGATCATAGGCCCCGGCAGCGACATGCGGCCTCTTGCCCTTTTTGTAATCTACCGGAAATACGCCCTCGCC
>CAZRES010000306.1:0-1649 GCA_964598885.1 uncultured Desulfobacteraceae bacterium | reverse complement strand
TATGCCCGATGGGAAGAGCTGGAAGCGCGTAATATCTGATTTTATTTAGTATCATGCCGATCGGCTTACAGCGCCGGGCTGTCGCGACCACTTCAGGGCTGTTTCCCGATCCCTGCCCGAGGATCTACATCACCGGTCGGAAGGTTCTGGGAATCAGCATCGGGACTTTGCGCTGGTAACGACGATAGCCCTCTCCAAAGCAGGCGGCAAGGTCGCGTTCTTCCAGAATCGCGCCGGCAATGATCCAGGCGGTCCACATCACATTAAACAAAAGCCTGTCCGCCGTGATGTCGGGGCAGGACCAGATGATAAGAATGGAAAACAAATACAGCGGGTGCCGCACCCACCGGTAGGGCCCCCGGATGCTCAGTTGAGGCGGCGCGGGGGACCTTCCGCGCAGGCCATGAGCAATGGATGAAAGCCCCATGGGATCAAAGGGCTGCAGGGACCATCCTCCCCATGCAAAAGCGGCGATCATCAGAAAGTAGAGCCCCCGCATCAGCCAGCGTACTGTTCCCTGGGCGGAAAAAAGAAGCGGCGGCGTTTGTTGCCATAATATCAGCACCACCAGCAATACTGTACCCGAGGCAATGGTAAATACGGCCCCGTGAAATGGGGGTCTGATGAATTTTTCCAGACGGTCCCGGAATCCTTTCCGCACCATGATACTGTGCTGGGCGAAAAACAGCAGGGAAAGAAATGCGTTAAACATCAGTTTTCCGGCTTGCCCCATGTCAAGGGGGATCAGCTCAAAAGAGCCGAAAAACAGAAACACCCCGAGCCCCAGCAGCGATAGTTGGGCCGCTGCGGCGGCAATGAAAATAATGGCGTATCCGGAGACGGTAGTTATGGATTGCATGCCGTCATTTTTAATGGGTTATTCCTTTTGTGGCCGTGAGAGTCGGTTTTCCAGGCTGTTCCACTAGTCAAAAGGCACCAGCAGCACTGGTTTTTTGCAGGCCTGAATCACTTTTCGGGCGGTGCTGCCGGCAAATATCTCTGTAATGACCCCTTGGCCTTGATTTCCCATGACCAGCAGATCGAAATTTCCCTGCCCGGCATGTTCCAGAATCAGGGAAGCCGGCTGGCCGCTTTCCACCAGAATATCCCGTACCACAAACCGGCACGACGGCATTTGTCCGCTGATATCATGGCATAATTCCGACAGACGGCTTTTGATGCGGTTCATCATTTCGTCTCTGGTTTTGGATTTGAGTTCTTCGATGCTTTCGTATCCCAGAAAAGTGGCGATCACCAGTTCGGCATTGGGGGAAACATCTTCCACAACATGCAGAATCGATATTTCCGCTCCGTGCGCGTCAGCCGCGGCAAGCGCATAACTGAGGGCCTGGCGGGCGTTTTCCGAAAGATCCGTAAGGTAAAGGATTTTTTTAATACGGGGTAGAGTCATCATTGATAATCGCTCCTTATGGATGAGGTTGTTGTTAATATCCGTAACCGCAAAGAATCGATGCGTTGGAAAAAATCCAACTTTTATCAGAATATCAGAAATTGATGACGCCGAACAGGTATTTCAGAATGAAATAAAGGCCGATTCCAATGAAAACCCCGCCGGTGATCCGACGGAACCAGCGTTCCACCACGGACAGCTTCCGGAAAAATCGGGCGGCCATGCGGGTGCTGTAGAC
>CAZRES010000305.1:0-1658 GCA_964598885.1 uncultured Desulfobacteraceae bacterium | reverse complement strand
GGCGTCAGCTTGGCCGCCACCAGATAGGGGTCGACCGGGTTCGATCTCGGATCGCCGCCCGCAGAGACCGTCGCATACAGCCCCCGCCGGATCGGTATGATCCGCCCCTGTTTGCGATAATATGTCAACAGCGACTTGCGGGTGTTCGGGTTGCCGGATCCCCTGGCGGATAAGAAGCGCCCCAGCTCATCCAATGTGAACACGGCATGCTGCGACAGAAACTCATTCAGCTTCATTGGCCTGTCCTTTTAACATTATATTGATATAGTAGCAACAATTTTAGCCCTATCTAAACTTTATGTCAAGTCATATTTCAGAAAAATTGACTTAGGGGCGAGAAAGAGTTGAATATTTTGATACTTTTAAATCCATATGTCAAAATACGCGTTCAGCGCACCAAATGGCAGTCGATCCAACTTCTTTTGCCAGATTCCTTGGTTAACAGGCCGGTTGCATTCAGGGTCGGGAAGCGCGGCCGGCAGTAGCCTAAAAATAGCCGAATATCCTTTCAGTAGCCGATTCATCATTGATGAGGTGATGAGGTTCCTTAACCTTCAGAATAGCTGGGTTAATCCACCTCAAAACGATCATAACGGGTCAAGAATTCATTTGCACCTGTTGTTGCATATGCTACAATTCTTCACTCGTGATTAAAGGCGGTGGACACCGGCCTGTCTGCGCCAAGCGGAGCGCGGCAGGCAGGCTGATAGCAAAGGAAAAAATGATGGCAATAGACGTTCAGAACCTTCCCGAATTGGTGAAGGAAATCCGAAGGCAGTTGTCCCTGAGCCAGGAGGACCTGGCCCGGGAACTCGGTATCAGCTTTGCCACCGTGAACCGGTGGGAAAACGGCCTGGTGAAGCCGTCGAAGCTGGCCAAAGCGCAGTTGGATAACTTTTGTGCCAAGATGACCAGGCAAGGGAAACTGAAGCTGACCGGCCTGCCTGTGCGTGGCCGCACGCAGACAGGAGGCGATTAATGAGCAAGAACAACCTGCCTGTGCGTGGCCGCACGCAGACAGGCAACGGTGCCAATCTCGGCTTTGAGAACCAGATGTGGGCTGCCGCCGACAAGCTGCGGGGGCATATGGACGCCTCCGAGTACAAGCATGTGGTTCTCGGATTGATTTTTCTCAAATACATCTCGGACGCCTTCCAGGCCAAGTACAAGCAGCTTGAGGCTACGAAGGATACTGAATACACAGATCCGGAAGACCGTGACGAATACGCGGCGGCCAACATCTTCTGGGTGCCGAAGGAGGCCCGCTGGGCCAAACTCCAATCCAGCGCCAAGCAGCCGACCATCGGAAAGATCGTTGATGACGCGATGGTGGCCATCGAAAAAGAGAACCCGACCCTCAAGGGTGTTCTGCCCAAAGACTATTCGCGCCCGTCTCTGGATAAATACCGCCTGGGTGAACTCATCGATATCATCAGCAAGATCGGACTTGGAGACGATGAATCCCGCTCAAAAGATATTCTCGGCCGGGTGTACGAGTATTTCCTCGGCCGCTTCGCCGCGGCGGAAGGCAAGGGCGGCGGGGAGTTCTACACACCCCGGTGCGTGGTCAACCTGCTCGTCAGAATGATCGAACCCTACAAGGGCCGCGTATATGACCCATGCTGCGGCTCGGGCGGCATGTTCGTTCAAAGCGAGCG
>CAZRES010000304.1:0-1664 GCA_964598885.1 uncultured Desulfobacteraceae bacterium | reverse complement strand
CTCTCACCGCCTCGCCCTTGTAAGGATGGCGAACACCGATGACGGCGACTTCTTGCACTTTCGGATGCTCGTAAAGTAAGTCCTCGACTTCCCTTGAAAAAACCTTGAATCCGCCGACATTGAGCATGTCCTTGGACCGGTCCATAATATAAAAATAGCCGTCTTCGTCCATGCGGGCCACATCGCCGGTGTGGAGCCATCGCCTGCCGTCGTGTTCGCGGATGGCGTGATCGGTTTCTTCGGGCTTGTTGTGGTAGCCTTTCATGACCTGCGGCCCGCGCACGATCAATTCGCCGGGCTCGCCCACGGGCATGATTTCCGTGCCGGTTTCCACGTCAACAATTCTCACATGCGTGTTGGAAACCGGTATGCCAACGGACCCGATTTTTTTGGTTCCCGCCAGCGGGTTGCCGGTGATAATCGGGCTGGTTTCGGTCATGCCGTAAACTTCCACCACCTTGCCTTTGCCGACCACGGCCTCAAAATTATTGATCGATTCCACGGCAAAGGGGGCCGCGCCGGAAACAAAAATTTTAGCGGGCGAAAAATCGAGTTTTTTAAATTCCGGGTTTTCCAGCAGCATCTGGTAGAGGGTGGGCACGTTAGCGTAAATGGAGGGGGCGTATTTCCGGATCTCACCACAGATATGTTTGGTGTTTCGCGGGTCCGGAATCAGGCACTGGGTGCTGGCCGTGGCCATGGCCGTCATGCCGAACATCAGCCCGGCCAGATGGAAAAATGGAAACCCGGAACACAGCACATCCGTCCCCATTTCAAAGTCGGTCCAGTTTTTCACCTGGGTCAGATTGGAAAAGATATTGCGGTGGGTCAGTTCCACTCCTTTGGGCAGGCCGGTGGTGCCCCCTGTGTACTGAATCAGGCAGATATCGTCGGGCCTTGCCGTATCCGCGGGCTTGCCGGGCGGATATTGGTCCATCACCTGTTTAAATGAAATAATCGTTTTACCGGAAAGGGGCGTTATCTTTCCGGTGGGAAGTTTTTTTAACAGTTTAGCCAGTATGCGTTTTATGACGGGCAGATAATCGCCGATCCCGGCGGCGACCACATGGGACAACCCCGGAACCTGGTGTTCGATCTGAGTCACCACGCGTTCAAAGACCGCATCCAGGGTCACCAGCACCTTGCATCCGGAATCGTTGATCTGGTGGGAAAGCTCCTTGGGCCGCAGCAGAGGCGATACGCCCGAGGCCGTGCAGCCGGCCCGCAGCGTCCCGCAAAGCGCGATCAGAAACTGGGGGATGTTCGGCAGGCTCAGTCCCACCACATCCCCGGGTTTAATGCCGCCGGCGGTTAAAAAAGCCGCAAACCGGCGCGACATTTCATCAAGCTGCCGGTAGGAGAGGGCGGCGCCCATAAAATGCATGGCCGCCCGATCCGGAAACGCCGTCAGTCCCTCCAGGAGCGCGTCGGTATAGGTTTTTTCCGGGATATCGATATCGGCCGGAATGCCCGGATCATAGGCGTTTAACCAGGGTCTTTCATCATAACCGTTTGTCATGGCTCCCCCTTTTTTTGACAGGTTAGTTGGCAGGATGATTCCTGTTCCATCAAAAAGAAAACAGATAAACGTCTTTGAAACCAGGACGAATCATACATCGAAGTCGGAAGGGACGTTTCGGCCTTTATATCTTGTTTTAAAAAGG
>CAZRES010000303.1:0-1684 GCA_964598885.1 uncultured Desulfobacteraceae bacterium | reverse complement strand
CTTCGTGCTTTTTAATGTACTGCCGGATCACTTCTTCATCACGGCCGGCTGTTGAAACATAATAGCCCCTCGCCCAGAAGTGTTGGCCAGTAAAATTTTTCCGCTTTCCCATATACTGCCGGGCGATATGAATAGCGCTTTTGCCTTTGATGTAACCGACAACTTGGGAGACTGCATACTTTGGTGGAATTGATATCAGCATATGAAGATGATCGCCTTTCATATGGCCTTCATGAATCTTGCACTCCTTATGGGAGGCAAGCTCATGCAGGACGTCTCCCAGATACTTTCTCAATTGGCCATAAAGGACCTGTTTTCGATACTTTGGAATCCAAACCAGATGATACTTGCAATCCCATGCTGTGTGGCTTAAGCTCTGGACATTGTTCATCGAAAGCCTCCTTGAACGTGTTCTTTGAGCGGTTCACAATCGGGGAGGCTTTCGTATTTTCCCGGAACTGTCAAACTTTGCGTGTCTCCCCGGCATAGCCGGGGGATTACCCAAAGGATTTAAATCCGAAATTCGAATATCGGATTTGGTGCTTCGAACTTTTTCACTTCGGGCTGAAAGGCAAAGCCAATTGCCTCTGACCTGGTCTCGAGGACCATGATTGTTAGACTACAATCAAATTGCGCCAGCAATTTGATTACCCGGCAATGGTCATCGCCACCAATGTGAGGATGCCGACGGCCCCAAAGAAAATCATGTCGTTTTCCTTGATCAAGGCCTCGTACCAGCTTTTTCCCTTGTCCCGCAGATTTCCGACCCGCATCATCCAGACATAGGTAAACAGCGCCCCGCCGATCCACGAGATAATCACCGCATACTTGGCCACAGAAGCTCCTTTACGCCATGTATTGTCGATAGAAGCGCATTCATCATCCAAGGAATGCCGGCAAATTTCAAGGATAAATAAATCCGCTGGCGCGTATTTATTGGAGGCGGCTGCGCCGCCTTATAAAAAAACGGGTCTATGCACCATTACAGGATTGATATTAGGGCCGTGGAGAAGCTCATATGAAACTTCGACGTTACCGTCATTCCGGACGAGCGCAGCGAAGCCCCGCATCAAGTGCGGGATAAACTCCGAGCCGGGATTCAGAAGGCCTGGATTCCGGATCTTCGCTGCGGCGGGTCGCAGATCCCGACCATCGCGCGGGATGACGGGAGGGGAGGCTTCACTGCTGATCAAACTGACTGTCTAAGGACAAGAGGTTCGTATAAAATTCCTTTCGGCGAATTTTGAACCTTGAATTTGGAATCTTGAATTCCGCCGGCCAACAGCAGGGCTGAGCTCTGATGTCGTTCCTTATCCCGAAGCCTGCAGCGAAGGGAGAATCAACCGCTCCGGCGGCTTCGGTATTGCAGCAGTCCGGCCCACAGGGCGCCGGAGCCGATCAAAACCCCGACCAGCGCGATGCCATATGAAAAAGAGACCGTATCTCCGAAAAAACCGATGAGGGCCGGGACGACGCCGCCGCCGATCAGAAATCCGAAAGGAATCGCTAGGGAAACCGCGATGTTTCTGGAATCCGGCGGACCGATGGCCGACAGCGCGGCAAATCCTGCCGGGAAAAAACAGACCGCCGCCAGGGGCTGGATGAAAACCGCCGCCAGTTCCCATCTACCCGGGGCAAACCCGATGCCGACCGTGGCAAGGCCGCTCACCAGAAACACGACGGC
>CAZRES010000302.1:0-1696 GCA_964598885.1 uncultured Desulfobacteraceae bacterium | reverse complement strand
TACGGCGCCCACACCTTTCTCTGCGCGGACACCATTTTTTCCCACGGCACGGAAGAACAGCGCCAAAAATACATTCCCAAACTGGCCTCGGGCGAATGGATCGGGTGCATGGGCTTGACCGAACCCAACGCGGGCTCGGACGTGGCCTCCATGACCACCACGGCGGAAAAAAAGGGCGATAAATACGTCCTCAACGGCAGCAAGATTTTTATCACCAACGGGCCCATTGCCGATGTATCGGTGGTGTATGCCAAAACCGACATGGAGAAAAAACACGCCGGCATATCCGCCTTTATCGTGGAAAAAGGCACTCCCGGTTTTTCCGCGGGCACGCCTTTAATCAAAATGGGGGTCTGCACCTCCCAGACATCCGAACTGTATTTGTCCAACTGCGAAATCCCGGCGGAAAATCTTCTGGGCCAGGAAGGCGACGGGTTCAACATGTCGCTACAGACCGTGGAATGGGACCGCTCGGCCCTGCTGGCGCCGTTTGTGGGCGCGGCCACCTACATGCTCAACCGGTGCGTGGCATACGCCAAGGACCGGGAGCAGTTCGGCCGGAAAATCGGCCAGTTCCAGGCCATCAAGCGCAAAATCGCCAATATCCGGATTTTCGGCGAGGCGGCCCGGAATCTGGTCTACCGCATTGCCTGGTGCAAGGACCAGAAAAAGCCCTTGAACCATCTGGAAGCCGCGGTGGCCAAACTGTTCGTGGGCGACTGGAGCATGGGACCGGCCAATG
Source organism: uncultured Desulfobacteraceae bacterium (assembly GCA_964598885.1). Taxonomy (GTDB): domain Bacteria; phylum Desulfobacterota; class Desulfobacteria; order Desulfobacterales; family Desulfosalsimonadaceae; genus SURF-33. The sequence goes on along the minus strand of CAZRES010000302.1, from coordinate 954 downwards.
ACGCGGTGGTGCTCCACGGCGGATACGGCTACTGCCATGAATACGACATGGAGCGGATCTTCCGGGACAGCCGACTGGCCCCCATCGGCGGCGGCACATCCGATATCCAGCGAATGATCATTTCCAAACTGATATAGGGAGAACGGCAATGAATTATGAAATCAGTGAAAACGAATTCACCGTAAATATCGATCTGCACCAGCGCCTGACCCAGCTTGCCAAAGAAGGCGATCTCGAAGACGCCGACACCAAACAGGTCCGGGCCAATATGGAAAAAACCCTGACCACTCTGGCCGACACCCCTTATCTGCAATTCGGCCTGGAGGCGGTTCCCGGCTTCAACGGCCTGGCATCCTGGATGTACGCCGCTGAAATCATGGCTGATATTTCACCGTCCATGTTTCTGGCCGTTGAATACAGCACCCGGGTGTTCGGAAAAATTCTTACCCAATGGGCAACGCCCGCCATGAAGGAAAAAATCCTGCCGCCCCTTCTGGCCGGAAAACTCGTCGGCGCCCTGGCCCTGTCTGAAGAGAACATGAATGTGGAAAACACTCCTTTGACCGCCGGCGGCGCCGTTAACGGCGATACGGCCGAAATCAGCGGCAAAAAACAGTATGTGATCAACGCCCCGGCAGCCGACTGGTTCGCGGTCGCCGGCACGGCGGACGGCAAAAGCGCTGTTTTTCTGATCAAGGCCGGAACCCCGGGCCTGACCATCGGCCCCCGGAAAAAAACCCTCGGCTTTGAGGGCGCGGCCATCGCCGATATCACCCTTGAAAATTGTTCCATCCCGGCGGACCAGGTTCTCATGGTCCCGGACGGACAAAACATGCTCCAGACCCTGCGCATGTGGGAAAATCAAGCCCTTATCGGCGCCAGCCTCGGACTGATGAAAACCGCTTTTGACGGGGCGAAAAACCATGCCAAATCCCATCGCAGCGGCGGCAAACC
>CAZRES010000301.1:0-1698 GCA_964598885.1 uncultured Desulfobacteraceae bacterium | reverse complement strand
CACCATCAAGGCTTCCAGAATCCGGACCATTGCCCATGAAAGCCCGAGCCAGACGGCGGAGCGCCGCATCACGCTTTTTCTGGATGTCGAGCTGACCGCACCTGACGGCAAACAACTCTGGGCCGCCAATGACATATCCGCCAGCGACTCCTACGAGGTCGCCCCTGAGCGGCGCCGAACCGAACAAAACAAAAAATCCGCTATTGCCGTTCTTTCAGAAAGACTGGCAGAGCGGATTTATTACCGGTTAACCGACCAGTTTTAAGCGGCAGCAGCCTTATTAATGCGCTTGGCCAGGCGGGATTTTTTCCGCGACGCGGTTTTCCAATGAATGACGCCTTTTTTGGCAGCCCGGTCAATCACGGACTTTGTCCGGTTCAATTCACTGGTCATGGTCTCAAGATCACCGCTCTGCTCAGCCTGGACGAGTTTTTTGGCAGCGGTTTTCATCCGGGTTTTTACCACCCGGTTTCGCATCCGTCGATTTTCGTTCTGTCGAATCCGCTTGATCGCTGACTTATGATGTGCCAATAGTATCACTCCTTTTTGAAATTTTTTAATAACATGACTTGATACCGGAGTGAACGGATTATGTCAAGCCAATTTTGGTAAAATATGACCTCTGAAAAACGAAAATTCGCCAAGGCTGCCGGGGTGATCGGTATTGCCACCCTGTTTAGCCGGATTATGGGCTTTGTCCGGGACATGGTCATCGCCTGGTTTTTCGGTGCGGGCCTCCTGTCCGACGCATTTTTCGTGGCTTTCCGGATTCCCAATCTCCTGCGGCGGCTGTTTGCCGAAGGATCGCTTTCCATTGCGTTTGTGCCGGTATTTACCGACTACCTCAACCGTGACGGAAAAGCCGAGGCCTTTAAAATGGCCCGATCGACCCTGCGGATGCTGTCCATCATAATGGTTGCGTTAACGGTTGCCGGCATCCTCGGCGCGCCCTGGATCGTCCGGGTGGTGGCCCCGGGATTTGCCGGTGACAAGTTTGCCCTCACGGTCCTGCTCACCCGGATCATGTTTCCTTATATCTTTTTCATCTGCTTGGTGGCCCTTTCCATGGGGATTTTAAATACCCTCGGCCATTTCGCCGCCCCGGCCCTGGCCCCGGTGTTTTTGAACGTTGCCATGATCGGCGCCGTGCTGTTTATTGCCCCGCATATGGAAACGCCCGTGGCCGGCCTTGCCGTCGGCGTCCTGATCGGCGGCATCCTGCAGCTTGTCCTGCAAGTACCGTTTTTAGTCAAAAAGGGATTCCGCTTCTGGCGGCAAGCGCCGCTTTATCACCCGGGGGTCAAGCAGATTGGTAAGCTCATGGGACCGGCAGTATTCGGGGCGGCGGTCTACCAAATCAATATTTTAATCGGCACCCTGCTGGCGTCCCTGCTGCCGGAGGGAAGCGTCTCCTACCTCTATTACGCAGACCGCCTGGTCCAGTTTCCGCTGGGGATTTTTGCCATTTCCATGTCCGTTGCCATTCTGCCAAGCCTGTCCCGGCAGGCAGCGGCCAAAAACTTTGCGGATCTGACAGACACCTTTGGCTATGCCATTCAGCTTATTTTTTTCATCACGCTGCCGGCAATGGTTGGCTTGATCGTCTTGCGGGAGCCGATTGTGGCGCTTTTGTTCCAAAGGGGGGAGTTCGGCACGGAAAGCACCCGGCTGACCGCCTATGCCCTGATTTTCTACAGT
>CAZRES010000300.1:0-1699 GCA_964598885.1 uncultured Desulfobacteraceae bacterium | reverse complement strand
CAGACCAGCGGCCGGTTCTCGATTTGCCGAGGTCACGGCGCAAAACGCCTTATCCGTTACGGGAGCATTACGTCCGTTTCACGCGGAAACCGGCGACCGGAAATCGTCGGCCAAGGGGGTGGCCACGGACCCATGACAGGAGAAATGAAATGACTAAATCGGGAAACCATCCTTCGTACCCACATAAAATTGCCTTGATCGGCAATCATCTGCCGCGCCAGTGCGGCATCGCCACATTCACCGCGGATTTGCTGGCGGGCCTGGCCGAAGAAAACCCGAGCGGCGAGTGCTGGGCCGTGGTGATGAACGATATCCCCGAGGGGTATCGATATCCGGCCCAGGTGCGCTTTGAGGTCAACCAGCGTGTTTTGGCCGAATACCGGCTGGCGGCGGATTTTTTGAACATGAACCGGGTGGAGGTGGTTTGTCTCCAACACGAATTCGGGATTTTCGGCGGCGAAAACGGTGCGCATGTGATGGATCTGCTCGGCAACCTGCGCATGCCGGTGGTCACCACCCTGCACACCGTGCTCCAGTCGCCATCGGCCGGCCAATTGGCCGTTGCCAGGCGCGTGGCCCAGCTTTCCGACCGCCTGGTGGTGATGAGCCAACGCGCACGCGAGATCCTTCGTGAGTTGTACGGGGTGCCGGAAGCGAAAATCGCCCTCATTCACCACGGCATCCCCGATGTGCCCTTCGTGGACCCGAATTACTACAAAGATCAATACGGGGTCGAGGGACGCAAGGTCATCCTGACCTTCGGCCTGCTTTCTCCGGGCAAGGGCATCGAAACCATGATCGAAGCCCTGCCCGCTGTCGTGGCGCGCCATCCGGAGGTGGTTTACATCGTCCTGGGCGCAACCCATCCCCATGTAAAAAAGGAACAGGGCGAGTCCTACCGGCTGTCCCTGCAGCGCAAGGCCAGGGAACTGGGGATCGGCGACCACCTGATTTTTCACAACCGTTTCGTCGACCTCAAGGAGCTGTGTGAATTTTTAGGCGCGGCGGACATCTACGCGACTCCATACCTGAACCAGGAGCAGATCGTTTCCGGAACCCTCGCCTATGCCCTGGGCAGCGGCAAGGCCACCGTCTCCACCCCTTACTGGTACGCGGAAGAGATGCTGGCCGAGGGCCGTGGCCGGTTGGTGCCGTTCAAGGACTCAGCGGCCCTGGCCGAGCAGGTCAACGATCTTCTCGATCACGAAGTGGAGCGCCACGCCATGCGCAAACGGGCTTACACCTTTTGCCGGGAGATGATCTGGAAAGAGGTGGCGCGCCGGTATTTGGAACTGTTCAATGAGGTGAAAGCGGAGCGGGCCCGCTCCCCCCGGCCGGTTTTCCGCGCCAAGACCATGGACATGGCACCCCGTGAGCAGCCCCAGCCCAAGCTGGATCACATCATCCGCCTGTCGGACAACGTCGGCATTCTGCAGCACGCCAAGTATATCGTGCCGGACCGCTACCACGGCTATTGCACAGACGACAACGCCCGGGCGCTGATCGCCGTGCTGATGGCCAGGGAAATGATCCCCAACAGCGACGCCGCAACCAACCTGGCCTGCACCTATATCAGTTTTTTGCATCACGCGTTCAATGAGGAAACCGGCCGTTTCCGCAATTTCATGGGATATGACCGGCGCTGGCTGGAAGAGGTCGGGTCGGAAGACAGCCACGGCCGGGCGGTCTGGGGACTGGG
>CAZRES010000299.1:0-1709 GCA_964598885.1 uncultured Desulfobacteraceae bacterium | reverse complement strand
CGAACATGGCGTAGTAGGCGCGATTACAGGCGCCATCGGCATCACCGGCATCGATAACCGATTGGGGCATCGAGGCAAACTGCGCGGTTGCCGGGTCCTGCACAATTACGACAACCTTCTGCTCAGATACGTGGATGAAGCCGGCAATATCACCCACGAGGAATTCGACATGGTGGTGCTCTCCGTTGGCCTGCAGGTGCCGCCGTCCACCATGGAAACGGCCAAACGCCTTAATATCGCTTTAAACAAGCACAATTTCGCCGATACCAGTCCCTTGGCACCGGTAAACACGTCCCGGCCGGGAGTGTTTGCCTGCGGCATTTTCCAGGGACCCAAGGATATCCCCTCATCGGTCACCGAAGCCAGCGCCGCGGCCTGCGCGGCCGGGGCCCATCTGGCCGCGGCACGGGGCACCCTGCTCAAGACCGTTGAACGGCCCGCTGAAATTTCCCTGGAAGGCGAGGAACCCCGGGTGGGGGTGTTTGTGTGCGACTGCGGCATCAATATCGCCGGTGTGGTGGATGTCCCAAGCATCAAAGAATACGCCGCCACCCTGCCCTACGTGGTCTATTCGGGAGAAAATCTCTTCACATGCAGCCAGGACGCCCAGGAACAGATGAAAGAGATCATCAAGGAACACCGGATCAACCGGGTGGTGGTCTCCTCCTGCACGCCCAAGACCCATGAGGCCATCTTCATGGACACTTTAGAGTCCGTGGGACTTAATAAATATCTGTTTGAAATGGCCAATATCCGCAACCAGGATTCCTGGGTCCATTCGGACGCGCCGGAGATGGCCACGGAAAAAGCCCGGGAGCTGGTGCGCATGTCCGTGGCCCGTGCCGCGTCCCTGCGGCCCCTGCATGAACGCCGGATTCCGGTGACCAAGCGGGCCCTGATCGTGGGCGGCGGCGTGGCCGGCATGACCGCGGCTTTGGGGATCGCGGACCAGGGTTTTTCCGCGGTGATTGTCGAAAAAGAGGATGCCCTGGGCGGGCTGGCCAAACGGCTGACCCATACCATTGAGGGCATGGATATTCGGGCCTATGTCAACGATCTGATCGAAAAAGTCACCGCCCACCCCAACATCGATATCCTTGCCCAATCGGTAATCGTCGACTTTTCCGGTTTTAAAGGTAATTTCAAAACCGAAGTGCTCGTAGGGGAAAGCATGGCCAGCCGCAAGATCGAGCACGGTGTGGTGATCATGGCCACCGGCGCCGGAGAATACCGGCCCACCGAATATCTCTACGGCGAAAATCCCAATGTCGTCACCCAGTTGGAGCTGTCCGAAAAACTCGAAGACAAGCAATTCGCCGCGGGCCTGGAACAAGTCGTCATGATCCAGTGCGTGGGGTCCCGGAACGAATCCAACCCCAACTGTTCGCGCATCTGCTGCCAGTCCGCCGTTAAAAACGCCATCCACATCAAACGCGACAACCCCGAAGCCCGGGTGTTCATCCTTTATCGCGACATCCGGACCTACGGACTGATGGAAGATTATTACACCGAAGCCCGGCGCCTGGGCGTCATGTTCTTCCGGTTCGACCCGGAAGACGCGCCCGTTGCCGCCGCGTCAGGGGATCTGGTGAACGTGACCTTCACAGACCATATCCTGGGCCGCAAAATCAGCGTGGATGCCGGACTCCTGGTTTTAAGCGCCGGCATGGAGGCTGAAGATACCGAGGAACTGGCCAATATCATGAAAA
>CAZRES010000298.1:0-1728 GCA_964598885.1 uncultured Desulfobacteraceae bacterium | reverse complement strand
CGCCGGAATGCCCGATCCCTTACGCCAAAAACCTGGAAAACGCCATGATGCCCGCGCCGGACCGGGTGGCTGCCGCCATCAGAAAAATGGCGTCTTAAACCTGTGTTGCGGCGGCCAAACGGTCTTCTTTAAACAATTCCCCGATTTGATCCGGAATTGTCGGGGTCTCGATGGTGGTTTGATGTTTTTCCCCCGGAAGCCGCAGGGTGAGCGATCGGGCGTGCAAGGCCAGCCGGTTGAATCCGCGCTGTTTCCGGAGAAACGTTATGGCCCGAGGTGAGCCGTAGCGCGCGTCGCCGACAATGGAATGGCCCGCCAGCTTCGCGTGACGCCGGATCTGGTGGGTGCGGCCGGTGAGCAATTCCATTTCCACCATGGTGTAATGGTCGCTGTGATCAAGAATCCGGAATCTTGTCCGGCTGGACTGGCGGGGACCGGACCCCTGGGGATGGGTGCGGCCGGCGGCGGATTTTGTCAGGGGCCATTCCCAGGTTCCCCATAAATCCTCGGTCCGAGGGATTTCCAGGCGGCCGTGCACCAGGGCGACATAAAATTTTCGAACCATGCGTGCATCAAACTGCTTGGAAAAAAACCGGAAAATCTCCTGATCGGCCGCCAGCAATACCATGCCGCTGGTTTCCCTGTCCAGACGGTGAACCGGATGAAGGCCGATTCCGGGGTCGGAAGGCGTCAGGCCTTTGCCGAAGCGCTTTTTGATATCCGGCTGCTGTTGAATGTTTTGCGATACCAGGGAACAGAGGTCTTCACCCGGCGCGTTGTGAACGCTTAAGCCCGCGGGTTTGTCCACCGCCGCCCATCCCCGTCCGGCGGCAAGGATCGGGATCGGAACGGGGTCCTTCTTGATCACCGCTTTGGACATGCGCTCTGTCGCATCATCAACCAAGCCTTTTCTCCATTTTAAAATCATCCATTACGAAGCCGCCGCCAATGTCCTGAACCGTGGGTCCGGCATTGGTGAACCCGACCCGCTCGTACCAAGCGATGGATGCGCTATTATTCTTGTTAACGGTCAGCCGGATTGTCCCTATGCCGCGTTGCCGACAAAGATCTTCTAAAAATTCCAGGACTTTTTTCCCCAGACCATGGCCCCGCAGGGATTTTTTTACATAAATTTTGCTGAGCAGGAGCGAAGACGTGACCCTATCCGCCGCAACCGCCGCGTATCCGGCGTGTTGCCCCTGATGCACGATAAGATAATATTCATGGCCATCGGCAATCTGCGAGGCAATGGCCCGGGGACTCTGGAATTGGGATACCATGTAGTCCACCTGGGCCTGACCGATGATGGGCACATAATGCTCATGCCAGATCTCGCCGGCAAGGCGCGCCACTTCGGCAATGTCTGTTTCAGATGCAACCGGCTGAAAATTCGCCGATCCATGCCGCTTATTCCGCATGATCGCCTGTCTCAGCCGTCACTTTTGATTGGTGACCGGTGACGGCGGCTCCGATCTGCCGAGCGGGATTTCAATGGTTTGAACCTCCGGTTTGATTTTTTCAATAATCGTGGCGTGATAATATTCTTCCTGCAAACCGCGATACAAACTGTAACACATGATCAGCAGCACAATGGTAAACGGCAGGCCCGTGGCAATGGACGCGCTTTGCAGGGCCGCCAGGCCGCCGCCCATGAGCAGTGCTCCGGCACAGACCCCTTCCACCACGCCCCAGAAAATACGCTGGGGCACCGGCGAATCGAGCTTTCCG
>CAZRES010000297.1:0-1733 GCA_964598885.1 uncultured Desulfobacteraceae bacterium | reverse complement strand
TGCGGCATGGTTCCGCCGTGCCGGCAACCCACCTTGAACGGGAAGGGGTTTGTGTTGGTCCCCTTGCGTTGTGGGTGACCCTGGCGGAAAACGGAAAACGTATTTTCGAACGAATGATCGCCGCACTATCCGCATCCGATTTTATATCGGTTATTCGGCCGATGCTGGCATGGGTGGGGCATCCCGCGCGAATTGTCAACGGATCGGATGATTTTGCCGCTGTTGTTACGGGAATCAGTTCCGATGGCGGACTTTGCCTGAATCGCGACGGCCGTGACATCATCATTTATTCCGGCAGCATTGTTCCCATGGTAAACCCATAACCATAAAAATAAAAAGACGTCGTTTTGAAATCCGATCGGCTCAAAGACACCAATAAAAGGAAAGCAAAGACAATGGAAAAAAAACCCAAAACATTCGAACAGATTCAACATGAAATCGAAGGCAAGCCCATCCTGATCGCCAATCGGGGGATCCCGGCCCGGCGCATCAGCCGATCCATTTCCGAGCAGCTTGAAGCGGTATCGATCATGACCGCTTCGGATGTTGACAAAACATCCCCCTCGACCCTCGGCGCCCATGAATTGATGCTGCTCGGGGATGATCCCAACGCCTATCTGGATCTGGATTTGATTGTTAAGAAAGCCAAAAAAAGGGGGGTCATTGGTATCCATCCAGGATGGGGTTTTATTGCGGAAAATGAACAGTTTCCGGAAAAATGTGCCAAAGCGGGCATGATTTTTATTGGTCCGCCTGCCGAGCCCATGCGCATGCTGGGCAACAAGGTGACGGTTCGACAATTGGCCAGGGATCTTGACATCCCTACTGTGCCGGGATCCGACGGCGCCGTTGATGTAACAGAAGCAAAGAAGCTGGCTCGTGAGATCGGCATGCCTATCATGCTCAAGGCCGAAGGCGGCGGCGGGGGACGGGGAATTGTCGAAGTCTATTCCGAAGACCATCTTGAAAAGGCTTTTAACCGGGCTTCGGTTTTAGCCGAAGCATCGTTTAACAATCCCCGACTGTTTGTGGAAAAACTGCTCACATCCGTTCGTCATATCGAGATCCAGGTGATCGCCGACCAGTACGGCAATGTATTCGCCTTTGACGAACGGGATTGCACGGTTCAGCGCAACCATCAGAAACTGGTGGAAATCACGCCGTCTCCCTGGCCGAAATTCACCGAAGAGTTGCGAAGCCGTCTGAAGGAATATGCCCTTCGTCTGGTAAAGGCCGTGAATTATTATTCTCTGGCCACGGTGGAATTTCTCGTGGACCACGAAGGCAACCCTTATCTTATTGAAGTCAACACCCGGCTCCAGGTGGAGCATGGTATCACCGAGTGCCGCTACGGCATCGACCTGGTGGAAGAACAGATCGCCGTTGCATTCGGCGCGGCTCTGCGGTTCAATGAGGACAATACCCGCCCGTTTCAGCACGCCATGCAGGTGCGGATCAATTGTGAGGACCCCCAGAAGAATTTTTCGCCGAATTCCGGAATGATCACGCGTTATGTCACACCGGGCGGGCAGGGGGTGCGGCTCGATTCCTGCGTTACGGAAGGATATGTTTTTCCATCCCAGTATGATTCTGCGGCCACCCTGCTGATCACCTATGGAAGCAGCTGGAACAAGATCGCCAAGCTCATGCAGCGGGCGCTGAGGGAATATATGGTGGGCGGGGTCAAGACCACCATCCCCTTCCACAAGCAGATCGTCAAGCATCCGAAATTC
>CAZRES010000296.1:0-1738 GCA_964598885.1 uncultured Desulfobacteraceae bacterium | reverse complement strand
CCGATTTGCAATGAAGCCGGCGCGATAAACGGCGTGGTGCTGGTTTTCCGGGATCAGACCGAAGAACGCAACAGCCGAAGGGCACTGGAGTCAAATTATGCTCTGCTGAAGATCGCCGGTGAAACAGCGCATTTCGGGGGCTGGACCGTCGATCTGGACAATAATATATGCACCTGGTCGGACGCGGTGGCGGATATTCACGAGATGCCGCACGGGTTTGCGCCGCCGGTGGAAAAAGGCATAAGCTTCTACGCTCCCGAATGGCGGGAAAAGATCATACAGGTTTTCAGCGCCTGCGCCAAAGAGGGCATTCCCTATGATGAAGACATGGAGATCATCACTCAAAAAGGCAATCGGGTCTGGGTGAGGACCATCGGCAAAGCAGTAAAAGATGAAAACGGCAGGATCATCGCCGTTCAGGGCTCTTTCCAGGACATCACCGAGCGTAAACGGGTTGAGCACAAACTTCGAGAAAGCGAGGAAAAATACCGAAATATTTTCGATAATATGCAGGACGTATATTATGAAACATCCCTTGATGGCGCGCTCCTGGAGATCAGTCCATCCATTGAAACGATTTCCATGGGCCAATATTGCCCGGCCGACCTTATCGGTCGACAAATGCTTGATTTTTACCCCGACGCAAAAGAACGGGACCGGCTGATTGCCAGGCTGCTGGAATCCGGCAGCGTCACGGATTTTGAGATTTCGCTTCAAAACAGAGACGGTACCCATGTGCCCTGTGCGATTTCTGCAAGATTATGGCAAGATGCCAAGGGGAATCCGGTTAAGATCATCGGCACGTTGCGCGACATCATCGAGCGTAAACACGCGGAAGAAGAACGCGAAAAGCTGCGGCGCCAACTCGCCCAGGCCCAGAAAATGGAAGCCGTGGGACGCCTGGCCGGAGGCGTGGCCCACGATTACAACAACATGCTTTCGGTCATTCTGGGATATACGGAAATGGCCCTGGAGCAGGTGGCCCCGGCTGATCCTCTGCATGCCGATCTAGAGGAAGTCTACAACGCCGGAAAACGCTCCATGAATATTACTGGCCAGCTGCTGGCATTCGCCCGCAAACAGATGATCAATCCTAAAGTGATTGATCTTAACGAAACTCTTGAGAAAATGCTCAAGATGCTGCGCCGGCTTATCGGCGAAGACATCGACCTGGAATGGCATCCCCAGGCCCGGTTATGGCCGGTAAACATGGATCCCACCCAGCTTGATCAGATTCTGGCCAACCTCTGCGTCAATGCCCGAGACGCCATTGCCGACGTGGGAAAGATTACCATTGAAACGGAAAACATCACGTTTGATGCCGAATATTGTGAAAATCACTTAGGATTTACACCCGGCGACTTCGTGATGCTGGCGGTGAGCGACGACGGCCGCGGCATGGACAAAGAGACTATGAACAACCTGTTTGAACCGTTTTTCACCACCAAGGGAACCGGAAAAGGGAGCGGACTGGGACTGGCCACGGTTTATGGCATCGTCAAACAGAACAACGGTTTTATCAACCTATACAGTGAGCCTGGAGAAGGAACCACTTTTAAGGTTTATCTGCCGCGCCACGCCGGCGAAATTGAAGAAACAGTCTCGGAAAGCGCGGCTGAACTTCTTTTCGGCAAGGGCGAAATCATCCTGCTGGTGGAAGATGAACCCAGGATCATTAAAATGAGTAAAATGATGCTGGAAAAACTCGGCTACCAGGTGCTGACCGCTGAAACGCCGA
>CAZRES010000295.1:0-1739 GCA_964598885.1 uncultured Desulfobacteraceae bacterium | reverse complement strand
AAAATTTAATTCCCGCTGGGAAAGCCCGGGATTGCGCAGGGCGATATTGCGGGCCAGCAGCTCCCGCCAGCGTTCGATTTCGGCCAGAAACGCGGCGTCCACCTCGGTGGTGCCTTTTTTGTGCTTGTTGGAGACGACGAATTTATCAAAAGAACCTTTGAGAATGGCATCCCGGGAAAAAATCCCGGCAATATCGTTCCATTTGTCGATGTAATCCGCGTAGGTGAGATACAGAATCCGGGAATGGGAGACCTTGTCGGTTTTCGCCGGTTTGACCCGGCAGTCGTAAACGGCGAATTCCTCGAAATCCGTGAGAATGGAAAGGGGCAGCTTGGCGCTCCACCCATAGCGCCGCAGTTGAAAGGCCGGATGGACATCTTCGTTGATGTTGACGGAGGGCTTTTTGGCTTCCAGAAAAAATTTGCGGACCCCGCCGATCCGAAAGCAGTAATCCGGGGCCTTGGTGACCCCGCCCACCTTTATGGCGTCTTCGTGGATGACGTCCTTGTAGGCTTCGGACCAGCCGTTTTTGTTGGAGATGTCCCAGCCCAGCTCCTCGAAAAACGGATCGATGAACTCCCGGCGCACCTGGGTTTCGTTGTAGCAGCCTTTTTTATAGGCGTCCAGATTGTCATGGAAGGTCTCGGCCAGTCGCCGGATTCGGTCGGGCGCGTTCATGTTGATATATCCAACTTTGCATTCCGGAGATTTTTATTTTAACCCATTTATAATACATATAAATCTTTTTAGGATCGATTTTCAACCATTTATTTCTCCTTTAGAAGCAACCCGATATCCGGGTAATGGGCACAAAAAGAGGGCTTCGGTTGAGACGCTGCCGGCGCGGCGTTTTTTGTGAGTTACAGGGCGGTCAGGTGCAGGAGCATGCCGGTAAAATGCGCGGCGCTGCCCAGCAGGACAAAGATATGCCAGATGGCGTGGTGATAGGGGATTTTTTTGCCGGCGTAGAACAGGACTCCGAAGGTGTAGAAAAATCCGCCCAGCAGGAGCCAGAAAAACAGGCCCGGCGGCAGCAGGGTCAGCATGGGTTTGATGGCGATAATGGCCAGCCATCCCATCATTATGTACAATCCAAGGGAGATATGATGATATCGCCCGATAAAGGCGATTTTAAAAATCAGGCCGAATGCCGCCATGCCCCAGATCAGGCTGAACAGGGTCCAGCCCCAGGGACCGCGCATGGCAATCAGCAGGGGCGGGGTATAGGTGCCGGCAATGAGCAGGTAGATGGCCGAATGATCCAGGAGCCGGAACCATTTTTTTACCTCGGCCCAGGGAAACGCATGGTAGAGCGTGGAGGCCAGATAGAGCATGATCAGACTGGTGCCGTAGATGGCAAAGCTCGCGATCTGCCAGTTATCGCCGTATCGCCCGGCCATGACCAGCAGCACGGCCGTGGCTACGATGCTTAAAGCCGCGCCGATGCCGTGGGTGACGCTGTTGGCGATTTCTTCGGCCAGCCGATCGCGGGGAGCAGCAATGGCGCCGGCCGAAGCCGTTTCCTGAGTCATTATATGATCCTTTTCCATCTGTGGATGCGGGAATTTGGCACTGAGAATGCTTTACTGAAAAAACGTCGTGGAGTCAATAATTTATAATACAAATGACGGGTTCCACATGCCATCGGGTTGTGAGCGGAGATCGTGGATTTCGGGGGAAAAAGCGATTTTTGAGGATGCGTTAAGAATGGCAAACTGTTTGAGGCGCTTGCGCCGAGT
>CAZRES010000294.1:0-1743 GCA_964598885.1 uncultured Desulfobacteraceae bacterium | reverse complement strand
TCGGGCAAACTTCACCACCACGTAATCCCCGGAAGGCGTGTATTTTTCCAGGGTCCCGTCCCGCCAGTAGGGGATCTCGTCTAACGTCAGGCCGCCAGCCAGCATGGCCGACACCAGGGCAATGGGAAACCCCGTGGCCTTGGAGGCAAGGGCCGATGACCGGGATGTCCGGGGGTTGATTTCAATGACCACCACCCGGTCGGTTTTCGGGTCATGGGCAAATTGAATGTTGGTGCCGCCGATGACTTCAATGGCTTCCACGATGGCATAAGAATAATCCTGAAGCCGTTTCTGGAGTTCCGGGGCAATGGTGAGCATGGGCGCCGTGCAGAAGGAATCACCGGTATGCACGCCCATGGCATCCACGTTTTCAATAAAACAGACCGTGATCATCTGGTTGCGGGCATCACGCACCACCTCGAGTTCCAGCTCCTCCCAGCCGATCACCGATTCCTCCACCAGGACCTGATGGACCAGGCTGACCGACAGGCCCCGGGCCGCCACTTCACGCAGCTCCTCCACGTTATAGACATGACCGCCGCCGGTGCCGCCCATGGTGTAGGCCGGGCGGATCACCACCGGATAGCCCACTTCCTCGGCCACCCGTTCGGCTTCCTCCACGCTGTAGACGGCCTCGCTCCTGGGCATTTCGATGCCGAGGCGCTCCATGGTCTTTTTAAATTCGGTCCGGTCTTCCCCGCGCTCAATAGCCCCCACATTGACGCCGATGATTTTAACGCCGAATTTCTCCAACACCCCGGCGCGATGGAGTCCCAGGCTGAGGTTGAGACCGGTCTGGCCGCCCAGGTTCGGCAGCAGGGCATCGGGCCGCTCTTTTTCAATTATCCGGGTCAGGGTTTCTATGTTGAGCGGTTCCACGTAGGTGGCGTCGGCCATGCCGGGATCGGTCATGATGGTGGCGGGGTTGCTGTTGACCAGAACAATTTCGTAGCCCAGAGCGCGCAACGCCTTGCACGCCTGGGTCCCCGAATAATCGAACTCACAGGCCTGGCCGATAATAATCGGACCCGAACCGATGATCATCACTTTTTTAATATCTTCTATCTTTGGCATATTTTCTCCTAAACGTCAGAAATAACTGCTGTTGTCCCAGCAATGGGTGCATAATTTTTCTTTGGGCAGTCCGATGGCGGCCACCAAGTCGTCAAGTTTCTGGTAGACCAGAGAGGTGAGCTTCAGCTCCTTGCGGATCAGGTCCACCATGGCCAGATTCTTTTCCGAACCGGCCTTTGCATAATCCGCCATGTGCGCGACCGCATCGCCCTCCAGCCGATGGATCATTTTCCGGCCGATAAGGTCAAGGGTGGCCCGGGATGTTGAAAAATTTAAAAATTCACATGGAAAAATCAGCGTGGGACAGGCCAGCCGCATATGCACTTCCCGGGCGCCGAAATCAAACAGCACCTTGATGTTGTCCCGCAACTGGGTCCCCCGGACAATGGAATCATCGCAGAACAGGCCGCGTTTGCCCTCGATTAAGGCATGAACCGGAATCAGCTTCATCCTGGCCACCAGATCTCTGACCCGCTGTTCTCCGGGCATGAAACTGCGGGGCCAGGTGGGCGTGTATTTGACAAAGGGCCGGATATAGGGAATCTGCTTGGTGTTGGCATACCCGATGGCATGCCCGATGCCCGAATCCGGAATCCCTGAAACAAAATCCGCCGATACCGTATCATTTTGCGCCAGGGCCCGGCCGCAGCGATAGCGCACGGCCTCCAC
>CAZRES010000293.1:0-1744 GCA_964598885.1 uncultured Desulfobacteraceae bacterium | reverse complement strand
AATCATGAACGATTTTTCCGTCCATGCCTGTACCGATGTCACCGGCTTCGGCCTCGTCGGGCATCTGGCCGAAATGGTGGAAAACAGCGGACGCAGTGTTCGAGTGGATGCCTCCGCCGTGCCGGTGATCCCCGAAGCTCTTGAGTTCGCGGCCATGGGCCTGATCCCGGCCGGCGCCTACAAAAACCGGGCATTTCGCGAAAAGATGGTTTTGGGCGGTCCTGACGTTAAACGGGAAATCGAAGATCTCCTTTACGATCCCCAGACCTCCGGCGGCCTGCTGATCTGCGTGGAGAAAAAACAGGCTGCAAGCCTTGTTTCCGCCCTCAAGGCCGCCGGTATCGATGCCGTCGCCGACATCGGGGAAGTATTTGAAGAACTGTCGGAAACCATCACGCTAATATAGGACCTGCTGCCGAATCAGCGATAAAACCGCTCTAACCGCTCGGGAGAGACGCCGATATAATAAAGCGTTGAGATCACGATATTGCGAATACTGGTATAGAAGATCCCCTCTTTTTGCCAGCGACGGGCCGAGGTTTCGACCCGATCCTCCAGGATGCAAATACGGTATTTAGCGCGTCCAAGACGGCGCATCAGTTCGATATCTTCCATGATGGGAATCTCGGCATAGCCGTTGCCAGCCACGAAAATCGATTTTTTAATAAAAATGGCCTGGTCTCCGTAGGGAATCCGGGTGATCCGGGACCGCAGAGAAGCCATGCGGGCGATGATTTTCAACATCGGATGAGATGAGGCAATGGAAAGGTCAAAGGCTCCGCCCGCGATTTTTTGATCTTCGCAGGCTCTTATCGCTCGCTCGACCGCGTTGGAAGGCAGACGCGTATCCGCGTGCAGAAACATAAGGATGTGTCCACCGGCCCGGCGCGCTCCCGCGTTCATCTGCGCACCCCGGCCGGACGGCGCTGTCAGCGTGATGATATCCGGGCGGCGGATTTCCCGGATGGTGCTCCCCCCTGGATCACCGTCCACCACGATAACTTCCGTGGTACGATGTGAGTCGGAAAACTGAAGTTCCGCCAGGGTATGGTTAATACACTCCTGTTCGAAAAGAACCGGGATAATGATGGACAGATCAACCGGCATTACGACCTTTTCTCGATTTTTGTCTCACGGCACATGCCGGTTTTTGTGATAAAGGCGGCTGTGGTCGGTGCGGATGTTTCTCCCCGGGCCAGAAGATCCGCCAGAGCGCAGAGGTCGCTGTAATGATCAATATCGCGCCATTGGGGAAGTAAATAAACAGAGGATCGGGATGAAGACAGGCGATTCAAAGTGGAAGAACAGACCGCCGGCGTACTCCAGGAAATGTTTTCAAACACGGCGGGCTGAAAGCTGTTTGCCCGGAACCCGATGAGATAGTATCCGCCGTCAAGGGCCGGGCCGATGACCACCTCGTGCTCGGTAAGGGATTTAAATGCCTGGTCAATAATGACGGCCGGAAGATCCGGGATATCGGTGCCGATCACTAAGGCTTTTGTTATCCCGGAGGCAAACACCGTTGCAAAGGCATCCGCCATTTTTTCGCCAAGATCTTTTCCACGCTGCGGTTGATACTTCATGTGAGAACCGAGCCAGGAACGCATGAGCTGTCCGGCCTCCGGCGGATCGTAACAGATCCGAATCCGATGCCCAACGCCCTGAAGCATATTCAGAATATCGACGACAAAGCATTTATAAAGGGCTGTGATCCGATCCCCGCCGACCTCAGGCGCCAGGCGTG
>CAZRES010000292.1:0-1761 GCA_964598885.1 uncultured Desulfobacteraceae bacterium | reverse complement strand
TGGCGCGTTAAAAAAGCCCAAAAGCTTGAAATGGATCCCGGGGTCCTGATCTCCAATACCACACTGAAAATTGTTGCCGAAAACCATACCACCCACACCAAAGGGCCGGAAACCCTTTCCGGCCTGAAAAACTGGCAGAAACAGGCTCTTGGTCCCGAAATTCTACGCGTGTTGATGGGAAGGGAAACACAGGATAGCTGAAAAATTATTGAACCCCCGAACAATGCCGTGCATCATTTGGGGGTTCAACATTTCGCTACATTTTCGTAACAAACGGGAGACCGGCATTCAGGTCATATTTGCCGTACAACGCAGAGGGGGATACGTGATTGATTACTCGCCGTAAACCGTAAGCTTGTAATTTCCAATAATCCCCAGAATATTCTTGGCTTCCCAGTCGACATGGCTGATTTTGGTGATGTTGCCGTTTCGCATGGCCGTATTGATGCTGGCATCACCCGTGGCCACCAGGCCCAGAACGCTCATGCATTCGGCGGTTCCGGATTTCACCGCCCTGACATCCGATTCCGCGGCGATGGGAAGTTTCAGTTCCGTATACAGATTGCCGACGGGAAACGAGGTTGCGCAACCCATGATCATCGGAATAAATGCAATCAGTCCGATCAACGCCATCCGTTTCAAATTTTTCATAGTAAACTCCTTTTCCAGATGTTTGCATTTGTGTTTTCTGACAACAATCCTTTGCTTTTATCATCCGAATGCCGAGAAACCCCGGTGGAACAATACCTCCCCCTCTTACCACGGCCTATCTTATCTTTCCGCAGTCGGAATATCAACAGGATATTGATGTACTATTTTAAAAATTGTTCTATTCGTCATGATCACTCAAAAAGCGGGAGATGTTTCTTTTTACAAGACGGCCCAATTGATATATTAACAATCTATGATAATCTTTGAACATTTGCCGCAAATGAGTACTTTTTTTCCCGGCCACCGTATGAAGCAGGCAATTGCCGGCATCCTCCGGGGAGGACTGGCGGCAGCTTACGCCTTTTTTGTGGTTTTCGTCCTTTGGCTGGGCCAGGATTTTTCCCCCGAATACATCATCGACCGGATCATACCCTATGGCATTCCACCGCTGCTGTCGTTTTCATGCGCCGCTTTTTTATCGATTTTTGTCCTCACCCTGGAGCAGACGCGGACGGAAAGTCTTCTGTTCGCCATTATCTGCGCGGCTTTTGCCGTTTTAAACGCCGATATACTTGTACTCGGCATCATCACGGATCCGGCCCTCGCCCTTATGATATCCCGAATCGACCATTTTTTTCTGGTACTGATTCTTTTAGGCGCCAACCTCCATCTGGTCTTCCTGGTTTGCGAAAAACGCCGCGGGTGGTGGATGGTCTGGTCAGCCTACGCCATCAGTCTGATCATGGCGCCACTGACCCAGACATCCCTGTATTTCCAGGGAGTATATTCGTATTACTGGGGGTTTTTCGCCAAAAAGGCCATTCTCTACGATATCATGAGTCTTCTCTGGCTGACCGGCACCGTCTACGGTATCGTCATATTGTGGCAGGCCCGCCGTCATACTACGGATCTCCATAAAAAAGACACCATCAAATACTTAATCATCGGTTTTTTCTGCGCCGCCGGTCTGAGCCTGACCAATACCCCCGCCATTTATGGATACGAAATCTACCCGCTGGGCACCTTCATCTTC
This sequence comes from uncultured Desulfobacteraceae bacterium, assembly GCA_964598885.1. GTDB lineage: Bacteria > Desulfobacterota > Desulfobacteria > Desulfobacterales > Desulfosalsimonadaceae > SURF-33. Next base: position 77 of record CAZRES010000292.1, on the reverse strand, counting down.
ATCTCCTTGATTTTACTGGCGTACGGGCTTTTCAAATATAACCTGCACATCGCCTTTCAGCAGCTTCGCACGGTGAT
>CAZRES010000291.1:0-1766 GCA_964598885.1 uncultured Desulfobacteraceae bacterium | reverse complement strand
GTATCCGCGTTTTGTTCATGTCGGGATATACGGCCAATGCGATTGCCCATCATGGGGTTCTGGACCCGGATGTGCATTTTATCCAGAAACCGTTTTCGACAAGGGATTTATCTGCAAAAATCAGAGCGGCGTTGGAATAAAAACCATAGATAAATAGGATTTGTGGTATCCTCAATCGTTTCGAGGTGGCATGTGTAATGGAATTTTTAGGAATCAAGGAGCGAAAAACATTAGCAATTTTAAAGGAGCTTTATCAGGATTTTATTGAATGTCATTCAAAGTGAAAAATTTTTATGAGTCACTACCAACCATTTTTTTCTGTCATCTCCGCGTCGGCACTATCGGCTATTCCCGCGAAGAAGGGCTTAACGACTTTTATCCCGCCAATACACCCGTCCGCCAGATGCTCTCGCATTACGCCCAGACCTTGATAATAACCGTCGCTACCTGTCAGCACTTCTGGATCAGCTCCATGATCTTCTCCTTGCCGTGAAATTTCGCAGTGCATCCCGGGCCGTGGACAAGGTGTTTGATGGGCTGGCCCAACGCAGCGTGACGTTTGTTGCCGTGGATGAACCGGATCTGCCCGGATGGTTTCCGCCACTGGATGTGGTCACCAACCCGGAATTTTTTTATGTGCGGATTCACAGATTTTTCAGATACCATGTTCTGAATCTGAAACCGCTTGCCCTGCTCAATGCAATCATTTAGGCGGAGCAGCTTGGCGACAAACGACTGATGCCCTGTTCAATATCGAGCATGAACGCGGGTTATTCATAGAGGGGATTGAATTTCATGTCAAATGGCCGCTGGAAAGAAGCGCCGGCCCGGTATTCCTTACCTACAAGGAAAGCCCGGATGTCTTTGTCTGCGATGAGGAGTACAGTTTCTGCCGGGAGTATCGCGGGGAGTCGTTTATCATGCGACGGCATTACATGCGTCGGATGTGCGAAAAAGCCGGGGTTCCGCCATTCGGGTTTCATGTCATCCGGCACCTGGTAGGCCGGCAAACTGTACTGTATGGGAAAGCCGCTGGGGGGCGATTCAGGCGATTCTGAGACATAAGCGCTGGAATAACAGAGCGCTACCTGAAATCCCTGGGCTGGAAGAAACACGGGTGCACCTGGAGGCGCTGTGCGACATGCGCAGCCCGGTCACGGAAGCAAAAGAAGCAAGCCGATATCATTGGTGGTCCCAGCGGGACTCGAACCCGCGTTTCCGGCGTGAGAGGCTCCCAACAGTCTTTCGCAACCCTCCCGAATTCTCCTGTATCCATTGATTTCCTTGCATTTTTTGAAAAATCCCATGTGTATATTTTTGTGTAATTTTGTCAATTTCGGCGACTGTTTTTTAAAAATTTACACGGGAATTTACACATGGCGGAGCCATCCATTATATTATGTATTTCTCATATCTAAATATGGTTAGCCTTCCTGTTGCTTCTCTCCGAAGTCACTGTTCCATTTCTGCCGCTTCAACCAGGTATTAAGCCCGTGTTAAGCAATTATTATCTTTAATTTCAGAACTTTTTAGGCTTTTAGGCCAAAAATGCGGAAAACAAGTGGGGATCTGGTGTGTCACAACGAACATCAGATCCCCCGCTCCTCTTGTCCACCTAATCGTCAAAATTCATGTAAGGACGTATGATGGCTTTTTCATCGAGAGGATCGTCTACCGGCTCCAGAACGACGTCTGCAACCCTTATGTAAGGCATCTCCAGTGTTTCGAAATAATCGACGGAAGAAAAGGTTATCAGGTCTTTCGAG
>CAZRES010000290.1:0-1773 GCA_964598885.1 uncultured Desulfobacteraceae bacterium | reverse complement strand
AATTGTTAAAAATTCCAAGTTTCTGAACGGTTACGGTTTGATTTTCTTTTACAATAACGCTATGGTTCATCGTGACGGGCCTCCTTTTTTGTCTTTGTCTTTTTTGGCGAAAAAACAAAGTATCAAATAAAGCGAGGTCCGTCAATACTAATAATTATATCAAATTGTTATCATAAAAATTGGCTCATCTATTCACCCTGAAAGTTGAGTTACTGATCAAAAATACGTATGGATGCATTCCGGAAACCGACAAAATACTGCACTACCATAAAAAGACCGGCTGCGCCATGTCGACCATCGCCCAGCTTAAACTCTACCCGGTCCATTTTGGGATCATCGACGGCATCATCACCGCCGCCGGCTGGATGGGCGTCAAGTGGGACCGAGCCGTTCCAAGACGCCCTGGCTTTATTCTGGCCGGCCGCAATATCGGCGAGACGGAGCGGGCGGCCTGCCGCATCATGGGAGGTCAGGATCGATGGAAGCCTCATGACAAAGGCGGCGCTGGTGTTCCTTAATAAAAGCGCCGCGGCGGGTCCGGTTGGATCTCGATTGCCTGGACGCACCCGAGCTTGAGGTGCTGCTTGAATGTTTGAAATCCGGATCAACTGAACCGCCGAGGATATACGGACATAAATTAACTTCACACGGTAGGTGGTACCTGCTCCCAGACTCGACTTTTTCAAGGCTGGTTCTCATCCCTGAAATAATCGAAGCGCTGAAAACAGATTCTGAACGGGCAAAGTGTGGTCGCGAAGTCGAAGCGCGTCTGAAGGTTCTGAAGGCAAGAATTGCTTAAACATCCCGGCCTGATCTGGACTGCCGGATGGCGGGGATGATGATCAGCAGAGCCGTGGCCGGCAGGACGATCCAGCGAAGCAGAAAAGCAAAGTCAACAAGGACCTCGTGCTGCATAGCCGTCAGTATAAGCCAGGCGGTGTAGGCGATATAACAGGATAGAAAGAGGACGCCTTCTATCCGGTCGATGCGGAAGCCGGAGAAAAAAATGGGGAGGCAGGCTGCGGCAACGGCGATCATCACCGGGATGTCAAATGCCAAGGCCGTCGGTGAAACAGCGATGCCGCCCGGCACCACGGCCCCGGAAAATCCCGCCACGCAGAGAATGTTGAACAGGTTGCTGCCGATTACGTTGCCCACGGCGATGTCCCGCTCTCCTTTGAAGGCAGCCAGCACCGAGGTGGCGAGTTCCGGAAAAGACGTGCCCATGGCAACAATGGTCAGGCTGATAACCAGTTCGTTGACCCCGAGGCTTTTGGCCATCTGCACCGCGCCGTCCCCCATCCAGTTGGAGCCCGTCACCAGCAGCGCCAGGCCTGCGGCGATCAGCAGCAGATTGACCAGCAACTCCCGGCCCTTTCCAGTTTTCAGCGGATGTGTGTCAGTCGTGATCTTGTCGGCCCGGCCCGCATTGTTTTCCTTTCGACCCTTCCGGACGGTAAACACCGTATAGGCGATGATGCCTGAAAAGAGAAGGATCCCGTCGGCACGGTCAATTCTGCCGTTGGATGCCAGGATGAAAAACAATACAGATACCGCGATCATGATGGGAACGTCCCATTTCACCAGTTGCGCCGATACGGCCAGAGGGGTGATCATGGCGGATATGCCGAGGACGAACAGGATGTTGAAGATGTTGCTTCCCACGATATTTCCCACGGCAATATCGGCCCCGCCGTTGCCGGCCAGGGCGGCCACGGTGCTCACCGCCATTTCCGGCGAGCTGGTGCCGAAGGCCACCACGGTCAGGCCGAT
>CAZRES010000289.1:0-1785 GCA_964598885.1 uncultured Desulfobacteraceae bacterium | reverse complement strand
CCTTACACCAGACCCTCTTTTTCCAGGGTGGTCACGATTTCATGCACGGATTTGCCGCGGTTCATGGTGTAGAAATGGAGTCCCGGCACGCCGTTTTTCAGCAGGTCCCGGCACTGATCGATGGCCAGGTCAATGCCGTACCGGGCCACCCCTTCCTTGTCGTCGGCGGGAATGTTCGTAATCGCCTCCCGTATGGCATCCGGTATGGTGGTGCCGCAGACCGCGGACAGCATTTCCGTCATTTTCACTGAGTAGATGGGCATGATTCCGGGGATAATGGGAATGGTGATCCCCTTGGCCCGGCATTTGTCCACGAAATCATAGAAAAACCGGTTGTCGTAAAAATACTGGGCCATCAGATACTCGGCTCCGTTATCCTGCTTCAGCCGGCCGTATTCAATGTCTTTTTCCAGGCTTTGCGCGTGAATATGGCCTTCGGGATAGGCCGCGGCTCCCAGACAGAAATCATATCGTTCCCGGATAAATTTCAGCAGGTCCGAGGCATGGGCCATGGCCTCGGGATGCGGAGTAAAGTCAACATTATCCTGGGGCGTATCTCCTTGAATGACAAAGACCGTTTCCATGCCCTGGCTTTTGAATTTATTTAAAACGCTTGTGACATCGTCTGGTCCCAGACCCACGCCGGCGATATAGGCCACCACGTTTAATCCCCGGTCTTTTTTCAGCTTGTCGATGAGTTCGTAGGAGCCTTCGCGGGTGGAGCCGCCGGCCCCGAAGGTGACGGACATGTAATCATGCCGGGTGGCGCTCAGCAGATCCAGGGTTTTTTCGAGAGTCTGGGCGGCTTTTTCCGTTTTGGCGCGGAAAAATTCAAAGGAAATAACCGGCTTGCCGCCGGCCTTTTGATACAATTCGGAAACGCGCATAATATCCTCCTTAAATTTTTGATTTAATTATTATTTTTATAAAATGGGGCGTCGAAATTATAAGCAAATACCTATAACACCTCCTGAGAGGCGGGACAACCGAAAATTGTCATTTTCGGTAAAAAGGGAGGGTTGGTGTTAAGCAAAACAGCAAAGAAAGTCCGGCGGGCAAGATGATATTATTAAAGATAGAAGGTTTCGCGATAGGAGTGAATCAATGCCTCGGCATCTGCCTTGGAGTGGATGCCGGCAGCGGCGGTGCGGAAGCCGGTGGCGTCGCGCAGGCCCCTGGCCAGCCAGCCGAGGCGGCCCCGCATCATTTTGCAGGCGATCTCCTCGCCGAACTGGTCGATGGTCAGATCCAGGAATTGCTGCATCAGGTCAAAGCGCATGTCCGGCGTGACCGGCGGATAGGACCCGGTGTCCATGAGGGCGTGGATCTGGGAAAAGATCCAGGGATTGCCCAGGGCGGCCCGGCCGATCATGACCGCATCGCACCCGGTTTCGGCAATCATGCGTAAAGCGTCTTCCGGGCATCGGATGTCGCCGTTGCCGATGACCGGAATGGAAAGATTCTGTTTGATTGCCGCAATCACGGACCAGTCCGCTGAACCGGAAAACCGCTGCCGGACCGTCCGGGGATGGATGATGACCGCGTCGCAGCCGTTGGCTTCAGCGATGGCGGCCAACCGGGCGGCCTGCTCGCCCGAAGCATCCCAGCCCGAGCGCATTTTGAGGGTCAGAGGGATGTTGACGGACTTTCGCATGCGCGCGATGATCTGTTCCGCTGTTTCCGGATTTTTCATCAGGGCGGCGCCGGCCCCGTTTTTCATCACTTTTTTCACCGCGCACCCGCAGTTGATGTCGATGATATCAGCGCCGGCGGCTTCCACCATGG
>CAZRES010000288.1:0-1802 GCA_964598885.1 uncultured Desulfobacteraceae bacterium | reverse complement strand
AGTTTCGAAACTGCGGGGCGAGCTTGATCAAAAACGGCTGGATTATGAAATACAGACCAGAAAATCCGGCCCCGGTGCCAATCGCGGATTTTGGGGACAGGGCCCTCGGATGGGCTACGGTCCTCGTGGCGGCGGATATTGCAGGCGGTAAGTCGAAATTTTCATCAGGCAGCGTATGACGGGGCGGCGCCAGGCGCGGCCCCGTCATGGGCGTCAACGAGGTGTAAGAACAGTCCATAAAGAGCGGGATGATTCGTTCATGTTGGGAGGAAAGTAACCATGCAACATCCAAATGCGATTATCGGTGGGGAAAACGGCAACGCCCGGCGGCGGTTCTTAAAACTGATGGGTTATGGAACCCTGGGATTGATGGCGGCTCCCTTCTGGCCGGGATTCCATCAGATGGCGTCAGCCCGGGATACCGGAACGGACTTTGTCCCCGACCTTGATATTTCTCTTTCCGCCCGACCGGCGGAGATTTCCATATTTCCGGGCGATCCTACCGGAGTCTGGCGATATCAGGCAGTGGTTCATAAAGGCAGCAACGCCCGCATCGTTGAAATGCCGGGCAGCTATCTCGGCCCGATCATAAAAGTGCGCCAGGGAGAAAAAATACGCATCCGTTTCAACAACGCCATCCCTGAAGAATCTATCGTGCACTGGCACGGACTTCATGTGCTCGCCATCATGGACGGCCACCCGCGGGATGTCGTTGGCCAGGGGCAATCTTATCTATATGAATTTGAGGTGCTGAACCGGGCCGGCACCTATTGGTATCATCCCCATCCCCACGGGAAAACCGGGCCTCAGGTATATGGAGGCCTTGCCGGCCTTTTTCTCGTATCCGACGATCAGGAAAAGGGCGCAGGCCTGCCCGAAGATGAATATGATGTTCCGCTGGTGATTCAGGATCGAACGTTTGATTCGCGCAATCAGCTGGTATACCTGTCCGGCGGAAGAATGGAGCGGATGACCGGTTTTTTGGGCGACAGGATTATGGTTAACGGGTTGCCGGATTTCACTCTCCCGGTATCGCGCGGCGCCTACCGGCTGCGCTTGCTGAACGGCTCCAATTCCCGGATTTATAAACTGGCGTGGAAGGATGGTCGACCGCTAACCGTCACCGATACCGACGGCCTCGGCACCGACGGCGGATTGCTGGAAAGGCCGGTCCATAAAAGGTATGTGTTGTTGAGTCCCGGGGAACGGCTGGAAATCTGGGCTGATTTCAGCAATTATCCGGTCGGTTACCAGTCCGCCATGATAAGCCTTCCGTTTGAGGCCGGAGGTGGAGGCGGCGGCCGAATGGGAGGCCGCATGCCCATGGGCCCAAGAATGGGCCGGAATCGTGGCCTTCCAAACGGCGCCGAATTTTCCATATTCAACATTCACGTGACCAGGTCCGCAAAAAACCATTTAACCCTGAACGACAAACTCTCGGATATCGAACCCTTTCAAAAAGATAACGCCGTTAATTTTTCACGGCCCCGGCAATTTTTTCTTACCATGCGTCACATGCAATGGACGATCAATGGGCGAGTGTTTGAAATGGAGGACGTCGCCAGCGACGAGATTGTCCGATTAGGTTCGACCGAAATCTGGGAATTCCATAACACCGGCGGCGGGATGATGCGAATGATGAACATGCCGCACCCCATTCATCTGCATGGCAAGCAGTTTCGCATCATCGGGCGCAGCAATGTCATGCATGAAGGGTATGTGGATGACGGCTGGAAAGATACGGTTTTGCTGATGCCTGGAGAAAGCGTCAGAATCGGGGTTGATTTTGATGCGTATCCCGG
>CAZRES010000287.1:0-1816 GCA_964598885.1 uncultured Desulfobacteraceae bacterium | reverse complement strand
CGAGAAATGATACTGGCGCAGATGCCTTCCGACGGGGCCGCCATCGGCAACATCAAGATGATGGATATGCTGAAAAAAGCCGGGAATGCCGATCTTGAAAAAAAAGATTACGAGCGCATCCGGGATCAGTTGATTGATGAGGGCATTCTGGTTTCCGGCGCGGGCCGGGGCGGATCGGTGAAGCTGGCCGGCCCGGAGCCGTCCGGGGAAAATAAGCTCACACTGGAAAGCGAAGCCCCGGTCAATCCGCTGCCGCCAAAAAAGCGGGGAACCCGGAAAACATCTGCAGCGCCGAAGGCCGGGAAAAGCGATCAAAAGGAAGTCATCAGTTACCGGTACAGCGACAAGCGGAAAAACAATCCCCATGTGGGCATGGTGGATACGGCCAGCGACGGGGTGGAGGAGCACACGCGCTGGTCCTATGATCCGCATATTGATCCGGCGTTGCAGTTTGACGTGGGCCGGGCGCCGATTGAAAACCTGATTGACGATGCCCTGGCATCCGAAGACCCGGACATCATGAAACAGGCGCTGGCCCAACTCAGGCGGATGCAGGCGCCCTATCTCAACTGGACCGGCAAGGCCGAGCGCACCGCCTTTGAGGTGGATCTGGTGTCGCTGCATGTGCATGAGCGCATCGACCCGGCCACCATCCTTGCGGCCCTGCAAAAGCAGATCAAGGACCGGCGGGGAAACAAGATCAAAGGCAGGCACATTCAAACGGAACTGTTTTCCGCGCCCTTTGAAAATCTGCCCCTGCGGCAGGCCATTGATTTTTACAAGCATGAAAAAGACTGGGCCAACCGGCTCATTGCCGGGGATTCCCTCATGGTGATGAACTCCCTGATCCAGAAGGAGTCCATGGCCGGCCAGGTGCAGATGTTTTATTTTGATCCGCCCTATGGGATCAAATACGGGTCCAATTTCCAGCCCTTTGTGAACCAGCGGGATGTCAAAGACCGCAAAGACGAAGACCTGACCCAGGAGCCGGAAATGATCAAGGCGTTCCGGGACACCTGGGAGCTGGGGATTCATTCCTATCTCACCTATCTGCGGGACCGGCTGCTGGAAGCCAGGGAAATGCTCAAAGAGACGGGCAGTGTGTTTGTGCAGATTTCTGATGAAAACCTGCATCATGTGCGGGAGATTATGGATGAGGTTTTTGGGGTTGAAAATTTTGTGGGGATTATTTCCTTTAGAAAAACAACTGGTCAATCAGGCGATTTTTTGGCTGATACAAATGATTACATCGTCTGGTATGCAAAAAATAAAATAAAAGCCAAAGAAAAATTCAATATTCTATATCAGGAAAGAGTCGGGTTTGATTGGGTCAATTATGATTATATTTACGATGCAGATGGCCTGTACCGTAAAATGACCAAAAAGGAACGTAGCGATCCAAGTGATTTGGTTTCAAAAGGCGGGAAAATTTATCGAAGAGATAATTTAACATCAGCTTCAAGCAGTGAGTCAACCTTAGTGCCATTTGATGCGTTTGGTCAGACTTTTACCCCCGGAAAGGGAGGTTGGAAATCAAATAAACAAGGATTAACAAATCTTTATTATGCTCAGCGTCTGGAAAGTTACGGAATAACGCTTTCATATCGACGATATACAACAGATTTTCCCTTTTTCCCAATATCAAATGCCTGGACAGATACAGCAAGCGGCGGTTATGGGGCCACCAAAGTCTATGTTGTTCAAACCAATGAAAAAGTCATCGAACGTTGTATCCTCATGACCACCGATCCCGGTGACCTCGTAATGGACCCCACCTGCGGGTCCGGGACCACGGCGTTTGTGGCGGAAAAATGGG
>CAZRES010000286.1:0-1835 GCA_964598885.1 uncultured Desulfobacteraceae bacterium | reverse complement strand
ATCTCATGGTTGAAATCGCGGGTGATATCAGTGCCGATGTGGACGCCTATAAAGCGGCCATGGCCAGAGGGGACAGGGATGCGGCGGAAGAACTGGCCGAAGGAACCTTGAAACGAAAAGTTTCCATTACCGATCTGGCCATGAAGGGCCGCGGTGAAAACATCGTTGTGCGCGCGGATTATACGGTGTTTCGGCCGGACGGTGCGGAAGATAAGACCGGGTATTTCAAATTCTCCCATTCCCCCATCACCGGGTGGCGGTATAAATACAAAGCATCGGCTTTATCGTGGTATTTGAAACTGTTTTAACAGCTTGTTTAACAATGGCGTCAGCTCCGGCCGGCCACATAGCTTTTGATCATGGCAATAAATTCATCCAGCACGATATCTTCATCCAGAACACCTCGATTTTTATACAGGTACTGAAAAACTTCATGAGCTGATCGATGGATGACGGTTACGGCGGCGTCTGTATTTTTAATGCGGATCTGATCGCTGAAATGGGTCATCAGCTTCGAAATTTCCCGGTTTGTTTTCGCCTCCCAGCCGGAACGAATTTTTGCGGCCTTTGAATCCATGAGGGTGAACTTGTCGATTTCCGCATTCAGCCTTCCGTTTAGCATATGGGCCTTGTAAAGGCCGTGGATCAACACCTCAATGGCATCGGTGAGGCTGTTCTGGTCCTCGATTATTTTTTGAATGCTTTCTTTCAGGTATTCAAATACCTCTGATGAAAAATCTTCGAGAATGGTATGAAAAATTTCCCATTTGTTCGTGAAATGCGCATACACGCTTCCGATGGAAAGGCCGGCATGGCTTGCAATACGATTGGTGTTGGTATCATCAAAGCCTTTTTCGGCAAACAACGCTTTTGCGGCATCAATAATTTTGTTTCTGGTCTCAATCGATCGTTTTTGCACCGGCTTTGTAATGCGCGTTCTGTTGTTAGGTGTTTTTGGTGGCGCCAAGATGGAATCCTTTTCTATTTTTAATGCCGTACAGGACCGATGTTATCGTGAATTTGCGCTTATTTTTAGCATGGTTCATCATTCCTGTCAAATTGAATATGAGTTCACATTTAAAAAAGCTTGACAATCTCCGTCCCTTGAATATACGGTAACATTCAATCCGAGAACTTTCATACCGTTTGGCCGCGAACAGCGGATATCTGAATCATTTGCCAACATGCCAACTTTAATGACAACAGGGAGAACCGGTTATGTTGCAAGTCAGTGAGACAACGCCAGTCAATGCTTTTTCCCCGCAGGAAGAACGAATCGCACGGGAAGAACCCATCGGCCTTGTGGGGGAGGCGGCGAAAACAAAACGGGCCAGGATTCAGCACATGCTGGAAGGCTTCCGGGAAAAGCCCATCAAGCTGAATGTGGAAAGAGCGCGCCTGCTGACGGAATCCATGAGAGAAACAGAAGGTCAGCCGGTTGTCCTCCGATGGGCAAAGGCCCTGTCGCACATCCTCCATCATTTACCCATCCACATCAACGAAAATGAAATGATTGTCGGAAGTGCCGGCCCTCCCGGGCGATATGCCATTGTTTACCCTGAACTCAAAAGCCCGTTTATCACAAATCCTGGTGAACTGCGCCCAAGCGGCCCCGGCGAGCAGCTGGTGATCACCGAAGAAGATATCGCGGTATTGCAAAACGAGATAATTCCGTTTTGGAAGGATAAGCAGTACGATGATGCCTTTATGCGGGCGCTGCCGGATGATACGCGGTTCTTGATGGAAAAACTGCTGATCGTCACTCCCACGGCAACAGCCCGGTCCATGCTGGCATGGGCCCATGATTATGAAAAGGTGTTAAAGCACGGCGTCGC
>CAZRES010000285.1:0-1862 GCA_964598885.1 uncultured Desulfobacteraceae bacterium | reverse complement strand
AGGGTGAATGGCTGAATTGCTTGCATTTTTGAATCGTACTATATAATACTAAAATTTAAAAGTCAATAGGTTATATTAATTCAGGAAGCCCTAAACGGTGCTTTTTATGAAGCATTCTTTTTTCAAAAACTTTTCAGTTTTATGTGCGGTTTTTCTGGTAAGCGTGCTTTTATCTGCCTGTTCCGCCGATAAAGATTACCGCACTGCCAGCCGGGAACCTGCCGGGATAGCACCCGACCCTGCATCAACAACGGAAGCGGTTTTGCATGTCTACGGAGCCAATGCATGGGGATGGCGGGGATGGTTTGCCGTTCATACCTGGATTGCCGCCAAGAAAACGGGCGAAACCACCTATACCGTCTATGATGTGGTAGGGTGGCGCGGCAGGAGAGGACTGCCGGTGCTGGGGATTACGCAAGATGTTCCTGACCGGTATTGGTTTGGGTCAAAACCCCGTCTTCTCAAAGAGCACAGAGGCCCGGGGGTTGATGCACTGATTGATGCCGTTGATCAGGCCGCCCGCGCGTATCCCTGGAAAACAACCTACAACGTTTTTCCCGGTCCCAACAGCAATACCTTTACCGCTTGGATCGCCAGACAGGTGCCGGAGCTGGATTTAGATTTGCCATTTTCAGCCATTGGCAGCGGTTACGCGGATCGCGGAGAAGGCTCTTGAGAAAAAATTACGAGGGCGCAAGCGGATATATGAAGTGACGTTTTTGGGTCCAAACCGGCCCATAAGTTAAAACGTAATCACCTCAAATCCCTCATCCCGGAATTTGGCGATACTGGGATGGCCGCCGATATCATCGAGCAAATTCAATCCCTGGTTCACTGCCGAATCCATGGTACCCATTTTCTTGGAACAGGCTTTACACGCCCCGGCAATCAGGTCCGCCGCCTTTGTTTTCTGCCACAGCCCATGTAAAGCGTGGTCATCCTGCGCCAGTTCCGGCAGTAGCCGTGTAGCGGATCCCTCAATCACAATACAGGCTTCATGACCTTTGTCTTTCATATCCAGCGCATTGAGCAACACATGGATAAAGCACATGGGATCCCCATTAAACACAAACAAGCAGAATTTTTTCATGATGCGACTCCTTTTTTATTATTCAAAATGCCTTCTTATCTCTAATTTATACCTGTCAGCTCATTATACAAGGCAATCTCCGGGTCTCCGTCCAGCATCGGTTTGATGGTTTTAAAAAGATCCTTGAAATACGGCGTCGAGCTGTGAACGGTCAGCGCGTCCACGTCCTCGTATTTCTCATAAAACAGAAACACGGCGGGATTGCCGGCATCCTGGTGCAAGGTATAAACCAGGGTGCCTTCTTCATCTTTCACTTTTGCAACCATGTCCAGCAGGGCAGACTTCATTTCCTCAATGCTTTCCTGGCGGGCTTTTAGCTTGGCGACGACAACCATGATGGGAATCTCCTTATATAGATGGCTTTACGAAAAAATTGTAATCCAGTCCGGGATCTTCATATATCCAGCAGATCTCGGCAAACTCACCGCTGATTATATACTGACTAAGCCGCAGCATTGCAAGGGGCGAAATGTTCACGATATAACAAGCGAAGACGCGACTCCGGTCCATAAGTGCTGCTCAATATTCCTTCATATGCCAATCTATCTATCAGATTAATATCCCGTCTATAATTCGAATTTGTCTTGCAAAAATAAGAATTTACAGGTAAAGTGATCAAAACTTATTTCCTCTACCTTTTGCACGAGGCCGCCATGACTCGAAGCCAATTGATCCTTGATGCACTGCTTACCGGGAAAACCCTGCTGCTGAGTGATCTCCGCCGTATGGTTTCCGAGGCATCGGGGAAGGGAATAAAGATTCAAGACACTTC
>CAZRES010000284.1:0-1865 GCA_964598885.1 uncultured Desulfobacteraceae bacterium | reverse complement strand
GCCAGGGCCTTCCAGTTGATGGACGAGGTCTGCTTGGTGGGATCCTCGTGTCCGGTGACAAAGGTGACGCTGGAGGTGAACTGCCGGTGGGTCAGGGGGATGCCCGCGTATGCCGGCGCGGCAACGGCCGACGTCACGCCCGGGACGACTTCAAAATCGATTTCTTCTTCGATGAGGCGTTCCACCTCTTCGCCGCCCCGGCCGAAAATGAACGGATCTCCTCCCTTGAGGCGGGCCACGGTTCGGCCCTGTTTGGCTTTTTCAACGATCAGGTCGTTGATGCCGGCCTGGGGCAGGGTATGATCCCCGCCTTTCTTGCCCACGTAAATCAGCTCCGCGTTGTCTCCGGCATGGGCCAGAAGTTCGGGCGCGGCCAGGTAATCATAAATGACCACATCGCTTCGGGCAATGCAGGATTGGCCTTTTAGCGTCAGCAGTCCCGGATCTCCCGGGCCGGCGCCGATCAAATAAACTTTTGCAGCGGTTTTGTTCATGGAAATCCGACTTTCTCTATCAGGCGGGTCGAATCCTCGCTACCGCCCGTGTTTATAGTTGCTGCAGGAATATCCGTGCAAAAAGGAAAATGCATTGCAGATCCTGTGACTAACCCATGCCGGGAATGGACCGCATCAATGGCCGCAGCTCGTGCAACTGGTGGCGCTACATCCGGTGCAGGACGACGCACCCGCGGACCGGCTGACGGTCTCACCGCCGCCGCCCCTGCTGACAAACCCGCAGGCCGACATCATCCGCTTGACCTTTGGGTTTCCGCATGCCGGGCATACCGGTTTGTCGCTGCCCATGATCAGGCATTCAAATTTTTTATCACACGCATCACAATGATATTCATATATCGGCATGATATGTTCTCCTCATATCCGCTGGATCGTTTTTTAAAATCCAAACATTACTTTATAATTCATATCCCCATGGATGTAAACAGTAAGCATTGGTTCGCTGAAAATCAATAAGGCAGGCCGGTAAACCCTATGGCGAAAAAAGATTGGGTTTCGTCCAAAAGATTTCACAAAGTATGGCGAACCAAAATTTTTTACAGGAGTGGCACCATCAGTTGCTGTGCAGGCTGGAATCCTCGGCCCGGATGAGGCGCAGGGCCGCGGTGATGTCTTCCCAGGCGTCATGGCCCAGGTCCTGGGCCTGCTGAAAGGCGTCCAGGGCTTCTTCCAGCCGGTTCCGGTTCAGGTAGAGCCGGCCGAGACGGTGCTGGAACAGGCCGTTTTCCGGATCGATTTCAACGGCTTGCTTGCCGAACATCAGGGCGATGTCGGCGTTTTCTCCCCGGGCGTCGTAAAGGGCGGCCAGGGCCGACAGGGAAGGGGCGTTGTGGGGGTTGTTTTTCAGGGCGGTTTTATAGGCGGTTTCCGCCTCGGCAATCCGGTCCAGGGACGCCAAGGCGTCTCCCAGAAGCCGCTGGGCCGCGGCGGATTTCGGGTTGAGGCGCGCGGCGGTTTCAAAATAGGGGATCGCTTTTTCCGGCACGCGGGTCTCCAGATAAACCCGGCCGGTCTGCAGGACAATTTCAAATACGTCCGCATCGATCCGCCCGGCCCGGAGGAAGTATTCCAGAGCCCGGTCATAATCCTTTTTGATGAGATGAACGTATCCCGCGTTATAAATGGGCATGATCTCTTTGGAGTCCCGTTCCATGGCGGTTTTGAAATGGTCCAGGGCCGCATCCATCTCTCCCCGGATGCCGTGGCAGACCCCGAGGCTGTTGTGTACGTTGATATTGGCGGAATCCAGCATCAGGGCCAGCCGGTATTCCGATATGGCTCCGTCGATGTCGTTATCCTGGTAAAACCGGTCGCCGCTGATATTGAGGCTGACCGCGTCAAAAGCCGTGA
>CAZRES010000283.1:0-1869 GCA_964598885.1 uncultured Desulfobacteraceae bacterium | reverse complement strand
GCGTTTCGCCGTGATATCCGGCCGCTGTTGTGGTAATCACCGGGACGCCGCAACAGAGCGCCTCCATAATGGCGTTATTGCATCCTTCGCCGTCTGTGGGCAGGATGAATAAATCGATCTGATGCCAGAATGACCGCTGCATTTCATTGTTCTTGATCTGACTTTGCTTATACAGCATCTGCCTCAATTCCAGGCCCATGTCCCGGCATACCCACGTCACAAGGTTATAGCCCTTGTAATCGCTTTTCGCTTTGGTCAGCACATTTCCGATAAACCCGACCACCGGCTTTTGAGAATTGAAAACCTTGCCCGGCTTTGGCCGCCACGCCCTCAAATTTCGCCCGTTGGGGATCAGGTAAGTGTTCGGGTTTGCCGCCTTGCCGATGTCGTATAACGCCTTATTGGTGGCGATTAATGCGGCCATGCCCGCCATTTCATCAATGTACTGTTTAGCCCGGCCATCGCCCGCAAAATTCATGATGCCGCCCAGCCGGGATATGGTTCGGCGCCGTAAATCCGGCGGTACAAATCCGATCTGATTGATATTTTGCAGGAAAAACCGTGCATCCGCATCGTTGCCCGCGATTTTGTCCACGGTTTCGCCGGGTTTGGGGTGCGGAACGTCGATCATAGGAAACTCATCAAATAACCGCGTGAATAAATCCTGGCACACCGCGCCCCATGACCATGACCCAGACGCCCATATAAAATTAAAAATCTTTAAATTGTTGTTTCGGATAGCGGCCGGCGGCATTAAATCCTTGTTCCGTTCGGCTACATTATCAAAAACGCGCTGATATTCAACGGCAATCTTGTTGATGTCATGATGCTGTTCGGCAAACTTGCGCCCGTTGCGCCCGATCCGGGCCGCCAAACCGGGAAACCGGATCAGTTCTTCCAGACATGACCGGATAGATGCCGCCGTGCGGTCGCAAAACATGACGTTATCGCAATTTGTCAACCGTTCTCCATGATAGCCGGCGGTCCGCGTCGTTATGACCGGCACGCCGCACGCCAACGCCTCCATGATGCTGTTGCTGCACCCTTCCCCGGCCGTGGGTAAAACAAGCACGTCGATCTTATGCCAGAAATCGGCCATCATGCGCTCATGGGAAATCTGACCCGGCCCGTAAAGCGCCTGTTTGACATTCAAGCCAAGGGACCGGCACGCCTCCAGGGTAATGTCATATCCCTTGTAATCGCGCTTCTCCTGTGTCTTGATATTGCCGACAAAGCCAACGGTCGGACGTTCCGTAAACGGTAAATATCCCATCTTTCGCGGCCGCCATTCGTCCAGGTTAATTCCGTTCGGGATCAAGTAGACATGCTCATTGACGGTCTTGGCAACATCAAAAAGCGTTTGATTGGTGGCGATAATCGCCGCGCATTTGCCCATGTTTTCCAATATTTTTTGAACATTATCCACGGTTGACACCCCTTGAAAGGTCATGTTCCCGCCAAGCCGCGCAATGGTTCGCGGCATATACTCCGACCCGATATGCGGCAGCTGGGTAGCATTTTGCGATAAAATAAGATCGTATCCTGATAATTGCCAAAATTCCCGCGTTCGATACAAAGCCTTGAAATCAATGATCTGCATCTTGTTTTCGATTGTATTCAGCCGGTTAATCAGCCCATCCAGCACCAACCCCCAGGACCACCGCGCCTGCTCAAAAACCAGAATCGCCACATCCCGGCGGATCACCGGCTTTTCCCCTGCGTGCCAACGATTGCCGGCCAGACGTAAAATTGTCCTGCCATCGCCCACATCCGGCACTTTGAGTAGTTGCGGCACATACATCAGCAGCCGAAGATCCACTGCGCCGGGGTGCGGGTCCACGATATGATCCATATCCGATGCCGCCCGGA
>CAZRES010000282.1:259-1892 GCA_964598885.1 uncultured Desulfobacteraceae bacterium | reverse complement strand
AAAACCAAGGCCTCTTTTTTCGGGCTGAGGGCTGCCCGCTTGCTTAAAAACGCCCCGATATTCATTTTCATAACGCTCTCCTCCGGTTTAAAAATCACGTACCAATACGTATGCGCCCTGATCGGGCATTTCCCCCCCGACCAGTCGGCAGCAGGCCAAATCCGAACCCACAAGGTCCGCAACCTGCAATTTCCCCTTTATCTCCCCCGGCATCCAGGCAACTGGAAACCCGTTGGGAGAGCTGATCACCTCACCGCCGTTTACAAAAGGCAGCACAGCGCCTTCTTTCAATCCGCTGGCACTGCCGGCATTGATGTATACCCGGTCATTTTTGATGTTGAAAACCCGGCAGTGCTGAGGCATCACCTGTGCCTTGCGATGCGCGTAATCAAAAACCCGGCTCATGGCGTTTTTAAGAAATTCCCCCGCAAGCGGCGCTTTCTCGATCCGGTCTGCGATTTCAATTTCCGGATATGAATAGCCGAGCGCGGCATCCATTACTTTAAATCGTATCCTTCCCGCCGCCGGGAATTCATCCGGCAGAGAGATTTCTTTCATCATAACAAGCATTCGCACCCCGGGATACAATGCCGCACTTTCTGCGATACACGCAACATCTTCCGCCTTCGGACAATCCGTGGAAGCGATCACTTCCTGCATCCCGGTATCATTGATAAGTATCATATGACTGCCGGCAGACTGGTCCGCGGCCTGGATCAGGCGCCCGGCGTTGCTGGCGGGCAGATCTCTCGGATCCAGGAAAAACCCGATCTTGAGCCTGTATGCCGCGCTTTCAGCCAGCCCGGCGCTGCGGGGCGCCTCATTTTCTAAAGAACCCGGTTTTCCGCTTTTTCCCGACTTTCCGGACTCAACGGCGTCGGCCTCACTGCCCGGCAGGATATCCGCCAGTGCGGCAGTTTGCTTATCCTGGTCCGTGCGCTTCCGAAAATAATCGCCGGACATCAGGTGGGGGTGATCCACCACCATTTGCCGGACTTCCAAATTGGAATACGCCTGATCCGCTTCTTTTTCCTCGCGGACAATATCCGGTTTCTGCCCGGTCAAAGAACAACCGGCAATCAAGAAAAAAAACAGGAAATATCCAACCCATCGTCTGGCAGCACGATATTGATGCAATGAAAACTCCTTGAAAAATGAATGGCGGCCCCTGCAACGAGGCCGCCATTTTCGCCATTTGTTAAAAATTCCAGATAAATTCCATGCCCAGGCGAATGGCCGTGTCATCGCTTTTCTTGCCCGGAACCGGTCCGGTTGCACTCGGAAAAGCGGTCAGCGCACTGGTCACATCCTCAATAACCTCGCCCGGGAAAAAGAAGGAGACGTGGGCCTTGATAAACGACTGCCGGCTGGTGGCCAGAAGAAGCTCGTTGTCCCATTCGGTTCCCGTATACCCCGAATCCACATTTGTTGATGTCTGCCCGTCAACAAAGCTTGTCACCCGGATATCCTCATTCCACCATAAAGCATTGGCATTGGATTTTAAAATGAGGAACCGCTTGGGGGTCACCGTAATCCCAAAGCTTGCCATGGTCAAGCCGGGGTTGTCCCCGCGGCCGTTGCCGGAGCCGGCAAAATTTTCCAGGCCGCCGGTAAAAACAGGCGTGCCGTTTCC
>CAZRES010000282.1:0-249 GCA_964598885.1 uncultured Desulfobacteraceae bacterium | reverse complement strand
CGGGAATATAGCCATAAAGGACGCTGCCCAGGACAAAGTTGGTGTCGCCGATAATCGTATTCTCCCCCCCGAAATACTGGGAGAACCGCTGGGCGTTTGTCACGCCGGTATACCCGGTAAGGTCATCATCGGCGGGATCATCATCGCCGGATGTATAAGTAAACCCGATGTGCGGCTTAAACCCGAACCCGACCTGCTCCTGCAGGTCCAGTGCAAAATCGCCGGCAAATGCAAACGCTGAGATGTCAT
>CAZRES010000281.1:0-1900 GCA_964598885.1 uncultured Desulfobacteraceae bacterium | reverse complement strand
TCGCGCCCCGAAAGACTCCTGAAGCGAGCAGCGTGACCGGCCAACGCCGCCATCATAACCGTTATTCCACGTCGAAAACGATCTCTTCGCCGTCGGCCCGGGCCGTCACATGACCGCCGGCCGGCACGTCCCCCTTGAGGATCAGCATGGACAGCGGATTTTCGATCATCTGCTGAATGGTCCGCTTCAACGGCCGGGCCCCGTAAACCGGGTCATAGCCTTTTTTCGCCACCAGATCCTTGGCGCCGTCGGTCAGGTCAATGGCAATCTCGCGGTCGGCCAGACGCTTTTTCAGACGTTCCATCTGGATATCCACGATTTTTCGGGTCTGTTCGGTGGTCAGATTGTGGAAAATGATGGTCTCGTCAATGCGGTTCAAAAATTCGGGCTTGAAGCTGGCCCGCAACGCCTGCATGACGTTTTCCGCCATTTCCTCCCGCCGGTCCTCTCCGTATTCCTGGATCAGATGACTTCCCACATTGGAGGTCATGATGATCAGAGTGTTTTTGAAATCCACGGTCTTGCCCTGTCCGTCGGTGAGCCGGCCGTCGTCTAAAATCTGGAGCAGGGCGTTGAACACATCCGGATGGGCCTTTTCAATCTCATCGAAGAGCACCACCGAATAGGGGCGCCGCCGCACGGCTTCGGTGAGATACCCGCCTTCCTCATATCCCACATAGCCCGGAGGCGCGCCGATGAGACGGGAAACGGCGTGCTTTTCCATGTATTCGGACATGTCGATGCGCACAATGGCCTGTTCATTGTCGTAAAGAAATTCAGCTAAAGCCTTGGCCAGCTCGGTCTTGCCCACGCCCGTGGGCCCCATGAAAATAAAAGACCCGATGGGCCGGTTGGGGTCCTGAAGCCCGGACCGGGCCCGGCGCACGGCATTGGACACGGCGACCACAGCCTGTTCCTGGCCGATGACCCGGGCCTGGAGTCGATCTTCCATATGCACCAGCTTTTCCCGCTCGCCTTCGAGCATCTTGGACACCGGAATGCCGGTCCATTTGGAGACGATTTCAGCAATATCCTCGGCGTCGACTTCTTCTCTGAGCATCTTGCGATGGGTCTGAAGATCCACCAGCCGGGCGTTGGCGGCATCCAGGCGCTGTTTCAATTCATTGCGCCGGCCGTAGCGCAACTCGGCGACTTTTTCCAGATTGCCTTCCCGCTGGGCCTTTTCTTCTTCGCCGTCAAGGCGCTCGATTTCCGACTTGATGGCCTGGATTTCCTGGATGATCTCCTTTTCGTTCTGCCAGTGGGCATTTAATCGATGGTATTCCTCGCGCAAGGATTCCAGTTCCTTTTCCAGTTTTCCCAGCCGGTCCGCCGAAGCGGAATCGCCTTCTTTTTTCAGGGCTTCCCGCTCGATTTCAAGCTGGGTCATGCGGCGCTGGATTTCATCGATTTCCGTGGGTTTGCTGTCAATTTCGATGCGCAGGCGCGAGGCGCATTCATCGATGAGGTCGATGGCCTTGTCCGGCAGAAAGCGGTCGGTGATATAGCGCTCCGACAGGGTGGCGGCCGCCACAATGGCCGAATCCTTGATCTTGACCCCGTGATGGACCTCGTATTTCTGCTTGAGTCCCCGCAGGATGGATATGGTGTCCTCCACCGTGGGTTCGGCGGTCATGACCGGCTGGAAGCGGCGCTCCAGAGCCGCGTCCTTTTCGATGTGCTTGCGGTATTCGGCGATGGTGGTGGCCCCGATGCACCGCAGGGTGCCCCGGGCCAGAGACGGTTTGAGCATGTTGGAGGCGTCGATGGCCCCTTCGGCAGCCCCGGCCCCTACCAGGGTGTGCAGCTCGTCGATGAACAGAATGATTTTTCCCTCGGATTTTTCCACTTCCTTGACCACGGCCTTGAGCCGGTCCTCGAATTCCCCCCGGTACTTGGC
>CAZRES010000280.1:0-1942 GCA_964598885.1 uncultured Desulfobacteraceae bacterium | reverse complement strand
ACATATTTATGACTTTATTGGCTGTTTCCTTGCCGAGTTTCAACTTTAACAACCATTTGACCACGCCATGGGGAATGAAACCCTGTAGTTGTCTCCTTTCTTTTGCCATGGCAATATTCATGGCCAGGGCATTTTCCGGAACATCCGGCAGTACTTCCTTTGGCTGCATGGATATTGCCTGTTCGGGACAAACCGTCACACAAAGACCGCACCCGATGCATCGGTCCGGATCGACTTCATGGATTTTTGCTTTTTTACCGGTTTGAACGTGAACATCAGTTGCGACAATGGCATCGATCTGGCATTTTTGGGTACATTTTTTACAGCCATTGCATAATTTGACATCAATTGCTGCTGAAAAAGCCGCATTAACTCCCCGGGCAGGTTTTTCAAGCATACGCAATTGGCGGAAAATCTGGCAGGAATCCTTGTCGCACATACACATATTAACTATTGATTGTGAATTTGTGCCAAAAGGCACCAGAGAGGCTTTTTCGCATTCTGTCAATTTCTCCATGAGTTCGTCTTCGGTCAGTTCCCTACCGATGCCGTTTTCAATATAATACCGGGCCACCATGCCGAATGTGAGACAGGTATCCATGGGACGATTGACTTCATTTCCTTTTTTCAACTGCTCCACACGGCAGATGCAGGGGGCCGCAGCATACGGTCCGTTTCCCGAACCGCGGACAAGCTCACGGATCATATCATATCTCCGGACCGTATCTTTATTTTCAATGGATTGATCAACCGGCACAACTCGCATTTGCTTGGTTTTCCGGTTTATCCAGTGATGCTCGAAAAGGCTGTCATATACATGATCTGCATATTCAGCGACTTCCCTGTCAATTGTATTCACATGCCATTCATAAATACCCATGATAAAATTGGGCTGCATATACAAAGGGGCTTCAGAGGTAGGGACCCTGAATAAAAGTCCTTCTCTGGCCATCTGCTCCAGGCTTTCTCCGACTTTCTTCTCATCCATCTTTAATTTTTTTGCTATTTTTAACGCCGATTCCGGAATAGTGGTCATTTTCAACGCGATCTTGGCCTGTTCAGGTGTGTAAAACCGTTTGAGAATATCAATTTCCGCACCGCTTTCTGTTTCCGGGAACCCTCCGGGTTGTCTGTCCAGATGTTTTCTCAATTGGATATATAATTCTTTGTCCATGATTCCCTCCCTGATTTCTAACGAACGGATCATTAGATGGTGCCTGGTGCTATAAATCCTCGTTAATTCGTGTGTTACATTGCTTATGCATTATTACTACCGCTGTTTTTGAGCACGAAGGATTTCGATAACTTGTTGTAACTTATTTAATTTAAACGAAACTCCGTATTTGGGGGTACAAGTATCTGTGAAAAATTAAAATCCGAATTAAATCTGGCATAAGCTGTAAAATCATATTCAGAGTTTTGCACAAACCTATTCGCATCGGCCGGATTTGCCTGATTAAAACCGGAAGGCAAAGAACGGATTTATCACTAAAGGGGGTTCTCACATCAAAGATAACAGCGATTCCCAGCGCTCCGATTCCGTATCCGCCGCCAAGCCCTTTTTTTTCAAAATGACTTTGATTTTTTCATCATTAAAACGCAGATAGGGATTCACGTTGATCTCTTCTTCAAGCGTGTAGAAGAGGTGATTCGGGTCGTATTTCTTGATGTATTTGTCGAGATGGGGATTGTCAGGATCGAGTTGTCTTGAAAATTCGATATATTCCATGACGTAATCGTGACCGGCATAGACCCTGGTATGTTTCGGCAGTTCCAGTATTTTTTTGACGGATTGCAGAAAGCTCTTGTGATCTCCGGTAAAGCACCTTCCCGCCTTGCCGTTGAACAACGTATCGCCGGATATCAGGATATCATCAAAATAAAAACAAACGGAATCCTGACTGTGCCCGGGGGTGTGCATCACCGTTATACGTGTGTCTTC
>CAZRES010000279.1:0-1965 GCA_964598885.1 uncultured Desulfobacteraceae bacterium | reverse complement strand
GTAAATATGGATGCCGTGGGCCGGCACAAAAGACTCTTAATCCCCAGCAAAACGCCGAAAAGATCAGACCTTAAATGATGCGGCCAGTCTTTTACATGTCGCGTTACATCACGCCGAGTATCCACCCTTCGACCTGAGCAACGGGGTATTCGCCGGGCAGCATGTCCGGCTTGAGAAATTTGCCGAGGCTGCCGTCCATATCCACCTGCCGCAGCCAGGCGGCAGCGACATAGGCGTCGTGCTGGTCGGTACATCTTCGGACAAGCGGGCTACCAGCCATTCCGCCAGGCCGCGACGTGTCCAGTACTTGCGTGGGCTTGGGGGCGGTTCCACCTCCACCGGCAATGACTCGCGGCTGGCCTCGAAGACCCGAAGCCCTTTCAGACTGGAATCCGGGGTTTTCGCGCCGGAATAGTCGATACCGATATAGCGATGGAAGGCAGAATTTTTCATGTCGCAAATCGTGTCGTGAGTTTGTCGCAAGTTATCCACCGCTATGCTGAGCCATCATCTGACGGCCCTTGTCGGGCAGCCGGCATTTCTGCTTGCTGCTGCGCGGCTTGTCGGGGATGGTCATTTCAATCAGACCGGCATCCAAAGCGGGGAGCAGACAGGCTTTGCGGAAATGCTCATCGTCTTTCAGCCCGAGCGCCTCTTTGAGCTTTTGCCGGGTCATCTCGGAGGTCAAGATTGAGAGCAATCTGACTTCCGGGGCAACTTCCGGTACGACTTCCGGGGTCGAAGTGGTCACGGTCTCCAGGATCATCCGCAGCCCTGTAATCTCACAAAAATTATTCCCTTCTTTGCATTTAATTTTGACCGCAAAGCTACAGTTCCGAGTTGATACTGGTTTCAGAAGGATATCCTTTATCAAGCCAGTAGAAAAACCCTTCATTCAAAATCCCGACTTTATCGTAACCCGCGGCTTTGAGCGTGTCGAGCGCTTTTCCGGACAAAGTATGCGGGCAGGCGCAATAGGTGATGATCCAAAAGCCTTTGGGCAAGAGCCCTACCGCATTTTCAACCTCGTAAAAAGGTATGGAAATGGCGCCCGTGATATGCGATCGAAGATAGTCGCTGGCGGGACGGGTATCAAGGATGATAAAAGATCGGCCGCTTTTATACGCGGCATAAATATCATCCGCTGCTATAAACCGATCATCGATCAGAGAAAATTCCGCCGGCGGGTTTTGCGGATGAATCACCGCCCTTTCCCGGATTATTGTTGCTAATTCCTCATTAACCACCGCTTGGGTTTCCGTAAACGCATCATCGTCGTCTAACGTCCGGAGATAGGCCACCACGTCGTCCGTATCATCGGCGCTTAAAATATTTTTATAAGCCCTCATCTGCGTGTTCCGGCGTCCGTTTTTAATGGCATATCGGATAAATGCATCAGTGGCGGTCTCCTGGAATACCGGATTGTCCAGCTTGATTGCATCTCCGCCCGTACCGTATTTCCCGTGGCAGGTTGCGCACCAGCGCTCATACAATTTTGCGCCGTTTTCTGGATTTCCGTTAGAATTCGGCATATTGCTTAAATCCACCGACGGTTCTTTCTGCCATGTGCGGATAAATGCCAGCAGCGCTTCGGCGTCCGCCCGGGAAAAGATGCCGCCCCGGGACAGTCCCCATGCAGACATCGGAGTACCGGGTCGGCCCCGCAGAATGCCTTCCATAATATAGTCATCACTTGCGCTGACCAGAAAATCCTGATTGGCAAGAGCATTGGCCCGATCCGCGCGATATCCTTCGCCGTTGTCCCCGTGACACATGGCGCAGTATTTTTCATATAAAGCCGCGCCTTTTTTCGCAGGATCGGTCGGCTGCTGCTCAGTGTTTGCCGAACCGCCGTAAAGATTCTTTGTGTGGCCTGAAATAAGGATAAGCGCGGAAAAGAGCAGCACGCAGATAACCATGCCCGGCAAGTAGTGGGTTTTCATTTTGCGTATCCTTTGCGTTCTG
>CAZRES010000278.1:0-1978 GCA_964598885.1 uncultured Desulfobacteraceae bacterium | reverse complement strand
CACGATATTCCCCTGGGCATCGCGGATGGCCTTGATGATTTGGGGTTTCATCAGAATGCCGTCGTTGGCGATGGCGGCCACGGCCGCGGCCAGTTGAATGGCGGTGACCGTGACCCCCTGGCCGAAGGCGATGGTGGCGTGATCAATGGGTTTCCACGCGCGGTAATCCCGCAACTGCCCCGGGGCCTCCCCCGGGCTTTGGATGCCGGTTTTCTCGCCGAATCCGAAATTGGCCAGGGTGTGATGTAAAATCGCCGGACCGATCTGGTGGGCGATTTTGGCCGTTCCGATATTGCTCGATTTGACGATGATTTCCGTAAGGGTCAAATCCTCGTGGGCATGGGTGTCCCGGATGACATTGCGGCCGATGCGATACCGGCCGTCTTCGCAATACACCACGGAATCCGGGGTAAACAGCCTGGATTCGAGAGCCGCGGCCGCCAGGAAGATCTTCAAGGCCGATCCGGGTTCAAACTGGTCGGTGACGGCCCGGTTCCGGCGGGCCGCGGCCGGATAGGCGTTAAATGAGTTGGGATTAAACGCCGGAAAATGGGCCATGGCCAGCACGGCGCCGGTGTCGGATTCCATGACCACGGCCATGCCGGATTTGGCGTTGTTTTCCTCCACGGCCCGCTGCAGGGCCAGCTCGGATATATGCTGAATGGCGGCGTCAATGTGCAGTTCCAGGCCGAGGCCCTCATGGGACGGCCGGCAGACGGTTTGATCCGTCAGCATCCGGCCCAGGGCGTCTTTGACAATGGTCCATTCCATGATTTTGCCGGTAAGAATATCGTCGTAAAAATATTCCAGCCCTTCAATGCCTTTGCCGTCGATATTGGTAAATCCCAGCACCTGGGACGCCAGGGTCTTGTTGGGATAGACCCGGCAATAGGACGGAAAAAACTCGATGCCGTGGATTTTTTCCTTTTGAAGAGCCGCGGCATGCACCGGCGAGACGTTTCGGTTGATCCAGGTGAACCGGTTGCGGGAACGGAGCAGGTATTCGATTTCATGCCGGTTCATGTCGAGCCGGTCCGCGATGGTTCCGGCCATGGCGGCTTTATCCTTGATCCATTGGGGGTGCACCCCCACGGACACGATATTGGTGCTCAGGGCCAGTTCTCGGGACTTGGCGTCATAGATGGTGCCCCGCTTTCCCCGGTGTTGCAGGGCCTTGAGATATTCCCCGGAGGCCCGGGACGAGAGCGTATCTTCCTGGATGACCTGAAGATAAAAGGCCCGAACGCCGATAATGGCGTATAACAGGGTAAACGCCACGCCGATGACGGCGATGCGGCGATTCCGCGCCAGAATGCGTTTTTTTTCCTCGCCAATGGTATTCATGGAACCATCACGATCTGCTCGGGTTTCGGGATATCCAGTCCAAACTTCTCCCTGGCGACCTTCTCCAGTGTTTTCGGCGACCGAAGCCTCGCCAGTTCGACTTCCAGATTTTCCTGTATATTGGTCAACCGCTGCTGTTCGCCGCCGGCCCGGGCAATGTCATATCCCGCCCGGATGCATTGGACCCCCAGCCAGGTCCGGACAAAACACCCGGCAATCAGCAGCAGCAGCATGGCCATGCCGATGCTGATGACGTTAGGGGTCATCACGCGGTTGCGCTTTTTGTTGGTTTTCATCAACATCCGTTTTGATCACCAGCCGGTTTGTTCCGGTTATTCGTTTCACAGTTTACGGCGTTTTTTCCCTTACCGGCGCCAGATACGACAGCATGGACATCCTGTCCATTGGGCGGATGCCTCAGGCGCTTTTCATCTGTTCCAGGCACTGGGCGCAATAACCGGTCGGCAGCATGAAACGGTTCGGGCTTTGGGATGGGGTGCGGCTCGCGCCCATCACCAAAACGGCCGCCACCAGGGCGCTTAGAAAAATAACTTTACATGTTTTCATGGGTTCGGGCCTCCTTGAGGTTGAGGAAACGGCTCAAGTTTTTCGGCCGCCCGCAGCCGGGCGCTTC
>CAZRES010000277.1:0-1986 GCA_964598885.1 uncultured Desulfobacteraceae bacterium | reverse complement strand
TCCCGTAATCGAAGGGTTAAACATCCTTCGCCTGCTGGAAGCAGCGGGCCTTAAACCTTTGCAGGTGGTGCCTGTATCCAGTCCGCTGCTCGAACCGGTCAGTGTTTTTTTTACCCAGGATTACGGGCGGTTTTTACTGGTCCGGGCCGCCAACATGAAAATCACGGTGGAAAAAACGTCGTTAACCATCGTCAACATCTCCGGCGGCGGATGTCCGGACGTGCCCTTTCTGGCCCGTGAAATGGTGGGCAAACGCCTGGATGAAGCCCCCGCACCCCGCCTTCTTGGCCACACCCTTTGCGGTTATGCTCTTCAATTGGCTTACGAGGAACTATCAAGGCAATGTTTGCTGTAGTCGGAACAGTGCCGGACGATGCTTTCCCCCTTTTCGCCGGTCCCGTTGATATCGCCGGAAATAACATGCGCGCCGGCGGAAAACCTGTTGATATCAATCGCGGGACACCGGCTCTCCTGGCCGCGGCTTCCATTGCCTGCCAATTTTTCGACGCCGACCTCCCTTATGTCTACCTGATCGGCGACACCGGATGGGGCCAAGGCAGCCGGAAACTCTATCAGCATCTGGAAAAAACGCTTCCGGAATGCCAATACACCAGCCTGACCTTCCACTATATCCAGCCGGACGTGGACTGGCACAACCGGGTGCTGTTCGCCGTGGAAGAGATGGTTTCCCGGCCCGTGCTCATCGCGGACGCGGGGTTCATGTATGCCGCCAAAATGAGCGGCCAGGCTCCGGCATATGATATTTTCACGCCGGACATCGGGGAGCTGGCGTTTCTGGCTGATGAAACCGCCCCTCATCCCTTTTATACGCGCGGCTTTATATTTCATGAAAGCCACAAGGCCGCGGAACTGATTGCGCGGGCCTACCGGCACGGCAACGCGGCCCGATATCTGACCGTCAAAGGAGAAACCGATTTGGTGGCGGATCAGACCGGCATTCTGGAAAAAATCGACGCCCCCGCCATACCGGCATTAGAAGCCATCGGCGGGACCGGCGATATCCTTACCGGCCTGGTCGCGGCCCTGACCGGTATGGGCGAAGAAATCCGCCGATCCTGTGTTCTGGCCGCCCGGATCAGCCGCCTGGCCGGAAAGATGGCCGATCCCGACCCTGGTACTCAGGTCATGGATATCATCCGGAAAATTCCCGATGCCCTAAAAATGTTAATGAGCCGGAAATGATTTTTTCCCATCCAGCCGGCAAAAGAGATAATTCAAAGGGGAATGACGGTTGTGGTTTCGCAAAATATGGATATAATAACAGCTGAAATGACGGTGCTGGATATCATCAGCCGGCATCGCCAAACCGAGGCGGTATTCAAGACGTATGAGGCCCGGGCCGGGGAATGCATCTGCTGCAACGCCCTGTTTGATTCTCTGGATACCGTGGCAAACCGATACGGCCTGAGTCTGACAGACCTGATGGCGGATCTGGAGGCGGCGATATCGTCTCCCGGAAAAGCAGGGCCTTAAAAAAAACGAGCCATGGAAGAAAAAAAACCAAAACGACTGACCGAAACGGTAAGCGGGTCCGGCTGAGCCTCTAAACTGCCTCCAGGGGACCTGGATCGCGCCCTTTGCGGACTTGACTTTCCGTCCGACGCCAATGTGCTGGTCGGCTTGACAAACGCCGACGACGCCGGGGTTTACCGTTTGTCCGACGATCTGGCGCTGATCCAGACGGTGGATTTTTTCACGCCCATTGTGGACGACCCCTACATGTTCGGTCAGATCGCCGCGGCCAATGCCTTAAGCGACGTATATGCCATGGGCGGCATTCCCAAAACCGCCATGAATCTAATGGCGTTTCCGGCCAAAGACATGGATCTTTCGATCTTGCGGGAAATCATCCAGGGCGGCATGGACAAGCTCCGGGAAGCCGGGGTCGTGCTGCTGGGGGGGCACACCATCGAGGACAAGGAACTCAAATACGGTTTGTCGGTCACCGGATTCATCCATCCGGAC
>CAZRES010000276.1:0-2021 GCA_964598885.1 uncultured Desulfobacteraceae bacterium | reverse complement strand
TCCAGCTTGGAGATGGCGTCGGTCTCATCGGCATTGGGGTTTAAAAACATGTTGACCCCTACGAGGGGCAGTTCTCCGGAGTGCTTGAGCTGTTCGTAATGCAGGGATTCGTCCTGGATCCGGCTCCTCTGATAGCCGCGTTCCATGGCGCCCTTGACTCCGCCCCGGGCCGTAATCCGGTCGAATTCGGCCAGCACGGCCTCCTCCACCAGATCGGTGAGCTGTTCGATGTAGAATGCTCCCTGGTTGACGTTTTCGTTTTTGGCCTGGCCCAGTTCCTTATTGATGATCATCTGGATGGCCAGGGACCGGCGCACGGATTCCTCGCTCGGGGTGGTTACGGCTTCGTCATAGGCGTTGGTGTGCAGGCTGTTGCAGTTGTCATAGATGGCGTAAAGGGCCTGGAGGGTGGTGCGGATGTCGTTGAATTGAATTTCCTGGCTGTGCAGGGATCTCCCTGAGGTCTGGATATGGTATTTAAGCATCTGGGACCGTTCGGCAGCGCCGTACATTTCCTTTAAGGCCACGGCCCAGATCCGGCGGGCCACCCGGCCGATGACGCTGTATTCGGGGTCCATTCCCGATGAGAAGAAAAACGAGAGATTGGGCGCGAAACTGTCGATGGGCATGCCACGGGATAGATAATATTCCACGTAGGTGAACCCGTTGGCCAAGGTAAAGGCCAACTGGGAAATGGGATTGGCTCCGGCTTCGGCGATATGATAGCCCGACACCGATACCGAATAGAAATTGCGGACATCATTTTGGATAAAATATTCCTGGATGTCGCCCATCATTTTCAAGGCGAAATCCACGGAAAAGATGCAGGTGTTCTGGCCCTGGTCTTCCTTGAGGATGTCAGCCTGGACCGTGCCGCGCACGCAGGAGAGCACCGTTTTTTTGATCTCCGCGGCTTCGGCGGCATCCGGGGCCCGGCCGTGATCGGCCTTAAATTGGTCGACGCGCTGGTCAATGGCGGCGTTTAAAAACATGGCCAGCATGATGGGGGCCGGCCCGTTGATGGTCATGGAGACCGAGGTATTGGGGGCTGAAAGATCGAACCCGCCATAGAGCACCTTAACGTCTTCAACGCTGCACACGCTCACGCCGGAAGTGCCGACTTTGCCGTAAATATCGGGCCGGGTGTCCGGATCAAAACCGTAAAGGGTGACCGAATCAAACGCGGTGGAGAGCCGGTTGGCCGGATATGCGCCGGACAGGAGTTTAAACCGCCGGTTGGTGCGGGCCGGGTCTCCCTCGCCGGCAAACATCCGGGTGGGGTCTTCGTCCGTGCGCTTTACGGGAAATACGCCGGCGGTGAAGGGAAATCGTCCGGGCACGTTTTCCCGGCGCATCCAAGTATAGATGTCGCCCGGATCCGACCAGTCGGGCAGGGCGATTTTCGGAATCCGGGTGCCGGAAAGCGACGTCGTAAACAGCGGCACCCGGATTTCCCGGTCCCGGACCTGATAAACCAGGTCATCTTCGCTGTAAGTTTTTTTGATGCTTGCCCATTGATCCATGCACCGCCGGGCCGATTCGTCCAGGGCCGATTCGGCGGTTTCGATCTCCTTGCGCAGTTTTTTCAGCAGGGTCGATGTGTCGCCGGACAGGGCATCATCGCTGCCAAGAGCGGCCGCGGTTTGATTGAGGTGCCAGGTTTTTCGCAATTGATCCGCCTGCTCCTGAGTATTGCGGTGATAGCGCCGGATGGTGTCGGCGATTTCAGACAGATAGCGCGTTCTTTCGGGCGGCACAAAGATGGTTTTGGATGTAGATGTCCGGTTTTCCATGACCGGGATGTTGCTTTTAAAGGCCACGCCGGTTTTTTCAGCGATCCGGTCCAGCAGGTAACGGTAAAAGGCGGTGGCGCCGTCGTCGTTGAATTTTGAGGCGATGGTGCCGAACACCGGCAGTTGGTCGGCCGGCGTCTCCCATGCCTTGCGGTTGCGCTGGACCTGCTTGCGCACGTCCCGCAGGGCATCATCAGAGCCTTCCCTGTCGAATTTGTTGACCACGAT
>CAZRES010000275.1:0-2039 GCA_964598885.1 uncultured Desulfobacteraceae bacterium | reverse complement strand
TTCTGTTTTTCCTTCATGTCGGCCTGGCGGGCGATCATGATGCGCTGGGCCTGGGGGGAGCCGGCCCCATGCATGGATTCGGTCAGATAACCCACGGCGGCCGCGCCCAGGGTCAGGTTTTCAATGAGCCGCAGGATGCGCATCCGGTTTTCAAAGGGCACGTCATCGCAGCCTTTGAGATATTTTTCGATCCATTTGCCGGTTTCGGCGGACCGAAGATCGGCTTCCGAGGGGAGGGTGACCATGAGACCGCCGGCGATGTCCTGGGCCAACCGGGCGATTTCATAGGGATGCCGGGTGACGTTCTGTTTGGACACATTGGCCAGAAGGCTGTTTACGCTGTAGGTGCCGGAAGCTTCGGCCCGGCCTTCGGCCGCGCAGGCGACCGATCCGCAGTACAGGGTCTCGTTGAGATGATTCATCTCGATGAGCTTGTCTTTGATATGGGAGGCTTTCTCGACCCCGTTGTATTCGGCGATGGTCTGGGCCGCGCCGATGAGCACGTCCCCCACGCCCACCTTGCAGGCATAGCTCTGGCGGTGATAGGCCGCGAATTTTTCCACCAGGGACCCGGCAAAGGCGTATTCCCCGCACATGAAAACCCGTTCTTTGGGCACGAACACGTCATCAAAAATCACCAGGGCTTCATGCCCGCCGAACGCCGGATTGCCCACATCCACGGGCCGGCCCTCGGTTTTTCGGGTGTCGCAGGACTGGCGGCCTATGATATAGGTGATGCCCGGCGCGTCGCTGGGCAGGGCAAAGGAAACCGCGTAATCCCGGTCCGCCTCCCGCATGGCCATGGTAGGCATGACGATGATTTCATGGGAATTGACCGCGCCGGTCTGATGGGCCTTGGCCCCCCGGACCACGATGCCGTCATCGGTTTCGGAAACCACATGCAGAAACATGTCCGGATCGGTCTGGGCGTGCGGGGGCCGGGACCGGTCGCCTTTGGGATCGGTCATGGCCCCGTCGCAGGTCAGGTCATGCTCCTGCACATAAGAAAGATAACGCAGAAACCGCTGGTAATAGCCGGTGCCCAGCGCGGCGTCCATGTCATAAGTGACAATGGATAGCGCATTTAAGGCGTCCATGCCCACGCAGCGCTGGAAGCAGCAGCCCGTATGGGCTCCGAGCAGGCGGCCCATTTTGGTTTTTTTGACCAGATCGTCGGTGTTCTGGTGAATATGGGTGAACCGGTTGACGGTCTGGCCGGTCAGATGGGAGGAGGCGGTCATCATGGCGGCATGTTCGGGAACGTGGGCCAGTTCATAGGTTTTGGCCACCGCGTTCATGGACGGCCGGATGATGGGGTCATCCACCACGTTTTCAATCCGCCGGCCGAACATGTAAACCACCAGGTTCAGGCGCCGCAGACTTTGTTCATACTGTTGCGCTGTCATGAGCATGGCGTTTTTCTCCCTTACTAATTACAGTCCGCCGAAGCCGTCGTCATCGATTTCAATAGCCGCCGGGCAGGTGTCTTTGATGGCCTCCATTTTCCCCAGGGCGACCGGCAGCAGGGTCCGGATGAAAAATTCCGCGGTCTTGATCTGGCCCTGGTAAAAGGCGGTGTCTTTTTTGGAGCACGTATTGCACATCAGTTTTTCCGAGGCTACAACGGCCCGCCAGAGCAGCATCCACCCCATGATGGTGTCTCCCATGGCTTCCAGGAAGGGCAGGGAGTGGGCAAAGGCGGTTTTAAATTCCGCGGACATGGCTTTCTGGCCGAGATGCATGGCGATTTCGCCCAAGCGGTTGGCCGTGGCCTGGACGTTTTGGGCCAGTCCTTCCAGGCCGTCGATGCCTTTGGCCTGAGCTACGACCTTGTTGATTTCGCCGAGAAAGGCCATAAACACCTGGCCTTTTTTCATGCCGAGCTTGCGGCCCAGCAGATCCATGGCCTGGATTCCGGACGTGCCTTCCACAATGGAGGTGATTTTGCAGTCCCGGGCGTATTGCTCCACGGGATAATCCTTGCAGTATCCGGCCCCGCCGAACACCTGGATGGCCTGGATGCAGACCTCGTGACCGTG
>CAZRES010000274.1:0-2075 GCA_964598885.1 uncultured Desulfobacteraceae bacterium | reverse complement strand
TTGACGCGATCCGCCGCATGGGCGTGACCCTTGTCACGGGCAGGAGCGTGGATTTTGAAAAAGATCTGCCGGAACTGGCAAAAGAATTTAATGCCGTGATCCTGACCACCGGCACCTGGCACGACCGGCCTCTGGGAATGCCCGGAGAAGAGTTAGACGGCGTGGAAGGGTGCATTTCCTTTCTGACGCGGTTTTACCGGGGCCGGGCCGAGAGCGTGAAGGGCAAACATGCCGCGGTGATCGGCGACGGCAACGCGGCCTTTGATCTGGCCCGGACCCTAAAGCGCATGGGCGCTTCGGTGACCCTGCTGTCCTGGTTTCCCATGGACATGATCCCGGCCGACCTCCATGAAATCAAGGGGGCCGCGGAAGAAGGCGTCAAGATTATCGATAACACCCGGGTGGTGGAATTTCTGGGGGAAAACGGCCGCATGACCCGGCTGGTCTGCCGCACCACCAAACCCGGCAAACCCGGGGCCGACGGCATTGCCTGGCCCGTGACGGTCAAGGATGCAGCGCCGTTTGAGATGGCATTCGACCTGGCCTTTGTGGCCATCGGCCAGACCGGGGACCTGCACGCCGCCCATGCCTGCGGGTTTGAGCGAAATGAGGCGGGCCTGATCTGCGCGGATGCGTCGGGACGCACGGCCATGAAAAATGTGTTTGCCGCCGGCGACGCGGTGACCGGTCCCAAAGCCGTGGTGCACGCCATGGCCGGGGGCCGCGACATCGCCCGGTCCGTTCACCGGTTTCTTGCCGGCCATAAAAAAGACGCGGATGTCCGGACGGCGGCCCGGTCCGCGCGTCCGGCCGAGCGCGATTTTGATCCCATTCCCGAAGATATTCCGTCGCTGGCTCGACCAGTTGTGCCCGAAATGCAGCCGGCGGTGCGGTGCGACAATTTTGATGAAGTAGCCCTGGGATTTGATCCCCAGCAGGCCCTGTTTGAGGCCGGACGATGCCTTCAGTGCGGCATCTGTTCCGAATGCCTGCAATGCATGACCGAATGCGGCGCCATCCACGCCATCGACCATGGCGAAGCCGAAACCGATATCATCGAGCACGCGGGCGTGGTGATTATCGCCGATCCGGAAATGGCTCCGGCCATCCGGGGCGAAGACGTGATCCGGGCCTATGGTCCGGCCACGGCCCAGGTGGACGTAAACGCCATGATGCTGAGAGGATATGCCGCTGCGGCCCAGGCCATGACCTTATTAAAAGGGATGCAGTATCGCCAGAAAGGCCACGGCACCTCGTTTTCCCCGCCGGACCCCGGCCTTTCCCCGGACATCCGCATCGGCGTGATTGCCTGCCGGTGCAATGATTCCTTTGGCTGGACCGATGCCATGACCGATTTTGTGGGCGGTTTGACCCGGCAGCCGGATATCGTTTTTTCCGATGTGGTGGATTCGGCGTGCACCCCGGAGGGGATTGCGGCGATTCTGCGGGTCGTGCGGGAAAAGGAGATCACCCGGCTGGTGCTGGCCTCATGCGTGTGCTGCCCGCTCAATTTCGTTTGCAGCGCCTGCACCTATCCCCGCAGCCGCCTCAAGGACGCGCTGTTTAACGGCACCGGCATCAGCCGATCCATGGTGCAGCCTTACAACATGCGGGGGGAAGTGTTAAGCTTTCTGGAGCGGGATCCGGACCTGGCCTTTAAACGGTTTACCGGCATGATGAACCGCTCCGTCAGCCGGTCCCGGAACCTCAAGCCGTTTCCCTCGCCGGCCCGCAATTACAATTTCACCACCGCGGTGATCGGATGCTCCGAAGCATCCCTGGAGGCCGCGGCCACTCTGGCGGATTTCGGCCTGGAAGTATTTCTCTTCGGTGTGGCGAAAGAATCATGCGAAGAAGGGACGTTGCATCCCAATATTCATTATTTTAAAAACGCCGTGATCAGGGGGATCAGCGGGACCCTGGGCAATTTTCAGGTAATGGCCGTCGAAGACGAGAACCAGCGGACCCTTCAGGCGGGGGCGGTGATTTTGTCGGAAAAGGCGCGCAAAATCGTGGAATATATCCGCCAGGAAGAGCTGCCGGGCCATCGGATCGCTTCGTCCCTCCAGGAAGCC
>CAZRES010000273.1:0-2077 GCA_964598885.1 uncultured Desulfobacteraceae bacterium | reverse complement strand
TGTTTCTCTATGACGCGCATCATGTGGGCATCACGGCCACCGGCGAACAGGATGTCTGCGAACTCTATTACAACGAGGCCCTGGGACTACCCGCTGATTTTACGCCCGAGGATACGGCTTTGGCGCAGTACCAGGGTTTTCGGGAACAACCGGAAAAATTTATTTTGACGGACAGGGCACAGGACTAATGCCAGCTATCGATATTTTACGTAAAAACCTTATTATTGCCGCATGGTCCCAAATGGATCGGTGGGTAATTCCCGCATCCGTTATTTTGGGCGGGAAGTTGCCTGCCGGCTGGATCAGCGCCAAAGTTGGTGATATTGTTCAGGTGATAACGGATCGGATCCAGGTCGATGCGACCGATGAATACAAAATGGCGGGGGTGAGATGGTATGGCGAAGGTGTGTTCCACCGGGAAACCGTCGCCGGGCAAAAACTGAGCGCCAAATATATTACTCCGCTAAAAGCTGGGGCGTTTATTTATAACCGGCTTTTTGCATGGAAGGCGTCTTTCGCCGTTGTGTCGACGGAGTTGGCGGACTGTTATGTTTCGAATGAATTTCCCCAGTTTTTGACCGATTCATCCAAACTCATCCCGGAATATTTGTATCTCTGGTCCTTGACCGAAAACACTCTCCGTGCCGTCAATGCGGCATCGACAGGCTCCGCCGCCGTGAGCAGAAATCGATTCCGGGAAGAATTTTTTTTAAATTTCGAACTGGCGCTTCCACCGATTGACAAACAGCGAGCCATTGTTTCCGCATGGGAGCGGGCCAAAATCGAAATCGCGGACATCAAAACGCGCATCGCCGAGATGGAATCCAAAATCGAGACCGAGTTTCTGGCGGCCCTCGGCCTGAGTAAGCCCAAACGGGTCGCCTTGCCCAGGGTTTTCGGGATCCACTGGAAGGAATTGGATCGGTGGAGCATTGAATTCATCAAGCGCACCTTTTCCGAAAAAAAGGCTGAACATCATAGGTATCCAATTTATTTAATAGGAGATTTATGCAATGGCCAAAGCGGAAGCACGCCATCCAAACGAAATAGGGCCTATTGGAAAGGAAACATCCCCTGGGCTTCCCCAAAGGACATGAAAACAGATTTAATCAGCGACACAATCGATCATATTTCCGAAGATGCACTCAACTCAGGTGGTGTGCCGCTCATTCCTGAAGGATCTGTGCTGATCGTTGTCCGCAGCGGTATTCTGCAGCACACGGTCCCGATTGCCGTAAACACGGTTGATGTGTCCATCAACCAGGACATGCGCGCCCTTATCCCCAAGCCGGATGCGCCGGTCACCGGAAATTTTATCGCGGTGTTTTTAAAATGCTTCCAACATAAGCTGCTATCCCAAGTAAAATGGAGCACCACCGTACAAAGCATAAACAAAGAATCCATTGAAATGGTTGAGATCCCACTGCCTCCATTAACAGTTCAAAAGGAACTTTTAGAAAGAGTAACGGCCCAACGCAACGCCGTGGCCGCTCTCAAAGCCGAAGCCGACGAGAAACTGAAACGGGCCAGGGCGGATGTGGAGGACATGATTCTGGGGATCAAACCGGTTCCGGTATCCCTACAATGAAGATGCCGCACCAATCCTGGGGGGATAACTTATGAATGCGGCCTACTGTTTTGATGCTGCTGAGCGCAATTTATCCGATGCCCGCCGGTATTTTGAAATTGGACAAGCCGTCAATTGGGTGCCGGACAGATTGCGAGCCGCAGTGACTTGGGCCATGCAGGGCTGGTTGTTGGCAAGGAATTATGAAGTGATTCGCAGCTCTGGTCTTATCGACACGCTGAAAGCATTTGGCAATGCCGCCTCGCCGGAACTGTATGCAAAAGCGTCGCGTTGCTATTTTAAGGCGAGCTCCCTGGAATATCAACTGGAGGGCGGTTTTGATCATGAAGAGCCGATACCACCCATGGATGTCTGGCTTGAGAGCGCGTTTAAATGTTTGGAAGAATGCGAAATAGCCGTCGCATTATTAACCCGAGACGGGGTTGAGTAGTTGACCGGATTCCGTGAAAAGCGGCTGCCGTTGATAAAACGGAATTAATCGGAAGGGCC
>CAZRES010000272.1:0-2079 GCA_964598885.1 uncultured Desulfobacteraceae bacterium | reverse complement strand
TCCTGGTAAAACCGGTCGCCGCTGATATTGAGGCTGACCGCGTCAAAAGCCGTGACGGCGCCGGGGCCGAAAAATGCCGCGTGGTCGATGGCTTTTCGGGCGTTGTCGATGATCCGGTATTTTTCATAGGCCAGGGTGGGAAACATGGCCACCCCCACGGTGAGGGTTTCGGCCCGGTTTTCGGAAAACCGTTTTTTGATGGTCTCGGCCACGGCCATGCACTGTTTTTGGGTTTTTTCCGGCATCAGGCATCCCAGCAGTTCATGGTCGATCCGTCCCCATATTCCGTTGGTTTTCCGGCACGCGGCCTCTATGATTCGACCCAGGTGGATGACGATGTCGCCACCGCCGTCTGGTTCCATATGCTCGATTTTGAAGGCGAGGGCGCCGAATCGGGGCCAATCGGAGATCACCGGCCATGCCGTATGGCTCAGGGTGTCGGATAAATCCACGTGGGGAAACGTCTTTTGCAGGCTCGGAATGGAGATGATGCCGGGATGGTCCGTGGGTTCGGTCGCGGCCCGTTGACGGGCGCTGGAAAAAAGAAAGTGATCATCTAAGGTCTGGTTGCGGGCCTGGTGGTCAGGGTTGTGCATGCTGGTCCCCTTTCAGAAGAGTTTGAATGGCGAAAAGGATTTCCGACAGTTCATCCGGTTGAACCGTCCGCATGTCCATCAGATACAGGTCATCGATGATCCGTCCGATGATGGGGGGCGATTGCCGCCGCATCCGGTTTTCAAGCATGGCTGCGGTTACACCATTAATGGTGATTCCCACTCCCCGGCTGGGCAGTTCCAGCAGCGGAAGAGCGCCTCCCCCGGCCCTGGACGGCAGATCGTGCAATGTCGCCGATACCCGGGAATCTCCCGTCGCATCGATCATGGATTTAAGGGCGTCGGCCCGAGCGGCGATGTCGGCCATGGAACAGGTGAGCATGCGCAAGGTGGGGATGGCCGCCACAGCGGCTTTTTCATCTCGATAGAGACGCAGCGTACTTTCCAGACCGGCCAGGGTCATCTTGTCGATGCGCAGGGCCCGGGTCAGGGGGTTCTGCTTGATTTTGTCGATAATCGGCTTGGTTCCAACGATAATGCCGGCCTGAGGTCCGCCCAGGAGTTTGTCGCCGCTGAAGGTGACGATATCGACGCCGGCGGCTACGGATTCCTGGACCGTGGGTTCTTTTGTCAGGCCGTATCGGGAAAAATCCACGAACGTGCCGCTTCCCAGATCCTCCATAACCGGCAGGCCGTATTTTTCTCCCAGGGCCACCAGATCCGTCAGGGATACCGATGCCGTAAAGCCCACCATTCCGAAATTGCTGGCGTGGACCTTGAGGAGCAGCCCGGTCTCAGGGGTGATGGCCCGCTGGTAGTCGGCCGGATGGGTCCGGTTGGTAGCGCCCACTTCCTTGAGAATGGCCCCGCTTTTGGCCATGACATCCGGGATGCGGAACGAACCGCCGATTTCCACCAGTTCCCCCCGGGACACGATGACTTCGCGGTTCCGGGCGATGGTATCTAAGCTCAGCAGAACGGCCGCCGCGTTGTTGTTGACCACCATGGCCGCTTCCGCGCCGCTGATCTCGCAGATCAGGTCCTCGACGAGGCTGTAGCGGGATCCGCGTTTTCCGGTTGCAAGATTATACTCCAGGTTGGAATACCGGCCCGAAATGGAAAGGATATGATCCACGGCCGGCTGGGCCAGCAGGGACCGGCCGAGATTGGTATGCACCACCACGCCCGTGGCGTTGATGGTGCGGGCCAGGTTGAGGGCCATGGCGGCCCGGGTGGCTTTGGCGATCTCGGCAAGCAGAGCCGCATCCGTGATGTCGGCTTTTGTTATGGGTGAATCGCCGGCGAGGATGGTGTTTCGGTATCGGGCCAATACTCTCCGCATTGAATCGGTCAGAAGGGATTTGGGAATATCGGCAAAGGCCGGATCGCCGGCGGCAAGGGTTAAAAGGTGATCCACGCCGGGCAGCAGGCGCAACAGGGATTGCCTGGCCGAATCCGGGCCGCTGGTCTTATCGGTTTGGTTCATTATCTATTTTCGATGGCTGTGTTTACGTTATCAAAACGG
>CAZRES010000271.1:0-2105 GCA_964598885.1 uncultured Desulfobacteraceae bacterium | reverse complement strand
AACCTTTGTCATTCACTTCCCTTTGATTTTGGGATCCATTCCTGGCGTGTGCCGGGGAAAAAACGTTTTCCGCAAAATGCCCAGCGATCTTCTCAGGTCTCTAAAGAAATGATTTTTTCGGTGCATCATGGAAAACGGCAAAAAGGAAAGCACATGAAAAACGAGGTCCCGGATGTTTCTCTGCGTGCGCAGTGCCTCAGCCCGGCGAATGGATTTTCGGGCAATGGCGCCGGCTACCCAGGGTTTGTACTCCGGGGCGACACACTGATGCAGGCTCTTTAGCGTTTTCAGACTATTGATGGTTTTTCGGTTGTTGTCCAGGGCGCTGTATATCCCGTTGGGTTGTTGCCGGTACAGGCAGGGCGTCATGCTTACGTAGCCGGCGGCCCCGTATTGGGCCAGAAGACCGAACAGGAAGCTGTCGCCGTTGAGCACAGCATTAATTACGGGCGGCATGTTACGTACAATCGGGTGGCTACGGAACATTACCGATGCTGTCGGCATTACGCCGGTGAACTCCATGAGTTCCTGTTGGGTCAGATCCCTGCATCTGTCCGGAGGGATTTTGTGTTCCTGCAAAATTTTTCCGGCGGCGTTAATGGTTCTGGCATTTCCGTAACAAACGATCATATCCGGATGATCATCCAGAAACGCAACCTGTTTTTGCAGTTTCAGCGGATCCGTCCAGGCGTCGTCGCCTTCCAGGAGCGCGATATATTTGCCCGAAGCGAGCTTAAAAATCATCGGAAGGGGCTTTCGTCCCCTGGAATATTGGTTTTCTGTCTGAAAAATCGCCTGTATGGTGCCGGGGTATTTCTTGGCGTAGGATTTCACGATATCGGCCGTGCCGTCCGTGGAACAGTCGTCATGCAGGATGATTTCCACCTCAAAATCCGTTTCCTGCATTAAAACGCTTTCAATGGCCTCGGCGATGAAATCCCGGTGGTTATAGGTGATCATGCATACGCTGACCACGGGGGCGTCAATCCGTGGTGAACCGCCGCGTTCACGAAGAGGTTGGAGTCCGCGGTTATTTTTGGTTTTCATTCTGTTTATACCAAGCGATCAGGCTCATCGAGCATTGAATCGGGAGGCCCGGCCATCGCGGTAATCGCGTTGCATACCCTATAAACGTCTTGTTCCTGGAGATCGGCATAGATGGGAAGGCAGATGACCTGCCTGGATATTCGGGTGGCGACCGGCAGATGTTCCGGGGCCGCGCTGGGGAGATCGCAATAGTCGCGAAAGGTGCTGATCAGGGGATAAAAATAACGTCGTCCGAAAATTCCCAGTGTTTTTAAATAGTCATATAATTCATCCCGGCCTGCGCCATAACGGCGGCTTTCCACGAAAATGGGGAAATAGGAATAGTTGGACGAAACAGCCGCCTGCAGGGCCATGATGCTGATGCCGGGGATGCCGGAAAGTTTTTCCCGGTAAATTGCATCAAGCCGCTTTCGCTTGGCGATTTCCCCGTCGATATATTTGAGTTGCAAGAGCCCGTATGCCGCCTGAATTTCGTTCATTTTGCCGTTGGTACCGGGATTGACGATGGTTGTTTCACCCGCGAATCCGAAGTTTTTCAGATAATCGATGCGTTTTTTGAGTAAAGGATCATTGGTAATCAACGCGCCGCCTTCAATGGTGTTGAAGGCTTTAGTGGCGTGAAAGCTGAGCATGGACAGGTCCCCGAAATCGAGTATGGGCTGTCCGCCGATTTTTACGCCAAAGGCGTGCGCCGCGTCATAAAAGACTTTTAAGCCGTAAGATCCGGCAATCTTTTGAATCGTTTTCATGGCGCACGGGTTGCCGTAAACATGAACCGGCAGGATGCAGGTGGTTTCAGGCGTGACAAGGGATTCGATTTTTGCCGGATCCAGATTGCATGTGTCGGGTTCAATATCGCAGAATACCGGGGTGCAGTGATTCCAGTAGATCGCATGGGCGGTGGCGGGAAAGCTGTAAGGGGTGGTGATTACCTCCCCGGTGATCCCCAGGGCTTGGAGCCCCACCTGCAGGGCGATCATCCCGTTGCAGAAAAGGGAGATGTGTTTGACGCCCAGATATTCCGCCAGCGCCGCTTCAAGCCGTTGGTGATAGCGTCC
>CAZRES010000270.1:0-2107 GCA_964598885.1 uncultured Desulfobacteraceae bacterium | reverse complement strand
GCTGCTTCATATCCAGCAGCGGACCGGCATGGATCTGGACCATATGGTGGAAATTTTAAATACGCAGAGCGGTCTGCTCGCCGTCAGCGGCATCGGCCGGGACCTGCGCGCCGTTATGGCGGCCCGGGCCGACGGCCATCCCGGAGCCGCCTTGGCCGTGGACATGTATGCACACACCTTGCGCAAGTATATCGGCGCCTATCATTTCGTGCTTTCCGGCGCACAGGCCCTGGTCTTTACCGGTGGGGTAGGGGAAAACAGCGCTGAAATCCGCACTCTGGTTCTTGACGGTTTGGAATCCCTGGGCCTGGAGCTGGATCCCGTTGCCAACCGGCAGACCGTAAATGGTCGCGCGGGCATTATTTCCACTCGCGCCGGCAGCGTTCAAATTTTGGTGATTCCCACCGATGAGGAGCGCCTCATCGCCCGGCAGACTCACGAGCTGATAACGCGTCCGAGAGAGAACGGGAACTGAAGATTTTGCCAAACAGAATCGTTTTGTCTATTGTAACGTATCAATGGCGACCCGATCAACAATCTGAGTGATGGGCAAGGCGTCGATGGTGGAAAAATGCTTATAATGGGTATCGTCCTTGGACATCACATCGCCGATTCTGGCAAAAGAATTTCGGATAAATGTTTTTTCTTTTTTTTCTCTGTATTGCACGCCAAACTTTAATTTTTGGATTTCCTCGTTCGACAGCTTGCTCATCAGATTTTTAGTGGTCCATATTTCGCCATTTCTTGCAAAATCGGAAAGACGCCCGGCATAATTAATGGAGTCGCCCAGTGCGATGAATTCGATGTTAGCGGCAGACTGAATCGTCCCGAAAAATTCTTCTCCCTCATTAATCCCGATATTTAATACCAAATCACTATCCCATTCTTTGCTGAGTTTCCATTTTCGATTAAAGTCCTTCATTACCTCTCGGAGGTCCAACGCACAATTGACGGCGTCCATGAGATAATCGCTACCCGGTTTTTTGATGAAATAATTAATTATGCCGTCCCCGGCGTGCTTGCCGAAGATCGCGCCGTATTTCGTGAAAATCGGAGAAACCGTCTTCCACAGGTCATTGATCAATTCAAAATATTCCAGGGGTAATAATCCGGCGCTGATCTTCACGGAGTCCTGAAGATCGGCAACCATTACACAAAGTGAAACCAGTGCCGGCATGCGGTTTTTCAGGATATCGTTGATAATTTTCTCACGCTGAGTCAAGATCTGAAGGATATCATTATGCAGTTTGTCAGTTGGAATATACACAATGAAGATGCCTTCACGAAATTTCATGGTGTGGAGGCAATACGATGCGTCATCTCCCTCCCGAAAGAAATAATTCAGCGGTAAATGGTAAAAATCTTCGCCTTTGGTGAATCGAGTTGAGTTATAAAGATCTTCTAATATTTCCTGCTGGTTCCTGGTAATCCCATCGAAAATTTCGCCGATTAATTCCCGGTTGAGCTTGGAATTTAATATTTTCATGTGGGTCGCAATGACTTCTCGCCAGTTTTCCACACGGGATATTATTTTGTTGTGTAAAAGAAGGCTGAAAAGATTATGGGAGCCAATTTCCATAAGAGAGCTGACTTTCTGTTGAAAGACGAGCATTTCAGCTTTTTCATTGATCCAGTCAATTTGAAAGTTATGGTTTATAAAATAGGCGGGGACATCAAGATCCCCAAGTGAAACAGAAAAATATCGGTTTGGTTTGATGTAGCCGGGCCTTGTATGATCAACGCCATTTTCCTGATGATCGGGATTTTTTTCCACAGAAACGGATGAAGGGGAGGGCAGGCTTTGCTCATTCAGGACATCTCGACGTCGAAATTGTTTTACTATCTGAGCCATTGAAATTCCTTGGCTTTTCAACATTTTTACAGTAGAAATCAATTTAATCACCTCTGCCGAAAAATAACCCATCTGGGTTGCGCCCTGGACCTCCTTGTCGCCTTTCCTGATTTCCGGCCTTGGCAGAATTCCCATCTTGATGTAATTGTTGAGAGTTGCCCTTGAAATTCCCGTTTTTTCTATAATTTCTTTGCTTGAAAGCAGTTCTGCTTTTTCCATGGCGACCTCCCGCTCAATCATTATTTGAGCGATCAT
>CAZRES010000269.1:0-2117 GCA_964598885.1 uncultured Desulfobacteraceae bacterium | reverse complement strand
GATTCCAAGCAGCTTCTGGGGCCCTATGGCATTCCGGTGGTTTCTGAAACCCGGGCCGAAACCGCTGCCGAAGCAGTGGCTGCTGCGGAAAAAATCGGTTATCCGGTGGTGCTCAAGGGGCTCGGCAAGGCCCTGATGCACAAGACCGAGCGCAACCTGGTGCATTTGAATCTTCGGGATGCGGGGGCTGTTGAAACCGCGGCCGCGGCTATTGCCGAAAACGCGGGGGATCTGCTGGAAGGGTTTCTGGTGCAGCCTCAGATCACCGGAAAACGGGAGTTTGTGGCCGGCATGTTCCGGGACCGCCAGTACGGGCCGGTGATCATGTTCGGGCTGGGCGGGATTTTCACCGAGGCTCTGTCGGATGTGACCTTCCGTCTGGCCCCGCTTTCGGAAACCGATGTCGCGGATATGGTCGGCGAGCTGGACTCCCGGGCCCTTCTCGGGGAATTTCGGGGAGAACGCGCGGCTGACCATAACATTCTGGCCCAGACCCTTATGGGATTGTCCCGGGCGGCAATGGAGCATGAGGATATCCTTGAAATCGACATCAATCCCTTGATTATAACGCCGGACGGACGGCCCGTGGCCGTGGACGCCCTGGTGGTCAAGGGAGATCCCGGGCCGCCGCAAACCCACACCCCGCCGGTGGATCCGGGCATTGTGGGATCTCTGTTCTACCCGAATTCCGTGGCGTTTGTGGGCGCGTCCGGCCGCCTGGGCAAATGGGGATACACCCTGCTTACCAACACCATCGGCGGCGGGTTTCCCGGCGAGATCTATCTGGTCAATCCCAAAGGCGGCACCATTGCGGGCCGGCCGGTCTATAAATCGGTCACGGACATTCCCGGAAAAGTGGATGTGGCCATTGTGACCATTCCGGCGGCAGCGGTGTTTGATCTGATTCCCGAGTTTCAGGAAAAAGGGATCACCAACATGCTGCTGATTGCCTCGGGGTTTGCGGAAACCGGCGCGGAAGGGGCGGAAAAAGAAAAACAGCTCGTGGAGCAGGCCCGGGCCGCGGGCATTTATATCATCGGGCCCAACACCATGGGCATCTGCAACCCGCATATCAATTTCTACTGCACCGGCTCCCATGTGCGGCCCGATCGGGGCGCCACCAGCGTGGTGGCCCAGTCCGGCAACATGGGAAATCAGCTTCTGGCCTTTGCGGAACTCCAGGGAATCGGCATCCGGGGGTTCTGCGGGTCGGGCAACGAGGGGATGATCACCATTGA
Organism: uncultured Desulfobacteraceae bacterium; assembly: GCA_964598885.1. Classification (GTDB taxonomy): domain Bacteria; phylum Desulfobacterota; class Desulfobacteria; order Desulfobacterales; family Desulfosalsimonadaceae; genus SURF-33. Next base: position 879 of record CAZRES010000269.1, on the reverse strand, counting down.
GGATTACCTGGACGCCTTTGAGGTGGACCCGTTCACCGATACGGTGATGCTGTATATTGAAAGCGTGAAAAACGGCCGCCGGTTTTTTGAAAGCGCCCGCCGGGTGGGCAAAAAAAAGCCCATTGTCATGCTCAAAGGCGGGCAGACCGAGGCGGGCAACAAGGCCGCCTCCAGCCATACCGGGGCGCTTTCCACGGACGCCCGGGTGTTTAACGCCGTGTGCCGCCAGGCCGGCATCGTCAAGGTGGAAAAATCCACGGAACTGCTGGATCTGTCCGCGGCGTTTTCCTCCATTCCCCTGCCCAAAGGCAAACGGGTGGCCATCATGACGTTGGGCGGCGGCTGGGGGGTGGTGACCTCGGACTTGTGCGAGGCTTACGGCCTGGATGTGCCGGAGTTAAACGACGAAATCATCGGCATTGTGGATCAGATCCTTCCGCCCTACTGGAGCCGGGCCAATCCCATCGACCTGGTGGGGGAAAACGACCTGTCCATTCCCCTGACGGTCATGGAAGCCCTGATGAAATGGGACGGGTGCGACGCGGTGATCAATTTAGGGATCATGGGCCGGCGCCACATGGTATCGCGGCTGGCCGATTCGGTGCGCATCTCGGATCCCACCTGTCCGGTGGATTTTCTGGAAAAGATCAACCAGGCGTTGGATGATTTTGAAAACAAATACGTGGGCCATATTATTGATCTCATGGAGACCTATCACAAGCCGGTGCTGGGGGTTTCCATGCTGAAAGACGCCAAGGACCGCACGGTCTACACGGTGGAAGGAAAAAAATACATGGGGCTGTTTTTTCCCACCCCGGAGCAGGCCGTGATATCGCTGTCCAAAATGTGCGAATATTGCCGGTGGCTGGAAAACAGAGA
>CAZRES010000268.1:0-2146 GCA_964598885.1 uncultured Desulfobacteraceae bacterium | reverse complement strand
TTGCAGTCAGCGGCCCCGCTCCTATGAAACAAAGAGCCAATCATTTGCCGGCGACACGCTTTTCGTGTTCTTCCAGGGCCTCCGTCAATCTGCGATTGAAGCGCACCGGAGCCGACAATGCATCGAAAAACGCTTCAGCGTTTTTTGCACTCAACGTCATCATCTCATGCTCCTGGACGGCTTTTTCCGCGCGCTCCATAGCGCTGGTCAGGATGAAATGACTGACCGTTTTGCCCTCAAAGCCGGCTGCTCGCTCTATGAGATGTTTTGCGCTGCTTTTCAGACGCAGATTGATCCGTTCGCTTTTTTGGTGGGCTGTTGTAGACATGGGGCAAACTCCATCGAATCGTTTGGGTTTCGCTTGAAAATGTACGCCATAACGGTGCCTATGTCAACTGCCGGAGGCCCGCTGTCTTCATTGATCATCTCATCCGCAGCGTTGCACCTCATGGTGATTGCGGCCCCGGACACCCCTCCGAAAATCCTTCCCAGCTCTTTTCCATTCAAGGAGGATGGGCGGTGACAATACTTAATATTTAAGATGTGACCCTTATGTTTCTTGTTTCCCTCACGCGGATTTATTGGATATTGACAAGAAATTGCCAGGCCGGGCTGACTTCCACGTCCCGGGGCAGCAGATCCGGGGCCCAGCTATTGGCGACCAGGACCCGTTTGGCGGCCGGCAAGGTGCCGGTCGTCTCCGTCAGTCCCCGGCACTCTCTTTTGGCAGTATCGGGCGTGTTGACATCGTAGGATACGTTGATGAGCTGCCGGCCGGCCTTCCCGCTGACAACGAAATCGATGTCATGCCGGTTCCTGTAATAAAAAATCCGCCTTCCCTCTTCGGACCGGCGAAGGTGCAAAAAAACGGCGTTCTCCAGTTTGCGGCCGACATCCCCCTGCGGATCCGCCTGAAACGCCTGCATCAGCCCGGTGTCGATGACGTAGTTTTTGGTTGGATTTTGGGCCTGGACCCGGATGGAGTCCGAATATTTGGGGGTACTAAACAGAATGTAGGCGGCCCTGAGGTATTCCACGTATTCGTACAGCGCATTTTTGGAGGCGGAAACCCCGCGGGATTTGAGATCGTTGTAAATGCGATTGACGGAAAACAGCGCCGCCGCATTGACCATAAAATGCTTCAGCAGGTATTTGAGCAGGTATTGATTCTGGATGCCGTACTGTTCGATCAGGTCCTTGTACAGGATCAAGTCAGCGTATTCCTGGAGGATTTTTCCGCGAATGAAGTCACCGTCGGATTTGACCACTTCCGGAAAACCGCCCCAGAACAGATACTCGTTCAACGCATGGAGGATTCTGGCCTCCTGGGCCGGGTCGTAATAACGGACTTCGATTCCCCTGAAACGCAAAAACTCCCCGAACGATAGGGGGAAAACCTCGAAGCTGATGGTTCGGCCCCGCAGGGCTCCGGCAATCTCCTTGGAAACCAGCCGTGAAGAAGAGCCGGTGATGAAGATGCGGACATTCTCGGTATCATATACCCGTCGAACATATTTCTCCCAGTTTTCAACCTGATGGATTTCGTCCAGGAAAAGATATTTCCGTTGATCGGTTTTTTCCGGGTACAGTTCGTGAAACGCCCGGAGCAGCAAATCCATTTGGTCGAGCTGGATCGGAAACAAGCGGTCATCCTCGAAGTTGAAATAAAGGATATTGCGCTTGTCAACGCCGCCGTCGAGCAACTGTTGCATGGTGCCGTACAGTAGGCTGGTTTTTCCGCTTCTTCGGATCCCCACGAGAGAAACGACCTTTTCCAGATCGAGCGGCAGGCGTAGATCCCGTTCGACGACCGGCGGCAGTTTCTTGGTGTGAAAATCCGTTAGAATATATTTTATTGCTTCCTTATCCATAAGGACATATATTTCATAAAGCTTCCTTTATGTAAAGGAAATATTTGCTACAGCAGCGCAGGGTTTTTGGCACAGATTGCACGGAATAGTTATTTTGGCACGGATTAAACGGTTACACGGTTTAGCCGCTGGCGCTGCTGTTTTTTTGTCCGTGTTTTCAGCAGATAGAATGATGAGGCAGTGTCAATACTTAATTTTTAAGATCTGACCCTCATGTTTTCCTATATAGTCAAGTACCTGTCAATGACTGAGCCTTCATCATCTTGCCGGAAAAC
>CAZRES010000267.1:0-2160 GCA_964598885.1 uncultured Desulfobacteraceae bacterium | reverse complement strand
ACATCCATCCGTTTGGCGATGTCTTTCACCCGGATGGCCTTTTTTTCCCGGTCCAGGTCAAAAATCGTCTCAAGATAATCCTCCATGACCGACGTCAGGGGTTTGTCTTGTGTTTTTTCGTGCGGTTGCGGTGTCATGGGCCCTCATATTGTTAGAAGTACAAAACAATTTTTATCATCTGAATAACCGGGACGGAAGGAGGTTGTCAAGCATTTTTTGTACCTGCTTGATCAATGCATCAAAAAAATTGCGTTGCTTTTTGCTTTATCGGCCATTAAAAAAATGTCATTTACCTTGAATCAAAGAAAAGGCTGGCATTATGCAGGAACAGAGAAGCTACCAGAAATCCTTTATCATGGATATGGACGGCGTTGTATATACCGGCTCCAAACTGATTGCCGGCGCCAGGGAATTTGTGGCCCGCCTGACTCAAGGCGGTTATAAATTTTTGTTTTTGACCAATAACTCCTATCACACTCGGTTGGAATTGCAGGACCGCCTGCAAGGCATGGGCATTAAAGTCGATGCGGATTGTTTCTACACGTCCGCCATGGCCGCCGCGAGCTTTCTGAAGTTTCAGCGGCCGGGGGGCTGTTCCGCCTATGTGATCGGCGGCAAAGGCGTGCTGAATGAACTGGAACAGGCCAATATTGAAATCACTTCCAAAAAACCCGATTATGTCATCATCGGGGAGACCGAGGAATATGATTACGCCAAAATCATTGAAGCGACCCTGTTGATCCAGGAGGGCGCAAAATTTATTGCCACGAATCCGGATTTAACCGGACCCAGTCTGCGGGGGCCGGTGCCCGCCTGCGGCGCCCTGGTAACCCCCATTGAAAAAGTGACCGGGGTGTCTCCGTATTTTCTCGGAAAGCCAAACCCGGTCATGATGTTTCTGGCGCGCAAAAAACTGGGGGTGCATTCGGCCAACTGTTTTATGATCGGGGACAGAATGGACACGGACATCATGGGCGGCCTGGAATCCGGCATGACCACCTGCCTGGTGCTGTCCGGTGTGACGGACCGGGAGATCATGAACCGTTTTCCCTATCAGCCCGATTATGTCTTCAATCACATCGGGGAAATCGATCCGGATGCCATTTTATCCAGAAGGGATCGCGTGGAAAACGAAGCGCAGCCCTGATTATCCGGGAGGAACCGATAGGAATCTCCCTCTCACCCAAAAAAAGATAATACCCATCGGATAAGCACATCGATCAAAACCCGGAAAAATCCCCCCCTGGGTATGGATTCCATGGCCACGAGAGGACGGGTTGTCTGTTTTTCGCCGTCCAGCACGGCATGCATTTCACCTAACCGCTGACCGGCGTCCACCGGAGCTTCGATATTGTCGGGAAGGCGGATTTCAAGACTCAGGTTTTTCTGACTGCCCCGGGGAATGGTAATGAAAAATGTTTCGCTGACGCCGATGGGCAGATATTTTTCCCGTCCTTTCCAGATGCGGGGTTTTTTGACAATCTGATCCGGTTCTTTGAGGGCAAGGGTCTCGTATTGCCGGAACCCCCAGTTCAACAGCGCCTGGGACTGATCGGCCCGGGCCTGGGCTCCCTGCCGGCCGCTGCTTGCCGAGATGCCCATGACCACGCATATCAGCCGCATTTCATCTCGTTTGGCGGAACTGACCAGGTTGTAGCCAGCTTTGATTGTCCAGCCCGTTTTGACGCCGTCCACGGATTCATCCCGCCGCAGCAGAAGGTTCCGATTGGGCTGGGTAATGTCGTTATAGGTAAAAGACTGTTCCGAATAATACCCGTAATACTCCGGAAATTCCGGATCAGAGCCTTGGTAACGATGGCGATGTCTAACGCGGAGCTGAACTGCAACTGCTTGCTGGGAAGCCCGTGGCTGTTCTGAAAGCGGGTGTTATCCATTTTAAGAGTCTCGGCCTGCGCGTTCATCATATCCACAAAGGCAGCTTCTGTCCCAGCGATGCGTTCGGCCAGTGCAACACAGGCGTCATTTCCGGACTGCGCGATCATGCCCCGGATCAAGTCTTCAACCACCACCTGGTTTCCCACTTCGATAAACATGCGGGAAGCCCCCCCGCATGCCCGTCCGCCAGGCATTTTCACTGATAAGAATCGGCTCGTCCAGAGAGAGCCGGCCGGATTTTAACTCCTTAAAAACCAGATAGGC
>CAZRES010000266.1:0-2186 GCA_964598885.1 uncultured Desulfobacteraceae bacterium | reverse complement strand
GTGCTGACCCACCAGCAACTCGACGATCTGATGGAATCGGATCCGGCAAGAGTCCGGTCGGCCCAAAGCGCCGTGTTTATCCAGTGCGTCGGCTCCCGGGACGCCCAGCGGCCCTATTGCAGCCGGCTGTGCTGCACCCATTCGGTCTCCAGCGCTATTGGGCTTAAAACCCGGAATCCGGATATGAATGTCTATATTTTATACCGGGATATGCGCACCTACGGCTTAAACGAAGACCTCTACACCCGGGCCAGAGAAATGGGGGTTATTTTCATCCGCTATGATCTTGAACACAAGCCCCGTGTGGCGGTGGAAAACGGCGATCTGGTGGTGCGGGTGAAAGACCCCATCATCGACCGCGCGCTGGCCCTGGAAACGGATCTGCTGGTGCTGGCGTCCGCCGTGGAACCCAACGATGTGTCGGACCTGGTGACCCTTTACCGCTGCGCCGTAAATCCGGACGGCTTTTTAAACGAGGCCCATCCCAAGCTGCGGCCCGTGGACATGGCTGTTGACGGCCTGTTTGTCGCCGGCATCGGGGTCTATCCCAAACCCATTCACGAGTCCATCGCCCAGGCCAAGGCCGCGGCCTCCCGGGCCGGCGTGGTGCTTTCCCGGAAGGTGATGCATTTAGATGCCATCAAATCCTATGTCACCGAAAACTGCGACGGATGCGCCCTCTGTCTGGATGTCTGCCCGTATCAGGCCATCTCCCTGAAACTGGTGACGGAAAACGGCCGGCAGCTCAAACGCATTGAAACGGAAAAAGCCCTGTGCAAGGGGTGCGGGGTTTGCGAGGCCACCTGCCCGAAAGAAGGCGTCCTGGTGCACGGGTTCACCACGGCCCAGTTGCGGGCACAGGTGTTCGCGGCCCTGGATCTGCCCAATTGAACCATTTTATAATGTTATCCCAACGGCAAGGAGATCAGGATCATGACCCAAAGTTTTGAACCCAAAATCATCGGATTTCTCTGCAACTGGTGCGCCTATGCCGGCGGGGACCTGGCCGGCATCATGAGATTCCAGTATCCCGCCAATATTCGCCCCATCCGGGTCATGTGCTCGGGCATGGTCCCGCCGAACCTGGTGGTGGAAGCCCTGACCAGAGGGGCCGACGGCGTGATCGTTATGGGCTGACACCCGGGTGAATGCCATTACCTGGAAGGTAATGATAAAGCCCAGGCCCGATCAATAGTCATCAAAACCGTCCTGGAGGGTTCCGGGATCGATCCCGAGCGTTTTGCCCTGGAATGGGTGTCGTCTGCCGAGGCCCCGCGTTTTACGGAAGTCGTCACCGCCTTTACCGAAAAAATAAAAGCCCTTGGCCCCAATGAGGCGTTTTCGCAGCTCGAAAGAGCCGTTTAAATCCACGATCAACCGAAATGCTTTCACATAAGGATAAGGTGATGACAACGCCGGAACTCAGAATCGAAAAAAATCGAAAAAGTATGTTCAAAGACAAGGTCATGGCCCTGCTGCCCGACGGCGGCAACCTGAACCTCTGCCTGACCTGCGGGGCCTGCTCCTCGGGATGCCCGGCCGCGGGAATCGAGGGGATGGACCCGCGTAAATTCCTTCGCCTGGCGGCCATGGGAATGGATGCGGAAATTCTAAGCAGCCAGTGGGCCTGGTGCTGCACCATGTGTCAGCGCTGTATTTACGCCTGCCCCATGAAAATCGACATCCCCCAGTTGATCTTTAACGTGCGCGCCTCCTGGCCACGGGAGAACCGGCCCAAGGGAATCGTGGCCTCCTGCGACGCGGCCCTGAAGCATGACACGTGCAGCGCCATGGGGGTATCCGAGGAGGACTGGCATTTTGTGGTGGAAGATGTTCTCGAAGAAGTCCGGGGCAACCAGGCCGGTTTCGAGGACCTCCAGGCCCCCATGGACAAGCACGGGGCCGAATTTTTTCTCAACCAGAATTCCCGGGAGCCGGTCACCGAACCCGAGGAAATGGTGCCGCTGTGGAAAATCCTGCACCTGGCCGGCGCGGACTGGACATACGGTTCCAAGGGCTGGGCCGGGGAAAACTACTGCATGTTCATGGCGGAAAACCAGTCCTGGGAACAGATTGTGCGGATCAAAGCCAAAGCCGTGGAGGATCTGGGGTGCCGGGTCTGGCTCAATACCGAGTGAGGGCACGAAATGTTCGCGGTCCGGGCCGGACTGAAAAAATTCAACATC
>CAZRES010000265.1:0-2191 GCA_964598885.1 uncultured Desulfobacteraceae bacterium | reverse complement strand
GGAATGTCACGGACAAGGATTACCGCCTGCCCGGAACCTACAGCGTGATCGACGGAGAGGCTTTTTCCGCCATGCTGATGATAAAAAAGCGGTTCTGACGGAAACCCCGGCCTTTGAGTGGCTAGATATAGCCATCCCTGGTTTGATTTAACCATGCATGAGAGTAAAAACCGGACCGTCAGGGGGACGATGCCCGCCTGTTTTCCGATAAAAATGCCGTTTACAAATGAGAAAGCACGATTTTTTTCTATTTTTTTTGCGGTTCCGGGGACAGCAAAGACATGGCATTGGTTTTGCATCCTGTAGAAATGTTATGAAATGGCGATTACAACATATGGTATTCATCATCTGTCTGGTGCTGGCAGGCGCGGGATTTTTCCCGGCCGGCGTCCTGGCGGAGGATGAACCTGCCAATGGAGCATCCGCGCCGGCCATCGGGGCGGATGCCGAGGCCCTGCTGCTGGTGGATCTGATCAATGCGGCCCGGCGCGATCCCCTGGGAACCGCCGCGAGCCTGGGCATGGATACCAACCGGATCATGGCGGATTTTCCCGAGAAGACCGACTTTCTGATCAACGGCATGCCCGAACTGACTTTTGACCGCCGGCTTTACCGATCCGCCGCCAACCATACGGCAGACATGCTGGAAAACAGCTATTATGCCTATGAGTCCAGCGACGGCCGGACCCCCTGGCAGCGGATGAACGATCAGGGGTATGCGGCGATTCTGTCAGATGAAGCATTGGGCCTGCTGTTTTTTAATAATTTCATCAGCCCGGAAGTTGCCGTTAACCGCATTTTTGCCAACATGTTCCGGGATGAACTCGATCCGTCCGGCTCGCCTCTGCAAAATATCCTCAGCCCGGATATCACCGATGTCGGGGCGAGCGTCGGCGGCGGGCTTTACCATTTCAACGGCTATGCCGGCAATGTCTATCTGGCCGCCTGTGATTTCGGCGCAAGCCCGGAACTCTATGAGCTGCAGATCCTCAATCTGATCAACCAGGTCCGGGCCACCCCCCGGCCGGTTCTGGCCCAACTGGGCATCCGTTTCAATGAAGGGGATTTTCCCGAACTGGCTCCTGTATTTGCCAGGGGAGGTCTGGCGCCCCTCTGGTTTGAGCCGGCCCTTTACCGCTCGGCCGATATCCTGGTAAAGGACATGTTTGCCAACAATCATTTTAACCCCCGCACCGCCGACGGCAGAACCGTGTACATGCGGGCCAGGGACGAGGGGTATGACGCGGAGACCATTGCGGAATCCCGGATGCGGATCGTCACCTGCGATTACGAAGTATGTCCGTCGGAAACCGTGGAGCGGTTTTTTCAGCGCCTGGTGGACCGGGCCTTCCGGGACGATCCCGCTCAGCGGGAACAGCACCTGTTTTCCGATGCAGCCGCGGACGCCGGCATCCGGATCATGGCCGGAACCCAGCCGGAGTACGGCTGGATCTGCGGGGACAACCTGAACATCATGGCCGCGGATTTCGGGGTTCTGCCGGAATATGCCGATCCCGCTCTCATGGGCGTGATCTATACGGATGATAATGGCAACGGCCTTTATGATATCGGCGAGGAGTTGGCGGATGCGGGCATCACGGTAAAACAAACCGGTGTCGGCGGCAAAGCCGTTGATCTGGCCGCCAATCCGGCCGGGGGCTACGCCGTCCGCCTGGCGCCGGGCTGGTACCGGGTGACCGTGGATCCGGAAATCGCCGACTGGGTGCGATGGATCGAAGTGGACGAAACCCGGAACCGCTGGCTGCCCATCGCGGTACCCCGGATGGAAGAGTTCTTGCCGGAAAATGGGCACGAAACGGAATAATAGGGTTGACAAGCAGCCGATTTCAACGGTATGAATTACCAATTTTTCGTTTTCATTTTTAATCGCACGGAAACCGCATACAAGCAACCAACACGCAACCAACGTTTAAAGTAAAAGAATCGTTAAGGGGGTGGTAGGCCATCGCGTCATCAGCAAAATGATGCGGAAACAGGAAAATCAAGATTACTTGGCACGAAGATTGAATGTCATGCAGTCAATGTGGACGAAAACCAAAGCAACCAGAAGATCCAAAATTCATTAACCCGTAACAACCATCAACAACAAAGTGGAGGAGTAAAAAATGAAGAAACTGATTTCAATTATGGCGGCCTGTCTGCTGGTATTCGGATTGGCCGGAATGGCATC
>CAZRES010000264.1:0-2196 GCA_964598885.1 uncultured Desulfobacteraceae bacterium | reverse complement strand
CTGCTGGACGAGCATACCGCGGCCCTGGACCCGAAAAGCGCCGATCTGGTCATTCAGTTCACCAGCGAAATCATTGCCCGGGACACGCTCACCACCCTCATGGTCACCCATTCCATGCACCAGGCGATCAATCTGGGCGACCGTCTCATTATGATGCACCGGGGCCGGATTATTCATGAGTATTCCGGCGCGGAAAAGCGCCGGCTGAAGACCGAAGACCTGCTGGCCCGATTTGATGAGGTCCGCCGCATGGAGCTGCTCGACGTCCCGGCCGCGAAAATGCTTGAGCGGCTTTATGTGTAATGGAAACAGCCGGGATTTTATCGGCTGTTTTAAATCACGGTGAGCTTTATGCGGTTTTTTAAACGCTACAATCGGATCATCGGCCTGACATATGGCGTGGTTCTGCTAATATCCGCGGGCCTTGTCATGATCCAGGCAGAGACAAAATACGAGCAGCAGATGGCGGTCATGATTGAACGGTTTCATCAAACCGCCCTCAATATCGGCCATTATCTCAAGAATATAAACGATCACCTGCTGCTGTTGGATCGCCAGGCGAGGGCCTATATGCAAGCCGCACCGCCGTTGTCCCATGCGGAGCTATTTTTTGAGCAATTGCGGGATGTCCCGGAAGAAAATTATTTCTATTGGGACATCCCGCTGTCCCTTCCCCAAGAAAAAGTCGCCCATCTATCCGGAATGGGTTCTCATGCCGGCCGGCCGGCTGAATTTTATGATGAGATGGCGGCCATGCTTCATCTGGTTCCTTTGTTCACAGGCGCCATCGACAATCTGCAGCATTCCTCCTGGGTGTATTACACGTCCGCGCGGGGCTTTATCATTGTCTATCCCTGGATGTCGCCGGAAACATATCATTTTACCGAATCCACGTTTGATCCCGTCTATCCCTGGATGTCGCCGGAAGATCATCAATTGGATCGGCAGGCCTATGAAAAGGCGTTGGAACGTTTCGGGCCCGCTGTCGCTGATCCGACCCAAAAAATCGTCTGGTCCCGGGCCTATATCGACCAGGCCGGCCTCGGGTTGATGGTGGCCTGCTCCGCGCCGGTTTATTTCCAGGGACGGTTCCGGGGATGCGTGTCCGTGGACGTGTCGCTGGCCGAATTGAACCGGTTTGTCACGGCATTTCCGTATCAGAACGCCAGGGTATTTCTGGTCAGCGACCGGGATGAGCTGCTGGCCCATCCCGCGTTGATCCGCCCGGATGATCAGGAGGTCAAGCCCGCGGTCATGGGTTTCCCGGAACGGATCCGGAAGGAATTTACCGGGATTTTTAAGGAAAAGCCTTCAACCCGAAAGTTGTTTGAGGACTGGGTGGTCGTTTATCAGAATATTGAAAACTCCCCGTGGAAGCTGGTATTAGCCGCTCCGAGATCGAAAATCTACCTGACGGGAATCATGGAAGCGGCGCCGGTGTTTATCGCGCTTCTTCTGGGACTGACCCTGATGCTGGTGATCGCCCATGCCATTACCCGTCGGGAATTTATCCGGCCGGCGCACCTGCTGGTGAACCATATCCAAAACGCCAGCGACAATTCCGACGCCCCGATACCCGGTGTCCAGCCCGCGTGGCGGCCCTGGTTTGAAAGCATTTCCCGCATATTTAAGGAAAACGAGCGACTGCTTTCGGAACTGACGGAAAAAAATATCCACCTGGACGCCCTGGTGGCCAGTCGGACCGAGGAGCTTCGCGCCCGCAACAGTGAGCTGGAAGATACCCTTGTTCAACTGAAGGAAATGCAGGAAAAAATCATCATGCAGGAAAAAATGGCTTCACTGGGGATGCTGACGGCCGGAGTGGCCCATGAAATGAAGAATCCACTTAATTTTATAAAGAATTTCGCCGAACTCAGCGCCGAATTGATCGACGAGCTGAATGTCGCCCTTAATAGCGGCGGGGACCGGTCGCCGCCGGAGAAACTGGATGAAATCCGCGAGCTGATGGACACCCTCAAACAGAACATATTAAAAATACGCGATCACGGCAACAATGCTGACAACATTGTCCGCAGCATGCTTCGCCATTCCAGGGGCAAGCCCGGCGAGCGGACCACTGTGGATGTTAATAAACTTGTGGAAGAATACGTCAAGCTGGCCTATCACGGAATCCGTGCACGGAATCCATCTTTTTCCGTATCGCTGATCACGGATTATGATCCGGATGCCGGGTCG
>CAZRES010000263.1:0-2201 GCA_964598885.1 uncultured Desulfobacteraceae bacterium | reverse complement strand
AGTATTCCGCATGAACCATCACCACACCGATGGACCCCACCATGCCGGTGCGGGGGGCGAAGATTTCGCGGGCCGCTGATGCCAACAAATACCCGGCGCTCGTAGCCTGCTCATTGACAAACGCATAAACCGGCTTTTCATCCCTGGCCGCCCGAATCTCGTCTGCCAGATCAAACGCCCCGGCCACAGTTCCGCCCGGCGTGTCCAGATTCAGCAGAATCGCCTTTGCTTCCGGGTCTGCCATGGCCTGCCGAAAATCGGCCCGGATTTCCTCATACGACGTGCGCCACCAGGACCGATGAGCCATGCCGCCGAACACATCAATCACAGCAATCCCGTCAATCGGGTCTGCCATGGCCGGCTCATCCCATTCCAGCAGATCCAGAATGGAGGCCGACCGGGAAAACCCGCCGATGATTTCCGCCACCCGGGGCGTGACCATCAACGGCACGCCGCACAACTGCCCGGCAATGTCGATGGAATTAATCTTCTGTATTTTCGGTTGATTCATCTTTTTCCTTTCCGGCGGTGTCTGTGTACCGGCCGTCCGTATCATAAATCAGACCCAGACCATCCGCCCGTTGGTTATCTTCGGCCTGTTCCAGATCCACTTCCTCCACATCCAGGCCGCGTTCCGCACATTCCAGGGTTCGGGTGCTGAATCCAGCCCGAACCATGCCCTTGGCGGCTTTAAAATCTTTTTCCGGGTCCACCCACGGCCAGCCGTCAATGGTCCATTTAATGCGGTTATAGGGACGTGGATTGCGGACAAAGCCGGGCAGTTTGATCGCGCCGGACAATACGGCCTGCTCCAAAAATCGCCGGGCAATCGGCCGGCACATCTGATGAGCCAAAACCTGATAGATAAATTGCTTGCATTGCCGTTGAAATTCGAGATTCCCCGCCCGAATAGACGAGTAATTGACCCCGGATAAATCGCCGGTGTATTTTTCATACGTCATGCCGCCCAGGCCACGAGCTGCCCGGCGCTCTTGGCGCTTGCAGAACGCTTCGTATGATCCGCCCACATCAGCGGGTTCGGAAAAATTCACCTTGTACCCCGGCGGCAATTCCGGGAACGTGCCGGGTTCTAAGTCAATCACCGAGTTTCCGGCGCTGTCATCGGTTCCCCGGCTGCCTAAGATATGGGGCGCGTCGTCTACTTCATCCGGCGGGGTTTCGATAAATCCGCCAAACAGGGCAGCGGTTTTTTTGCGCACCAGTTCGGCGTCGTCAAATTGGTTTAGTTCCCGCATCAGCACAATTAAAGGGGTCATCCATGGCAGCCCCCGCATCTGTCCGGGCCGAAGCATCTTGAACACATGAATAACCTGACTGGCCGGAACGCGCACCCGGTCAAACTGGGTTTGAGAAGATAAGAAATATTCGCCGGGATGCTCTCGGAACATCCAATAGGCCATGCGCTGCCCGATGCGGTTGATCTCAATGCCAAACCGGATTTCATTGCCGTTGGGCGCAACACTGTTATAGGAATGATCCACAAAATCGCCTTCCAGCACTTGCAACTGCAACGGGACCGCATACCCATCGTCAAACCGGCGCGGCCGGAATCGAATAAATGCTTCCCCGGCCTCGATAATGGCCCGGCATACCAGGGATTCCAGGCCGTAAAAATCCAGCCGTTGATCCGCGTCGGCTTCCGGTACAAAATCATTCCATAATTGCTGAATGGCTTTTTTCCGATCCGTTTCCCGCAACTGCCAGCGCGGGGATATCCCGGACCCGATTAAATTGCTGATCAGCGTATCCATGGCCCCGGAAATTTGCGGATCATTGCGGGTCAGTTCCCGCGCCCGCGCGCGTAGCGTGGTTAATGATCCGTAAATAGCCGTTGACGGGCCGCTGGTAGAGGTTCCCCATGTGGACATGCGCCGGCCGGATGCCGCGCCCTCAAAATCAGACGTAGCTTTTTTGATCGGTTGGCCGTGGTGATCGACGATTTTTAAATGATGGACTTTGCCCATACGCTAAAGTCCTTTACTGGAACGGGTTAAGACAAACCGCGCTTTTCCGGCAGCGGCGTTGACATCGGATGCAATGGTTCGGCGGAGGGATTCGAGTTGATTCAGGTCGGCTTGACCATATTCAATGGTTTTGCCGTTGATCGTGACGCGGACTTTCCGGGTTCCGGTTGCCAGCGCCAGAAGGGCAGATTCAATATTTGTCAGATCCGTGCTTGA
>CAZRES010000262.1:0-2243 GCA_964598885.1 uncultured Desulfobacteraceae bacterium | reverse complement strand
CTTTTTTGCCGTTACGATGCCATCCATGTGTTCTTCCTGCCGGACCTGCCTTATATCGATAAACCCGACTGTTTCCAAAGCGGTTTTTATCTCATGAAAGGTATATGTGTCGCCGCCTTCGGTAGCCACAAGCATATTTATTGCAAAAACAGCCCCCGCCGGCGGCTGAATGCGATTGTCCTCCATGATATGGTCTCGAATCATCAACGTTCCTCCCGGCACTAACGCCCGATATATCTTTTTATAGAGCTCCAGATTCTGTTCAGGGCTGTTCTGGTGAATAATGGCGGAAAGAAGCGCGAGATCGCATCCTTTGGGCAGTTCATCTTCATAAAAATCCCCGGTGACCAGTTCCACGCGGTCTTGCAGGCCGGATTCCCGTATTTTTTCCTCAGCCATGGGGATTACAGATTCCAGATCGAAAATTACGCCTTTCATTTGCGGGTTTTTCTTCAGAAACGCGATGGTATAAGTCCCCGAGGCCCCACCGATATCCAACAGTTTATGATATGGCGAAAGATCAATGGATTCAGCGATGATTTGAGAAAGCCGCTGGCCCACCACATGCATGGCTCCGATAAAGGCTTTTGTAGATTCTTCCGAATCTTCGGACATGGCGGTTAATGCCGGATTTTTGCCCTGAATTACCGTATCCGTCAGATGGCTCCAGTCATTCCATAAATCATTCATGTGAAGCACCATGGGCAAAGCGGATTCGGGATGGTCCGATGACAGAAACAAGCCCTCCGCAGTCAAATGATATGTACCATCTTCCTTGACAAGAAGCCCATAAACGACCAGCGCATCCAGTAATCGATTGACGGCTCTGGAATCAAGCCGATTGTTATTTGCAATCGCTGAAACTGTATTTACTCCCCGGTTGATTTGAGTAAAAAGATCCAGCTCGGCTCCTGTCAAAATAATGCGGCTTTGCATGAAACCACGGACTTTCTCTAAAACAGCCATGGGATTTTCCATATGCTTTCCCTTTATAAATGAAACAGTGTCAGATGAATTGTGGGTTTCCGGATATATATTTTCAGGACAAGATCTCAGAAAAATAGAGAAAATTCAACTCTTAATCTTCCGGAGACACGCCCTCGCTGACGAAGCCGTTGCAATTCGCCGCCAGATTTTTCTCAAAGCCCATTCACGGGATTGGATGGTTACAAAATTAAAAGTGAGAAAAATTCTGGACACTACCGTACCCAAAATTTATTGACAGGTTCTGGCGCCTGCTGCGACAACTGCTATCAATCAGCTAAATATTATTCAATACGTACCCACTTTAAGGAGATACGGATGAGCACCAAAAAAATTTTTTCAGAAAAGATGAATTGCGCGTACTGCCCGGTCGTTCGCAAAATTTGCCGAAGACCGGACGGCAAAGGACCCCCGGCTTGCCCAACCATCCAGCAGGAGGAGATCCTGAAGCGGGCGAATCAGCATTATCATGATGATGCTGGAATACTGGAATTCGCCCGCCAAGCCTCGATCCAGGAAGGCGAAGCCTATGCGAATCGAAAACCCGGTCCTTATACAATGCAGCCCCACAAAACCCGACTGGAGGAACTGATCGAGTTTGCCGGTAAAATGGGGTACCGGAAACTGGGAATCGCTTTTTGTGGCGGCGTAACTCATGAAGCGTCGATTCTATCCACCATTCTGGAAACGCACGGTTTCGAGGTGGTGGCCGTATCATGCAAAGTCGGCAGCGTATCAAAGGAAGATATTGGAATTCAGGAAGATCAGAAGGTCCGCATTGGCGAGTATGAGACCATGTGTAATCCCATCGGCCAGGCCGAACTTCTCAACAACGCGAATACGGATTTTACTATCATGTTGGGCTTATGCGTTGGGCATGACAGTCTTTTCCTTAAATACATCGAGGGATTTGCCACCATTCTGGCGGTCAAGGACCGTGTGACCGGACATAACCCGATGGTCGCCTTGTATACGGCGCATTCATATTATCAGAAACTCAAGAAACTTGAGATGGGCACTGATGCGGAAATGAAATCAAGAATGACGGCCGGGAAAAAATAATTGCAGCCACTTTCACACCCAAGTAAATTTTGATATGCATTGTGGTGTTAAAAGCAAGTTCCTACACCTTTACCTGTACCTAAAATGGCATGATATGATCAGATATGCGTTTTTCATAATGGTTTTATTATTGTCGGCAGAAACAGCGCTGCCTGATGAAATCAGTTTTGATGCGTTTATTCAGAACGAAGAAAGCA
>CAZRES010000261.1:0-2266 GCA_964598885.1 uncultured Desulfobacteraceae bacterium | reverse complement strand
GCCGGCGGCCCGGATGGTTTCGGAAGGTTCGAATCCCAGCAGCACATCGGCCGCGCCGTCGGCAATGCACGCGCCTTTTCCGTGGCCCAGCAGAACCATGGATTCCACCACGCCGCCGCGCTGGGCCATGCCGTGAAATTCGGACATGCGAACGTCCATGCCGGCGGCAACCGCTGTCTCCCCCAGCACCCGGGCCGCCAGGATGTTGCCCTGCCCGCCCACCGCCACAATCATAATGCGAATGGTTTTCATGATGCCTCCCCTTTTTCGGATACGCGGACAATGGCATTTTCCGGGCAGACCTGGGCGCACAGGGCGCACCCGGTGCAGCGTTGGGCGTCGATCCGGGGCCGGGCGTCTTCCACGAAAAAAGCGGGACAGGCCACTGTTTTCGTGCAGGATTGATGGTTGCCGCATTTTTTCTCATTTACGGTAAACGGCCGCTTTTTCTTGAATCCGGGAAGCCCCCGCTCATAAAGGGGACAGGGAGCCCGGGCGATGAGAACTGAAACGCCGCGATAGTCAGCGATTTGCCGAAGCGCATCCACGGTTTTTTTATAATGGAACGGATTGACGGTGATCACCTTTTCCACTCCCAGCCCTCTTGCCGCGGCCTCGATGGATATGGGTTTCTTGTCGAGATTGAGGTGGCTTAAATCCACGCCGGGGTGCGGCTGGTGGCCGGTCATGCCGGTGGTGCCGTTGTCCAGCACCACCACGGTGAAATCGTGGTTGTTGTAAACCGCGCTGGCCAGGGGGGAAAGCCCGCTGTGAAAAAAGGTGGAATCGCCGATAAAGGCAACGGTTTTCCGGCCGCTGGCACGGGAAAACCCTCCGGCGGTGCCGATGCCGGCGCCCATGGCGATCAGAAAATCCCCCATGCGCAGCGGCGGCAGCAGCCCCAGGGTATAGCAGCCGATATCCGTGGGATAGACGGCGTCATCGCCGAACACCTCGCGCACCGCCACATAGGTCGCCCGGTGCGGACATCCGGGGCACAGGTTGGGCGGCCGGGGCGGCGCTTCGGGCAGATCGGCGATGGGTATAGGCCGGGCAGGCCTTAAAGGAAGTTGGAAGCATTCGGCAATGGCTGTTTTGACCAGAGTGGGATCGTACTCGTATAATCGGGAAAAAAGGCCCTTTTCCTTTCCTTTTACCGTAACCGGCAATCCGGCCTTGTGCGCGCAGTTCCGGACAGCCTCTTCCATGCAGGGTTCGCCTTCTTCGGCCACCAGAACCTTCTCGCATCCTTCCAGAAACCGGCTGACCCGTGCATTCGGAAATGGATGGGAAAAACCGATTCTTAATATTTTAAAATCAGCCGCAAAACCGAGCTCCTCAATGGCGTCGGAGACATAACCGTAGCTGACGCCGTTGCAGATGACGCCCCATTTGCCCTCGCCTTCGATCCGGTTCCAGGGGCTGGTTTCGGCCAGGGTCCGGGCGGTTTCGATTTTTTCAAGAAGGATGGGATGGAGCCGGCGCGACACCGATGGAATGCAGACATAATTAAACGGGTCTTTTATAAAATCGCCTTTTGTCTGTCTTTTGCGCATGGGTCCCAGGGTCACCACGCCGCTGCTGTGGTTGATCCGCGTGGTGGTGCGCAATATCACCGGCAATTTGAGTTCTTCGGACAGGTCAAAGGCGTATACGGTCATTTCCCTGGCTTCGGCCACGGTGGAGGGTTCGAGGATGGGCAGGCCGGAAAGCTTGCCGTAATACCGCGAGTCCTGCTCGTTCTGGCTGGAAAACATGTAGGGGTCATCGGCAACCACCAGCACCAGGGCGCCGGCAACCCCGGTGTAGGCCAGGGTCATCAGGGCGTCAGAGGCCACATTGAGTCCCACGTGCTTCATGCTGGCCATGGTTCGAAGACCGCACATGGCCGCGCCGGCCGCCACCTCCAGGGCGACTTTTTCATTGGCGCTGTATTCGAAATAGAGGTCGGTTGTCTTTGAAATCTGAAAAAACTGCAACGCGATTTCCGAAGAAGGCGTCCCGGGATAGGCCGCGGCAAAGGCCACCCCGGCTTCCAGGGCGCCCCTGGCGATGGCCTCGTTGCCCAGCATGAGCACTTGTTTATTCGGTTGATTTTCCAGCAATGGATGCATGTTTTCTCCTTCAGGATGTGAAACGGACCAACATCTCTCCGGCTTCCACCGTCTGCCCGGCCGTGACCCGGACCTCGGCCGCGACGCCGTCGACGGGCGAGGCCACGCCGCTTTCCATTTTCATGGATTCAAGAATCAACAGGTTTTGTCCC
>CAZRES010000260.1:0-2270 GCA_964598885.1 uncultured Desulfobacteraceae bacterium | reverse complement strand
CAGGCCGTTGGGTTGATTTATTCTGCAACAAAAATAATATGGAAACCGTCACTGGTGTTATATGAATAGGAGAGAAATATGACTAGAAAAATACTTGGGAAAGAAATCGACGCAGTTAAAATTCAGGGCGTGGCCGTAGATCCCACGGCCCCGGAAGACACCCAGGTCCTGGCCTACGACCTTACTGAGGATAAATATATCCCGGCCCACATCCGCAACCTGCCGGTAAACGCATACGGTGTGAAATGGGACTATGAGAACGATGTTATGACGGCCGGGATTCCGCTGATGGGCGGCGGATGGTTGGAAAGCGACTATACCAGTTTCCCGGTGCAGGAACAGATGCGCAGATGCGTGCTTGAGACCGATGGGTCCGGCGTGGCGTATTACCTGCATGACGATGATTCCAGGCGGCGGGCAACGCCGGCCACGACCGGCACGGCGGACGGCACCACAGCCAGCCATTTGATTGACAGCGGCGTTAATTTCGACACGGGCGGGCTGGCTCGCGTGGGAGATTATATCTATAACAGCACGGATGATACCTATGCCCAGATCACGGCCGTGGCAGATGGCGACCTGACCCTTGATGCCGATATTTTTGTGTCTGGCGAAAGCTACGAAATCGGCGCGAACCTGGAGGGAACCGACGGACAGGTGATGGTGGAGATCCCTGCGTTTTACATGATGGTGATCACCATCGGTATGCACCATTATTTTCTGGTCAGCGAGGAGTATTTTTCATTCGGCGCGAACGAGGCGTGGATACCGGAAGGGTTCAACGGACATGATAAGCTATATGTCGGCGCGTTCCAAGGCCTGGCGATGACGGATGCGGTAGCTGCCGTGGTGGGGTCGGTGATCAAAGACACTTCCGGGTACACCACCAACCCTACCCCGAATCCATTTACTGATCGCACACGGCCGCAATTCAGAACCCAGTGCGCGTCGGCCGGGACCGGTTTCGCGCAAATGTCTCATGCCGCCCATGAAATTATCCAGATTTTATTCCTGACGGAATATAAAACCTGGAATTCTCAAACGGCCCTGCCGGGATATACCGGCGGCGGAACCTGGGATTACGCCAAAGCCTCCCCGGCGGGTGTATCGGTCGCCCTGGGCAATGTATCTGGCAGCGTAGGCGATGGGACCGCTAAAGGGGATGGAAACAGTTATCGCGGGATTGAAAATGTTTTCGGAAATGTGTGGGTGTTTAATGACGGCATCAATGTCAGTTTTGCATCCGGAAGCCATACGGTTTACGTGTCCGCCGATCCGGATGATTTCGCCGATGACACAGCCACCGGATACAGTAACGCCGGCAATATCAGCATCGGCGCGGGAGCATCGCATGATTATATCAAAAATGTATATGCCAACCTGAGTCGCCTGATGCCGTTTTGGCCGACAGTGATCGGCGGCGGAGCCGACAGCGGATCATATATCACGGACTATCTTTACGTGTCCACTTCCACGGGCTGGCGGGTCGTGCGGGTCGGCGGCGATCTGTCGAATGACGACGTTGCGGGGGTCGGTTGTCGGCATGCGACTAACGCCTCGTCGTCTTCGGCTGCGACTGTCGGTGCGCGCCTGCTCGCTTATGTAAATGTTGTTTAAAATTAGGAGGACGGATGTCGGGCTATCCAACCTTTTCGGACTTCGCGGCCGATGAAATCGGCCCGCTGGACGGCGCGAAGCGGCGGATAGACGACATTCTTAACCATCAAATATTAATTACCGGATTTAGAATTCAGGATAGTCGATATGACAAAAATCAATCAGGTAAGTATTTGACCATTCAATTTGCTGAAAAGGATAAGGAGAGATTACATGCCGACTGCCAATGAAATGCCGCGCATAAAGCGGCTCCAGGGGATGATACTGGTCCCGTACAACTGCCGCGAGGTGGAAAACTCTGACCCGGAGGACCCCGCCGCAATGGTGCAGTATGACATCATCCGGCATCCGTTGCCCGCCCCGGCCCATGATGCCTTGCAATACTGGACTGACCAGACGGTCGATCGCCTCAACGCCGAGTTGCAGCGCCATATTTATGGCTACTATGACGCCGGAACACAGGCCACGCTAAACGGGTATGCGGCCCGAGCTATCGCCGACGGCCGATCGGAGATCGTGGCGGTATGCCGACGTGTGCAGGATTGGATCGACGGCGTGCTGCGCTACTATGACCAAAAAAAACAAGCGCTTATGGCCGTTGAAACGGAACACGCCCGAAAAACCGTCACATGGGATTTCCCCGGTGATGTGCC
>CAZRES010000259.1:0-2273 GCA_964598885.1 uncultured Desulfobacteraceae bacterium | reverse complement strand
GCGGGCATCATGGCGTTTTCCAGGTTTTTGGCGTAAGGGATCGGGCATTCCGGCGCGGCCATGCGGACGGGCGCGGTTTTCAGCACCCCGAATCCGGCAACCGTCACCCGGGCGATGACTTCCGCACCGATGCCGCCGGTGTACGGGCCTTCCTCCACGGTGATGAGTCGTCCGGTTTTTTTAACGGATTGCAGAATGGTAAGGGTGTCCATGGGATAAAGGGTGCACAGGTCGATGACCTCCACGCCGATGCCGTCGGCGCGGACCATTTCGGCGGCTTCCAGGCAAATGCCGACACCCAGCAGGTGGGTGACCAGGGTGACATCTGCTCCGGATCGGCGGATCAGGGCTTTTCCCAGGGGCAGGGTGTATTCGCCGGCCGGGATTTTTCCGGTTTCGGCGTACATC
Organism: uncultured Desulfobacteraceae bacterium; assembly: GCA_964598885.1. Taxonomy (GTDB): domain Bacteria; phylum Desulfobacterota; class Desulfobacteria; order Desulfobacterales; family Desulfosalsimonadaceae; genus SURF-33. The sequence continues at coordinate 1,865 of CAZRES010000259.1, read as the reverse complement.
AGCTTGTGCTCGAAAAAAATCACCGGGTTGTTGAGCCGGATGGCGGATTTCAAAAGGCCCTTGGCCGTATATGGGTCGGACGGCGCTACCACCATCAGGCCCGGGACCCCGAAGAAGAATTTTTCCATGGACTGGGAATGCTGGGCCGCCATGCCGATGCCGCTTCCCAGCGGCGTGCGGATGGTCAGCGGGATGGATACCTGGCCGCCGGTCATATAGCGCAGCTTGGCGGCCTGGTTGATGATGGGATCCATGCAGCAGGTCAGAAAATCCGAAAACAGGATCTCGGCCACAGGCCGCATGCCGGTCATGGCCGCGCCCACGGCCCCGCCCACAATGCCGTATTCGCTGATGGGCGTGTCGATGATCCGGTTTTTCCCGAACCGGTCCACCAGCCCTTCGGTGACATTGAAATATCCGCCCAGGGTCACATCCTCGCCCCACAGAAAAACCGCGTCGTTTTTTTCCATTTCCTCGGCAATGGCCTCGTTGACGGCCTGGGCCATGGAGGCCTCCCGGTCGCCGGACGGCCTGATGACGCCGTTGAAAACGGTTTGGGGTTCCGGGGTGTAAACGTCGGTCATCAGGGCTCCGGCATCGGGTTCGGCAGCCTGGATGGCAAATGCGGCCGCGGCGCTGACGTCATCTTCAGCGGCCTTTTGAATGGCGTCGATCTCGCTTTCGGAAGCCGTGCCGCTGTCGCGCATTTCAGCGATCAACCGGGCGATGGGGTCCTGTTCCCGGTAGGATGCCTTTTCCGTCTCATCCCGGTAAAGCTCGGGGTCGCCTTCCATGTGACCGTGCCAGCGGTAGGTCATGAGTTCCAGCAGACGGGGCTTGCCGTCTGTCCGCATGTCGGCGATGATTTCCCCGACTTTCGCATACACTTCTTTTACATTGTTGCCGTCAAGGCGCATGGATGCGATTCCGTAAGCGTCGGCCCGTTTGTGGATTTCGGTGATGCCCGAATGCCGTTCCAGGCGGGTGAATTCGCCGTAAAGGTTATTTTCCACCACCACGAGAACCGGCAGGTCAAACACGGCGATCATGTTCATGGCCTCATGGAACATGCCCTGGTTCACGCTGCCGTCGCCCGCGATCACCACGGAGATGTCACCCCGTTTCTGGTGACGGATGGTCATGCCCGCGCCCATGGCCAGGAGATAGCCGGCCCCCACAATGCCGTTGGCCCCCAGCACGCCGCGGCTGCCGTCGGTCACATGCATGGACCCGCCCTTGCCGGCGCACAGACCCTCGGCCTTGCCGTAGAGTTCGGCCATCATCCGGTTCAAATCCGCCCCCTTGGCAATGATATGGCCGTGGCCCCGGTGGGTGGTGTTCAGGTAATCGCTGTCTCTTAAGTTCATACAGACCCCGGCGGCCACGGCTTCCTGGCCGATGGAGAGATGAATTGCTTCGGTGGGAAGTTTTCCTTCGGTAAACGCGGCGGCCAGGTGTTGTTCAAAGGCCCGGATCACGCACATGGTTTTCAGCAGGTCCTTGTCCGTGAAATGCCTGGCCTCGGCGTTCAAGGGCGGCGGGGCCGGGGCCGGGGCGTTAGTAAAGGTCATGGGAAATGCGGGGGAAAGATTTGGATGGATTTCCTTTTTTCGAAAAATATCCAAAAGAGTGGATAGCGGAAGTCGTTTTTTTGATTTTCGCGCCGTCCGTTTTTGCAGCAGATCTTCTCGTCCGAATTCTTTCAACACTTCCGGATACATGGCAAAAGCCGGTTTTAAGGCCGGGATGAGCTTCAAGGCTTTCTGCACCGATCCCTTGGGGATGATTTTACGGGTGGCAATGGCCATGGGCACGTTTAAGTCTTCCATCCAGAACAGGTGGCTGGTTTCAGACGAAAGAATCAT
>CAZRES010000258.1:0-2280 GCA_964598885.1 uncultured Desulfobacteraceae bacterium | reverse complement strand
GTGATGCCCACATGATGGGCGTCATAGAGAAACACCGGATAATCAAAGCGTTCCTTGAGCAGTTGCCGGGCCTCCCGGGTTTTGATTTCGGCCATTTGTTTTTCATAGGCCCGCCATTCGCGCCGGGCTTCCGCGATTTGGGCTTTCCATGCCGGAACCTGTTCGGCGGCGGCTTTGGCGGCTTTCACGGCGGCCTGAATTTCCTGATCGGTCATTTTTTTGCGTTCGGCGAGAATCGGCGGTTTGGCTGATTTGATGTTTTCCGCGGCAGCATCAATACAATGCTGGAATTCAGCGATTTTGGCCGCGATTTCCGGCTGGTATCTGGCGTCGATTTCCGCTATGGCCGCTTGCCGTTTGGCCTGAAAATCGGCGGCCTCCGCCTCGGTGAATTTCTGCATGAAGAGCAGGGACGCTTTTACCGACGCGCCCGCGGAATAAAAGGTTTCCTGGGGCAGGCTGACCACGGCGCGGACAAAGGCCCGGTCCTCGCAGAATTCCCGCACATAGGCAAGTGAAGGGTTGTTGAATATCCCCTCGGGCAGGACGATTCCCAGGCGCCCGCCCGGCTTGAGCAAGGCAAGGCATCGTTCGAGAAACAGGATTTCCGTTTTGATCTTGCCCAGTTTTTTCGCCCCGTTTTCCGCCTTGTCGCCGCCGTAGGGCAGGTCGAAAAGGGAGGCGATGGGCGCGTTGCCGTCGGCGGCCCGCCGGACCCGCTCCTGGGCGTCTTTGTATGCCTGGCCGTACCATTGGGCATAGCGCTGGTATTGTTCATCGGTGGTCCGGACATCTCCGCTGGAGATTTTGTCCGTGGCTTCCACATTGGCGCCAAAGGGGGGATTGGTCAGGATGATATCGAATCGGTCCTCAAAAATGCCGTTAACGTTGATAAAACCGTTATGATGGTGAACACCGCCGTGCCCGTCGCCGTGCATGATCATGTTCATTTTGGAAGTGCGGGCCATGCGGTCGTTGGCGTCACAGCCGTATATGCAACGGTTGGCCAGTTTCCACAATCGGGAATCCTGGTTCCGCTGGTCAATAGTGGCTTGCAGGTCGTCGAATTTTTCCTGCAAAAGCTCGGCTCGCCGCTTCTCGGAAAGTTTTCGGTCCGTCACCTCGGCGGCAAAAGCCTGATACTGGCGGTCCACGTCGGCCAGTATCTGTTCCCGGACGATTTCGAAAAACCGGATCAGAAACCCGCCGGAACCGCTGGCCGGATCGCAGACCACATCCCCTTCCCGGGGAGCGACCATATGCACCATGAATTCAACGATGGTGCGCGGGGTAAAGAACTGGCCGATATCGCCCCGGAAGGTCCGGCCCAGGAACCGTTCAAAGGCAATGCCTTTTACATCCTCGCTGGTATCGGAAAGATTATACCGTTCCAGCAATTTGACGATTTCCTCGCCGGTGGCGGGTCTCAGATTGATTTTTTCCGCATCCGTGAAAATCGCGTCGGACTGATAGGCGTCTTTGGTATCGCTAAACAAAAGATTCAAGGGGTTTTGGCCAGGCAACGTGCGCAAATAATCCAGGGTGAACCGATTCTGGTGCCGCCGTTTTTCCTTCATATCCCGTTCAACATGGGTTTTGACGAAAAGCACTTTGGCGATTTCGTCAAAAGCGGCGGCCGGGTCCAGGTGTTCCCGATTGCGGATGACGTTGTGGCATTGGTGCAGGAGGTCGGCGAATTCGTTTTCCTTGAAAATTTTAAGCCGGTTGATGAGTTTTTTGACTTCCTCATCCGTGGCGTCGGCATGAGGGATGTTTTCAATTTCTTCGAGATAGCCGGGGCGGCGATCCGTGCGGACCCGCCAATAACGCGTCTCACGATTATTATGGGTTACGAAAAACTGCGCCCCTTCGCGGCGCGCATAGTTGTCGCCCTGGAAATAATCTTTATCGCTGATGGTGATGTTGTCGGCCTTGCATTCCACAACAATCATGGCAGGTCGATTTTCCCTTCGCTCCTGAACGCTTCGCCAGATCAGGAAATCGGCCCGGGCCTGGGCCGAGCCCCGGCCGGTGACGGATTCTTCCTCACCAATTTGCTCGATGCTGTATCCATACTCATCCGTCAGGATTTTAAGATATTCTTGGCGAACCCTCTCCTCCGGTGTTAAATGCACCTTCTTGCCCCGCACAGGGCTAAAGATTTGACTGACTTTGGTCCGGATTTGATCCGCCTTTTCATAGGCTGTCGATTGCTGCTTTTTATCGGCCATTTGGCCTCCTTACTGATGATTTTCGAATTCCTGGAGCCGACCGGCATCG
>CAZRES010000257.1:0-2282 GCA_964598885.1 uncultured Desulfobacteraceae bacterium | reverse complement strand
GCGGCCATCAGGTGAATCATTTCAGGGTAATTGTACATGATGGCTGCATATTTATCTCCTTTTTCCAATCCCGCATCCAGAAGGGCGAGGGCAAACCGGTGGGAGTTTTCATGGAGATCCCGGAATGTCTGAACCACTTCCGGATAAGGCCCGTTTTCAAATGTCAGCACCGGAAAATCCGGCCGGGTATTGGCCCGTATTTCAAAGAGCTGACCCAGAAAGACCCTTTTCAGTTTCCGCCGGATGGAAAAGGCGATGTTTCTGGTTTTTTCGAACATGGGTTTCGAATGGCCGGCATTTGCTCTGTTGGACATGGCAGCTTTCCTTTATTCCGTTAATGTTTTTTGAGTCGCCATATGCATGGATCCTTGTCTTTTAGAGGCGGATGAATGGTCAGGCCGCAACCGGCAAGCTTTTTCTGAATCATACCGCACTGGCAGCAGTAATAGGGAATGTCGGATTTATGGAACGACCAGTCATGGGCCTGTTTGGTTCTGCCCTGGTGGTAAGGTTTTCGCTGGGTAAAGTGGGTAACCGTAAAAGGAAATATCATCTCCAGCAGTTTTGCCGGCAGGGGTAGGTGATGGGCCGCGTGGCAGGCCAGGGAATTTTCCGTCTTCTCCTGAAGCCGTTTCAAAAAGGGCATGGCCTGATAGCTGCCGGCACGGATCAGCCGACCGCCGCTTCCACATGGATCCAGAACAAAAGAAATGTGCCGGTCGTCCTGCCTGATCTGGAATTTACCGGGGTGGTATCCGGTCCGGTTGCAGTTGTCCGTGCTGAAAATCTTGTTGGCGAGAAAGGCAACCGTTGCTCGCGCAGATTGCATATCCGTTCGGGCCAGCACGGGTTCTTCGACGCACTTGCGATACTGCAGTTCCAGTACATCGCCCAACGATTCTTCGCCCGATGCATCGGCAATAAACGTCAATGTCGACACGATCATCATTACATACAGGTCGTGGAGGGCAAGGAATTCCCCCCTGATTTCCCGGCATAATGCAAGGGCGTTTTGATAAAAGCCGCGTTGGATGCAGCGGATTATCCGGTCCGGCATGGGCTTGGCCATGTCCGCAAGTTCGCGTTTGGTAAAGAATCGATGGCCGGAAGCCGGATGGTTTTTCCGGCTTTTTTTCGGAGGCGGAATCAGGCCCAGGCGCCGGTAGTAACGGTCTGGTATCAGATCCGGATCCTTATAAACGTGCCAGGCGCATTCGTCATCTTTGTGCAGGAGAGGATCCACCGGCCATAACAGAAACCCGTAAGCAGACTCACAGGGCAGAATTTCATTTAAAAACGCGCAGTGAATGCAATAATAGGGAAAACCGCTTCGCTGATAGGTCCAGGGATGCTTTTCGTCCGACAGCCTGCCGCCCTGTCCCGGCTCATAGCGCCCGTTGCGCCACAGCCGCGCTCCGCTGGCGCAGGGATGAAGATGAAACGTAAATTTTTCGTCATCTTCGGTAATGCTGAAGGCGCCGGGGTGCGCGCCGGCGCCGAAACAGCAGTGAGCGCGCCAGGATCGGGCCAGAAGGTCCACTGTCAGGTGGGGCATGGTCTGGGCCCTTGCGGCATCGAAATACTGGCGTTTCGCGCTTTGGGCAAAGATGTAACGGAACATGGACTCCACCGCGCCTTCTCCCATGGTGTTTCCGACCCAGCTCCACATGATCGTGCAAGAATCGGCAAAAAAATCATGGAGCAGGATTTGCGACGTCTTCATCTCCTCGCAGAGCCTCACCGCCTCATCCATTTTCTTTTCCCGGATGCGTCTGGATATCCGAACCGGGTAGGGCAGGGACAGCCAGTACAGATCAGATTCGCTGAAACCTTCCAGCTGCATGGTGTTTGGGTTACCGGTCATGCTGAATCTCTTCGGAAATAGCATTGATCAGGCATTTGGGATTCCGCCCGAGCAACAGTTGCAGAACCTTTACATCCCGCATGATTTTTTCAAGACCGTATTCATGCAGATATCCGTACCCGCCATGAATCTGTATCGCATCCATTGTAATTTCAAGAGCAACATCCGTGCAGAAGACCTTGACCAATGACGGCTTTGGGGCTTCAAACCGGGAAAAGACCGAATTTTCGTCAAAACTGTTGAAATATCCGGCCGTTCCCATGGCAAGTTTCATCTTCATGCTGCCGAGGAGGCGCTGTATCTCCTGGTGATGAATAATTATTTTCCCGGACTGGTAGCGATGCCGGGCGTAGGCCGATGCCTTTTCACAGGCGCTGCGCGCCGCGCCCATGGCCATGGCCGCGATAAATCGGAAAAG
>CAZRES010000256.1:0-2322 GCA_964598885.1 uncultured Desulfobacteraceae bacterium | reverse complement strand
TGGTCGGGACGGCTGGATTTGAACCAGCGACCCCAGCGTCCCGAACGCTGTGCTCTTCCAGACTGAGCCACGTCCCGACTTGTGGTAGCCATTCTTAATGGACTCTTTTGGGATTGTCAATCAAAAATTATCATTGCATTGAAAGGGTTTTTTCAATGGTCTGAAAGATGATATTTTCGCAAAAAGCCGCCATACTGACCGGAAGTCAGGTATAGGGATTTTTGACCATAATCGTCTGTTCCCGGCCCGGACCAACGGAGATCATTTCAATCGGCGTTTCCATCAGTTCCTCGATGCGGCGCAGATAATTTTTCGTGTTCTCCGGCAAATCCTCGAAAGAACGTACGCCGGAAATATCTTCATGCCATCCCGGCAGGGTGATATAAACCGGCCGACATTTTGCCAATACATCCAAATCCGCTGGGAAATCCAGGATTTCGCTGTCGTTGTACAGATATTGAACACAGATTTTTAACGGGTCAAGTCCGCCAAGCACGTCCAGCTTGGTAAGGACCGTTCCGGTCAATCCATTGAGTCGGGCGGCATTGCGCAGCAATACCATATCAAGCCAGCCGCACCGGCGTTTTCGGCCTGTGGTGGCGCCAAACTCAGCGCCGTTTTTTTGAATTTGATCCCCCACTTCATCAAAGAGTTCGGTTGGGAACGGCCCCTCTCCCACCCGGGTGGTATAGGCTTTGACGATTCCGGTAACGCCGCTGATCTGTCCGGGTCCGACGCCGGCGCCGCAGCATGCATTGCCGGAAACCGTATTCGACGATGTCACATAAGGATACGTGCCGTGATCAATGTCGAGATGAGTCCCTTGGGCCCCTTCAAAAAGGATTTGTCTTCCCGCACGGATACCGGCGTTGACAAACACCGAAACGTCGGTGATATACGGTGCGATCCGCTCGCGATAAACGGAAAAGCGCTTAATGATGTCATCAGCATCCACCGGCTCCGCTGATAAGAAACGGGTAAGCAGGAAATTTTTTTCCTCGACGTTGAGCCGGACTTTTTCCTCAAATTTTGCCGGGTTCAACAGATCGCTCATCCGTATACCGTGACGGGAAGCCTTATCTTCGTAGCAGGGTCCGATGCCCCGTCCGGTGGTGCCGATCATTTTGTTTTCTTTTGCCGCTTCCCTGGCAACATCCACATGCTTATGATAAGGCATGATCAAGTGGGCTTTTTCACTGATTTTGAGCTTATCCGGGCTTACATCGATTCCCCGGTCGGAAAGATAATCGATTTCCTCCAAAAGCACTTCGGGATCCACCACCAGACCGTTTCCGATCAGACAGACTTTGCCCTGGAGAATCCCCGACGGCACCAGATGGCTGATAAACTGTTCTCCATTTACCACCATGGTGTGACCGGCGTTGTTGCCGCCCTGGAAACGGATGACATAGTCGGCGTATTCCGCCAGCATGTCCACGATTTTACCCTTGCCTTCGTCCCCCCACTGGGTCCCGACAATCACGATATTGGCCAAATTCCGACTCCTTCTGTGTTCGCATATCGCTAAATTATGGTTTGATCTTGCATCCGGCCGTCTCCGGCGCAATAGTCCTTATGGCGTTTTGATTTAAAAAAGTCCACCATTATCTGACGGCAGGCATTCTCGCAGATTCCCTGTATAATGTCGGGACGATGATTAAGCCGGTTGTCATCCTGGAGACGATACAGGGAGCCGGCCCCACCCCATTTCGGATCCTCCGCGCCAAAGACGACACGGCTGATGCGGGCATGAATGGCGGCTGCCATGCACATGATACACGGTTCATTGGTCACATAAAGGGTGGTTCCCGGCAGACGGTAGTTGTCGACCACCGCTGCCGCCCGCCGAATGGCCAGGATTTCCGCATGGGCCGTCGGATCGGCTAATCCGATGGTCCGGTTGTGGTCCGTCGCCATCACCTTGCCGTCGGCTCCCACCAGCACGGCCCCCACCGGCACTTCATCTTCCCGAAAGGCTCGTTTGGCCTCTTCCAGCGCCATTTTCATGTGCGAATCAAGACATGCTGCGTGTGACGTCCGGTCATTGTCTGGTCCAGGCAATGGTAAATCTCTCACCTATCCGATAAACGTTAAAAAAAAGCCGCGCATTCGGCGGCATCAAAATTGCTGATCCTACACCATAACGGTTGTCATCCCAGCACAAACGCTTTATAAAAAATTTCATATCCAGTCAAGTTATAACCAAAAAACCGAAACTTCTCATTGACAATCAGCCCGACATGGCATATGTAAGCGGTTTTCAAGCGCCCGTAGCTCAGCCCGGATAGAGCGCCGGACTACGAATCCGTAGGTCGCAGGTTC
>CAZRES010000255.1:0-2337 GCA_964598885.1 uncultured Desulfobacteraceae bacterium | reverse complement strand
AGAAACTGGTCCCGGTCCATGTGGGCGGCGAGGTGATCAAGGGCGCCGGACAGGGCGTTGACCGTCTCTTTTGTCATGGCGGCCGGGACCGCGGGTTTTTCCGCGGCAAGGCGGGCCACGGAAAGCGCTTTTTCCAGGGCCTGTCCGTCCGGTGAAATCCATTGGGCCAGTCCCCAGTCAACTGCCTGGGATGCCGTGATCTTTTCTCCCAGGATAATCATGCGTTTGGTCCGGGCCGGTCCGATGAGGCGGATCAGGCGCGGCAGCGTGCCCCAGCTCATGTTCATGCCCCAGTCGATTTCCGGGGCGCGGGTCCAGGCGGATTCGGCCATGACGATATAATCCAGGGAAACCGCCAGGGAAAGCCCTCCTCCCACGCTAAATCCTTCCATGGCCGCCAGGGTGGTCTGCGGCAGAGCTTCCCAGGCCCGGCAGGCTCTGGGGGCGATCTCCATGATAATCCGCTTTTCCGCCAGACTCCGGCTGACCAGGTCCGCGTATCGCGGATCAGATAAATCCACGCCAGCCGAAAAACATTCCGGGCCGCCCGTGAGAATCACGGCGGAAAGCCCGGGATCCGCCGCAAACCCGGCTGCCAGTTCCGTCAGCCGCTCCAGCATGGACAGCGACAAAGCGTTTTTCTTTTCCGGGCGGCAAAGCCGCACCACGGCCACCCGGCCGTCTCTTTCCACAACGACGTGATCCGCGACGCCCATTTCCCCTCCCGCGTTTATTCGCAACCCATTTATTTTCTCGTCTTTTCCAGCGTTTCACCGGTGATGGCAATAAACCTCAGCGTCGGAACACTCCGAGTTTGCCGCCCTTTAGCCTCTCACAACAACGCTTTCCGGAAGTTTGCGCGACAGGATATCGACGGTTTCTTCCACCATGTCGGTTACTATCTGAGCGGCCGGCTTTATTTCCGTGATCATACCGGCGATCTGTCCGGAAAACGGGCCGACATATTCCTCATTTCCGGCCTGGTTGAACATTTCCACCATGGCCGATGCCAGCAGCACCTGCATGGGGAAGGGAAGCGGCTCCAGGCCGGATTTATCCCAGAGGTCATGAAACCGGTTGTAGATGGCCCGGGAGGTTTTGCCGGTGTAGATGTAAGTCCGCCGGGTGTCCTCATCGGTTGCCTTGAGAATGGTTTTTTTCTGAATATCCATGGCGCCGCTTTCCTCAGATGCCAGAAAACGGGTGCCGACCCAGACGCCGGCGCATCCCATGGCCAGGGCCGCCGCAATGCCCCGTCCATCGCCGATCCCGCCGGCCGCCAGCACCGGCGTCGGCGCGGCCGCGTCAACGGCCTGGGGCCAGAGGGCCATCGAACCCACCCGCCCGGTATGGCCCCCGCCTTCATACCCCTGGGCCACCACAAGGTCCGCGCCGGATTCGGCAATCCGTCTGGCATTTTTGGCGTTTCCGGCAATGCCCAGCACTTTCATTCCCGCGGCGTGGCCGTCTTTGACCATAAAACCGGGGTTGCCGAGACCCGCGCAAAACAGCGGGACCTTCTCTTCAATGCACGCCCTGACCGCGGCATGGGGCCGGAATGTCGTGGCATCCAGCCCCACCATCAGCTCTACCCCGGGCAGGTTCATCTCTTCCCGGGTTTTCACCAGCCACTCATAATGGGCCTTTGGCAGGGTTTTCAATAGCCCGGAAAGAGGCATCTCTTTGGCGCCACCGTCGGGCGGATCGCCGCCGGCCACAATATCTCCCGGAAGCAGCAGATCCACGCCAAACGGCCTGTCCGTGAGTTTTTTGATCTCCCGGATGGCATCGATCATTTCATCCACCGAATACCCGGCCGCGCCCAGAACGCCCAGTCCGCCGGCTTCGGATACGGCCACCGCCAGCTCTACGGGCGCGCCGGTTTTTTCCCCCACCAGGCTCGGCCCCATGCCCGCACTTAAAATGGGATATTCAATGCCGAGCATATGGCAGAGTCTGGTTCGAAGAATTTTCTTTGCCATGAGCCACCATCCTTTCACTGAAATTGATGAAGCCGGAAGCCTCTGATTTAACGACACTTTAAAAATTGACAATCCAATTTGTCCCAAAGCGGCATTCGCATTGGGTGTGCTGTGAACCTGGCTGAAATCGCAACTCAGGATTTACGGGGCGGCGCGGTGAGTTTCAGCGAATACAGGATCATCATCTGGTTGCGATCTTCCATGTGCAGGCAGGCCTCCAGACCACCGGCATCCATGTTGACGTTGATGGCCTCTTTGGTCATGCGCAGGGCAAGCGGCGTTTTGCCGGCCATGACCCGGGCCAGTTCCCCGGCGGTCTCGGCCAGCTTTTCTTTGGACACCAGGCGGCTGGCAA
>CAZRES010000254.1:0-2354 GCA_964598885.1 uncultured Desulfobacteraceae bacterium | reverse complement strand
GAAATCATGATATAAACGATTAACGATAAATTCCAAAATGGTTACCATTTGAGGAGACACCCATGGCAATTCGAAATTTATCCATAACCATGATGCTGATCATCTTTTTGACGGCATGCACCACCGTTCCCATTACCGGAAGACAGCAGCTCAACATTGTGCCCATGTCATCCATGCTCTCCATGAGCTTTCAGCAGTACGATCAATTCCTGGAAGAACACACCCTGAGCACGGATGCACAAAAAACAGCCATGGTCAAACGGGTGGGCAATCGCATTGCTGAGTCCGTGGAGCAGTATTTGATCGAAAACAACCACGCCGATGAACTGAAAAATTACAGTTGGGAATTTAATCTGGTAGAAAGTCAGGAAATCAATGCCTGGTGCATGCCCGGCGGCAAGGTGGTCTTCTATACCGGAATTCTTCCCCTGACCCGGGATGAAAACGGCCTGGCCGTGGTCATGGGTCACGAAATCGCCCATGCTGTCGCCAAACACGGCAATGAACGGATGAGCCAGGGGCTTTTGGCCCAGTTCGGCAGCATCGCTCTGACCGAAGCCCTGCGCACCAAACCCGCAGCCACCCGGCAGCTCTGGATGGCGGCTTACGGTCTGGGAGCCCAGGTCGGCCTCATCCTTCCCTACTCCCGACTCCATGAAAAGGAGGCCGACCGGCTGGGCTTGATTTTTATGGCCATGGCCGGATATGATCCGAACGCGGCCATCGGTTTCTGGCAGCGCATGGCGGCGCAAAAGAGCGGAGCGTCGCCTCCTGAATTTCTGAGCACTCATCCATCAGATCAAAACCGCATCGAAAATATCCGCTCTTTGATTCCCGAGGCCATGCAGTATTATCAAAAATAAAAAAAATTTCATCCATTGACCTAAGTCAAGGAAGTTTGTCTCGAGAATCGGTTAAAAAGAAATCAAAACGACGGTTCGGATTATTTATTCGACCATCCACAATTTTTTTAACCGAAAACTCGAAAGGAGAAACACCATGTTTTGTTTTCAATGCGAACAGACGGCAAAGGGCGAAGGCTGCACCAAAATCGGCGTATGCGGCAAACAGCCCGACGTGGCGGCCTTACAGGATCTGCTTCTTTACGCGGTCAAGGGCCTGTCTCTGATGGCGCTGGAAGGCCGTAAAGTCGGCATCCGGGACGAAGCCATTGACCGGTTTGCCTGCGAGGCGATTTTTTCCACCCTGACCAATGTGGATTTTGACCCGGCCCGGATTGAAGATCTTATCTACAAGACCGTAGCCCATCGCAAGGCCCTGAAAACCCAGATCGACACAGCCGGCGGATGGACAGATTATACCGACGGTCCGGCCGTTTTCACCCCGGCGGATACCCGGGAAGCCCGGGTGACCCAGGGCGAGTCCGTGGGCATCAAGGCCCGATCCGATGTCAATCCGGATATCCTTTCCCTCCAGGAAATTCTGGCCTACGGCATCAAAGGCGTGGCTGCCTACGCGGATCATGCGGCCATTCTCGGCAAAACCGATCCGGCGGTTTTCGATTTCATCCACGAAGGCCTGGCCGCCACCCTGGATAATACCAAAGGCGCCGATGAATTCCTGGGCCTGGTGCTCAAATGCGGCGAGATCAACCTCAAGGCCATGGAGTTGCTGGATGCGGCCAATACGGGCAAATACGGCCATCCCGTTCCCACGAACGTGCCCCTGGGCGCTAAAAAAGGAAAGGCCATCCTGGTTTCCGGCCACGATCTCAAGGACCTGGAAGAGATTCTCAAGCAGACCCAGGGCAAAGGGATCAATGTGTATACCCACGGCGAAATGCTGCCCTGCCACGGTTACCCGGAACTGAAAAAATACAGCCATTTTTACGGCCATTACGGCACGGCCTGGCAGAATCAGGCAAAAGAATTCGCCGAATTTCCCGGGGCCATTGTCATGACCACCAACTGCATCCAGAAGCCCAAAGAGTCCTATCAGGACAACATCTTCACCACCGGGCTGGTGGGATGGCCCGGCATCACCCACATCGCGGACAAGGACTTCACGCCCGCCATCAACAAGGCCCTGGAAATGAACGGGTTTGAGAAAGACTCCGATAAAGGGACGGTTATGGTGGGATTTGCCCGAAACGCGGTCATGAATGTGGCCGGTGCGGTCATTGATGCCGTGAAAAACAAGCAGATCCGGCACTTCTTCCTGGTGGCCGGATGCGACGGCGCCAAGCCGGGCCGCAATTACTACACCGAATTTGTTGAAAAAGTGCCCGAAGACTGCGTGGTGCTGACCCTGGCCTGCGGCAAGTTCCGGTTCTTTGACAAGCAGCTCGGCGATATCGGCGGCATTCCCCGCCTGCTGGATGTCGGCCAGTGCAA
>CAZRES010000253.1:0-2360 GCA_964598885.1 uncultured Desulfobacteraceae bacterium | reverse complement strand
TGCTTGATCGCCTCGTCCACCTCGGCTTCCGGGTATTCGGGCAGATCCGCCACCCAGATGAACCCGGCATCGGTCATTTGGAACACCGCCGGACAGAGGTCCGCGCAAACGCCGCAGCGGGTGCAGTCGCTGAGTTCCACCACCGGAATTTTCATTTGCCCGCGGCCGTCACCTCGATAATTTTCTGCCCGATCCGCGCGCCCAGGTCCACGCAGGCCTGATGACCGGCCTGATCCGGCACGTATTGAACCCGTAATCCCGGGTCGATGACGTCAAAACCCATGGCCTCCAACTCCTGATTGATGAGTTTGACGGCCTCCCCGCTCCAGCCGTAGGATCCGAATGCCGCTCCGATCTTGTTTTTGGGTTTAAGACCCTTCATGTAGGTCAGCAGGTCGGCCACCGTAGGGAACAGGTTGTTGTTAAGGGTGGGTGAACCCACCACCACGGCCCCGGCATCAAGTACTTCGGTCATGATATCGCTCCGGTCCGAACTGCGGATGTGCATGGGCCGAACGTCGACGCCCTGGGCGGCGATCCCGTCGGCAATGGCCTCGGCCATGTGCTGGGTGCTGTGCCACATGGTATCATAGGCGACAACGGCCTTTTTTCTGGGTTTTTGTGCGCTCCAGTCCGCATAGGCCTGGATAATTTTTCCCGGGTCTTTTCGCCACATGATCCCGTGATCCGGGCAGATCACCTTGATGGCAAGGCCCATCTCACTGACCTGTTCGATCAGTTTTAAAATCTTGGGAGCATAGAGCAGCAGGATATTGGCGAAATATTTTTTCGCATGCTCCATAATGGCATCGCCCACCAGGTCGTCAAACAGATCATATCCGGCGTAATGCTGGCCGAACGCATCGCTGGAAAACAGGATCTGGTCTTGTTTGCAATACGAGAACATACTGTCGGGCCAGTGGAGCATACGGGTCTCCAGAAAGGTCAGGCTCCGTTTGCCGATGCTGAGTTCCTGGCCGTTTTCCACCCCATGGTAGTTCCATTTCTGCTGAAAATGAGACGGAAGGCTTTTCAACCCCATTTTTGAGCAGTAAAGCGGTTTGTCTTCACCGATAAAATGCATGACCCGGGGCAGGCCGCCGGAATGGTCCATTTCGGTATGGTTGCTGATTACCAGGTCAATTTTCTTGGGATCGATGATTTGCGATATATTGGCCAGCATCTGATCTTCAAACCCCTTCTTGACCGTATCGATCAGCACGGTTTTTTCGTCTAAGATCAAATAAGCATTATAGGTGCTTCCGATGTGCGTGGAGTAGCCGTGGAAATCCCTTATATTCCAGTCTATGACACCCACGTTATATATACCTTTGCTGATTTCAACCGGGTTCATCTTATCTCCTTCTTTCATTGCCCAGGCATCGCGAAACGCCCAGGGGTTTTGTCGCCTCTGCTTTTAACGTTATATGGCTTCAGCCTGTCTGGTGACGGGAAAATACAAAATGCTGGTTCCCGGACGGTAGTCCCGGCGCAGGGTCATCCGGAAACCAGTAAAATACTTTCTCTATGCTTTTTCGAAATCATCCTTGGAGGCACCGCAGATAGGGCATTCCCAATCATCAGGCAGCTTTTCAAACGGGGTTCCCGGCTCAATTCCGTTGTCCGGATCACCCTTTGCCGGATCATACACATATCCGCATATCTGACACACATACTTATCCATGATTTCCCTCCTTTGGTTGTGGGTTTTCAAACAAATAAGAATAAGAGGTATTTTTGTCCTCTTATTCCGTCTGGAACATGAGTTATCTCCGTATATGACATTGGTTACAGGCTACCGGTCCGGTTGATTGGCCGGCTGTTTTCATGGCCCTGTGACAATCCAGACAGACATCATTCATAATCTGTTGTTTGCGGAATTCCCTGCGGGTAATTTTTTCCTCGATAATACCGGCGGCCATGGGAAACGTCATGTGACAGGCATCGCAATCGTTGACCACATTCTGATGAACATGGTGCGGAAAATCCACTTCGGCCATGGCCCTGTCGAGATTCAATTGAATCATATCGGCGCCTTTATCCAAATTCTGCTGTGCCCATGCCACCACCGACAATATCATCATTACACCGATCATCACAAGCACTGCCCCATGATATTTCATTACTACGTTTCCTCCCAGACCCGGCCTTCCCGGAAAAATATATCTGAAAACAAGCGGTAGACCCAGGCCTGGTAACCGATGATAATTGGAATTACCGCCAGTATCACCACCGGCGTAACGATCCGCGTCGACCGGCTCGAAGAGGCGTTAAAAGCGGCAGCAGAATACTGAGACCGGCGCTTATGCGGCCCCCTCCAGACTGCATTGGGTAAAATCGATTTCTTCACCGCAGGCGCT
>CAZRES010000252.1:0-2366 GCA_964598885.1 uncultured Desulfobacteraceae bacterium | reverse complement strand
CCGTGACGGCCCGGTTGATATCTTGAAAGTAGCGAAATATCCGATCTTTATCTTCATCGTTGGCCACACCGTGCCCGTGAAACATGGCGGCCCGCTTTCCCTGGGAGGGGGTGGGCTGAGCTCCGGTATGAAGCTGGAGTTGTTTTTCCTGAAAATCAAATCGCATGCTGTCCGCCAGACTTTCCGGCATCTGTCGCGGATGAACCTGCCGCCACTGCTGACGTGAACAGCGATACAACCGGCATTCATTCTGACTGAGCGCCAGAACAAAAAAATCAACATCATACGAAATTAAAGACAATGCCGGTTTCACATGGAACCGGTCGCCGATCACAAGGGTTTCCTCAAAATGCAAGGGAAGACGATAAATTTTCGATATTTCGGGAGATAAAAATAAGGCCATCCCTTCATCCTGACTGTTCCAGAACAAGGAATCGTCATAAAGCTCCATAGCCTTATTCAGACCCAGCTTTTCCTCTCCGTGGTTGCCCACAAGCTGTGCGACCATGGTCCGGGCCTGTTCTATGGTGTTTTTAAACCGGATTGAATTCTGGCGAACTTCCTTTCCCGCCCGCTGCATGGGAAGATACACGGAAACACAGGGACCGGATTCGTTGTTGATTAAATCATTGAGATCCCGGTTGTTAAAAACATCATACAGCGTAATATCATTATCCAAGACGATCGGTTGCATGCGTTTATCTCCTTTTGCCCTGTAAGGGTGGTTTATTTTTTCGGCTGAAAAAGCGTTTTCAAATCCTTCCAACTCCTTGTATTAACGACATCATCCGGCTCCAGCCATCCTCTTCTGGCCTGATTTACGCCAAACCGTATAAAATCCAGTTCCATCCCACTGTGAGCGTCCGTAGAGACGGCAAGTTTCAGCTTCATCTGTTTTGCCATGCGGCAATATCGATCTGACAGATCCAGCCGTTCCGGGTGCGCATTGATTTCCATGAAGCAGTTCCGGTCCACCGCCGCTTTCATGAGTTTTTCCATATCCAGGGCAAGGGGCTCCCGTTCGTTAATCATCCGCCCCGTGGGATGGGCCAGAATATTGAAGTAGGGATTGTCCATGGCCCGGATAATTCGTTCCGTCTGTTTTTTTTGCGACAAATTACGGTTATAGTGCACGGAACAGATCCTTACATCGAGTTCCTTTAAAATATCGTCCGGCAGATCCAGGGAGCCGTCTTCTAGAATATCCACCTCGATGCCTTTTAACAGCCGGATCCCATTTAATTTTTCATTGAGTTTATCAATATCTTTGAGTTGGCCGGCCAGCCGTTTAACATTTAATCCTTTGGCCATGGCCACTTTTTGCGAATGATCCGTAACGGCCAGATACTCATACCCGCGGTCTTTTGCGGCGCGGGCCATCTCTTCCAGGGTGCTTTTGCCGTCGGTTGCCTTGGTATGACTGTGCAACTCGCCGCGCAGGTCGCCGAGCGTGATCAGGTCCGGCAGTTTATTATCCCGGGCGGCCTCGATTTCTCCCTGGCCTTCCCGTAGTTCCGGCTCGATAAACGGAAGTCCCACCTGATCATACACCTCTTTTTCCGTTTTGCCCGCCACCCGTTTTTTTCCTTTAAAAACGCCGTATTCATTGATTTTTAATTTTTTTTTCAACCCGATTTTCCGGATGGCGATATTATGCGCCTTGGAGCCGGTAAAATAATGAAGCGCCGCCCCGTACGCAACCTGCGGCATGACCCGGAGATCCACCTGAAGACCCGATCGCAGAACAATGGTTGACCGTGTTTTCCCCTTTGATATCACCTTTTGCACATCCTCGTAATCCACGAACCGGTCCATTGCGTCCGCACTTTTTTTGCAGGTCACCAGAATATCGAGATCCCCCACGGTTTCCTTGCGTCGCCTGAAGCTTCCGGCAACGGCGATATCCTTGATATTTCGGGATTTCTTCATATAATCCACCAGAGGAGCGGCCCGTTGTTCCGCTTCAAACAGCTTGAGGCGGTCCGGTCCCTCTTTGTGTTTTTCCAGTTCTTCCAGAATATGTTGCTCGGTTTTTTTCCCGAATCCATCGAGTTGGCGGATCTTTCCTTTTTTGGCGGCTTGTTTTAAAGATGCTGCATCCTTGACCTCAAGTTCCTGATAGATCGTCTTTACCCGCTTGGGACCGAGACCGGGGATTTTCATCAGTTTGCCCAGCCCGGCCGGCACCTGATGTTCGATCTCGTCAAGCTGGGCAAGGGTGCCGGTATCAACAATTTCGCGGATCTTTCCCGCCAGATCTTTGCCGATGCCTGAAAGCTCCGCCAGCCGGTTTTCCGTCATTTCCGATATGTTTCGGCTCATGCTTGAGATGGTGCGGGAAGCGTTCCGATAAGCACGCACCCGGA
>CAZRES010000251.1:0-2391 GCA_964598885.1 uncultured Desulfobacteraceae bacterium | reverse complement strand
ATTTCAAGGCAGGTAAAACGCGCAAAATCAATCGCCGGGTAAATAGGGATTTTGGGATGCCCCTACACCGATGCCGGCATATGTCAGTGCCGCCGGTATTGATGCCGATGGATCCCATCACTTTATATCCTTTTTTGCAGCCCTCTTTTCAGAAAATGGCCCATGTCCTGAACATATCGCCCGCGGATGATCTTGTTAAGGGCCGCGATGAGCGCGTTATAAATCAGGGGCATCACCTCTGAAGGCGTGAAAACCGGCGCGGGCATGCCGAGCCTTCCCCGGATGGTCTGGGCCAGGTCCACGGCCGTGGTGAAACAGTTGTCGATCCGGGTAATTTTCTTT
Organism: uncultured Desulfobacteraceae bacterium; assembly: GCA_964598885.1. GTDB lineage: Bacteria > Desulfobacterota > Desulfobacteria > Desulfobacterales > Desulfosalsimonadaceae > SURF-33. Next base: position 2,049 of record CAZRES010000251.1, on the reverse strand, counting down.
GCATGGCGGATGGAGGCCCTCGCGCAGCTGCCGATTAAAAAGGCTTCCTGGCCGTTGGCGTCGATGGGTTCATCCACCTGGCCGATAACCATCACTACCGGGCGGGCGTTTTTGAATGCCGCTTCACCCGCGAATGTTTCCAGGAAGGCGAAATACATCTTTGCGCCCATCATGCAGCCCGTAAGACATTTGCTTTTTTCCTGTTTCCCGGTATATCCCCAATAAAACCGGATGGGAGACCGCATCCGTGCCAGTTCGGCGCCGATGTCCTGCCATTTGTAGAATTCCGCGTCATAGGGCTGAATGGTTTTGGCCGCACGGTCAATGTCATCGATGCTTGTCAGGTCGCCCATTATCGTAATATCGTCAATATGCGCCGGCGCGTATCCCCGTTCCACGGCCCGTTGCAGGTAGGGCACGTCTTTTCGGTCGTAGCCCAGCAGGCGGGCCCCTACCAGATCAATGGCCATCGGGTTTGTTCCCATGAGGATCAGTCCCAGCCGCCTGGGCGTCGGAAATGCCTCATTCCCGACGCCGACGTCAACGGCATCCATCACAATAAAATCCGGCATGCCCGCGGCCAGAAGATCGACGATTTTATCATTGAGTAGGAAATCATGGCGGATGGCGCGCTCATCGTCGGAGCAGATGCCGATATTGAGTTTTACGGCCCCGGTGATGCTGCTGACGCAATGGCATTTCAGTTTCGGAAGATAGATACGGGCATCGGCCCGGGCCATTTTTCGGGAAATTCGGAGGGTGTCATGAACCCGTCCGCCGATGAAAACACGGTCCCTTAGATCCTCCTCGATGCAGAACAGGCCGATCGGCGCCCGGCCGTTTTTTTTAATAGCCTGGATTTCCTTATAATAACCGGCATATTTAAAGGAGAGGCGGGTGGGGTATCCGATGGCGGTTTTTTCCCCCATGTCAATGCGAAAGACATCCGGCTGATGGGATAATGCCAGCAGCGCCCCGCCCACGACCGCGGGATGCGTATAGGCCGTGGCGCCGTACCTTCCGTTTTTGGAAGCGTAAACGACGTTGGGTTTGACAAACAGGTTGCCTCTGGGCTGGAAATCAAGCGTTTTCATGCCATCCGCGACGATGTTTCGGATGGTCTCCCGGTCATAGGTTTCACATGTTCTGACAAGAACCCGGGTATCCTCGGTCATGGTATTTTCCGGATGCCGGATCATCGATCGACGCCCACCCATGGTTTGGGGGGTCCGATCAGCGCAAAGGGGGCAGGGTTCATGGGGCCGCCCCCCAATGCCATATAGCCGGCGCCGATGAAAAGGTTTTCATTGATTTGGCGGATTTCATCCCGCATGGAATGAATCATGCCGGCGTTGTCCGCGCTGTAATCCACCTGAAAGGAAAGCTTGCCGTCTTTACCGACTTTTGAGACGGAAAACGATGTCCGCATGGGTCGGATGCGAAGGGTTTCAGCGTTTCCGCCGGGCTTTTTCCGGCTGAAAAGATTATAACCCACTCCGGAATTCGCATCATTTGGCTTAAACCCTTTACCCACCCAGCGGGTGCGCGGGGTCACCCGGCCCGTAGGAAAGACATGGTGAGTGAAAAGGGCTGATGACGGGCCGAGAACGCCCCCGCTGAGCAGTCTTGCCTCATATTCGCCGTTTAACGCGTTGATGCCCGGCGTTTCGGCGGCATAAAAAAGTTGCATCTTGTCTTTGCGGGACAATTTTTCCACATTATCATAACGAGCGGTTTCCGGCGCGGCGCCGAGAATTTCAGCCATGGTCCTGCCGTCGGGCGTTTTGGGGCCGGCTTGAAGGATGTTGATTCCAGTAAGAATAATAAAAGATATTATCAATAATCCTAAAAAGATGCCGATAGAGATCAAAATGTTCATGGCCGCTCCTTGTTTCTGAAATATGAAATAAATTGACGGCAAGCGCACCGGGTATGACAAGACGCGGGCTTCTTAAGCATCTGTCAACGCGGCATCCGTTTTTCCCCCTTGAATTCGGTCCCGGAAGATGGTCAGGGCCGCCTCGGCTCCGTGGCCCGAGGCCGTGACGA
>CAZRES010000250.1:0-2407 GCA_964598885.1 uncultured Desulfobacteraceae bacterium | reverse complement strand
TAGGGGTCAACGAGAAAATGGTCTACACTCTGGTGGCGGAAAAGGGGTTGCCCGCCTCCAAAATCACGGGGAAATGGGTGTTCCCCCTTCACCTGGTGGATCAGTGGGTGGAGGCCAGCACCCTTAATTATCCTGACGGTTCCAAGGGTCCCGGAACCACGGACGCCCGGCTGATCGTTCTTGCCGGCTCCAACGATCTGCTCCTGGAAAAAACCATCTCCCTGTTTAATCGCGCCCTGCCGGATTATCTGGCGGTATTTGCCAATCTGGGAAGCATGGGCGGTCTGCAGGCCCTGCGCCGGGATCTCTGCCATATTGCCGCTTCGCATCTGCTCCAGGAAGACGGCGCCGACTATAATTTCGAGTTTGCCAACCGGGAATTCAACCAGGTGCCGGTGATGGTCAATTTCTGCCGCCGGGAACAGGGATTCTTGCTGGCGCCGGGCAATCCCAAACGCATTTCCGGTGTTGGGGATCTCCAAAAGCCGAAGCTCCGGGTGGTGAACCGGGCCGTGGGCACCGGCACACGGCTCCTGTTCGACCGGGAACTGAAAAAAACAGGTATGGACCCGCAAAAAATCGACGGGTATCACCACGAGGTCAGCAGCCACATGGAAGTGGGGCTGGAAGTGCTTTCCGGCCGGGCCGATATCGGCCCCGGCATCAAGCCGGTGGCGGGTCTGCTGGGGCTGGATTTTATTCCGCTGCGCTGGGAACGCTATGATCTGCTTGTCATCCGGGACCGGTTCTTTGATAAACCCGTCCAGTATTTTCTGGGCATTCTGCAGGATGCGGAATTTAAAAACATCGCCGGATCGCTGGAAGGCTACGATATATCCGCCGCCGGCAGAATGGTGTATCCCCAGGATGCCGCCACGGTGTAGACCTTGGTGATGAATTAATTTTTGTTTGATTTCAGCCGCGCCTACGATCACCTGCAAAACAGGAGGTATAATCTCATGGGCTTTTCAGAATATGACCAATACGATGGATTAGGGTTGGCCGAGATGGTTGGCAGCAAAGAGATTGCGGCAGCGGAAGTGGTGGAAGAAGCCGTTGCCCGGATTGAGGCCGTTAATCCAAAACTCAACGCGGTGATCTGCAAACTGTATGATCAGGCCCGCCGGCAGGCTGCGACCATGACCGGCCAGGGGGTCTTTGCCGGTGTGCCGTTTCTGGTCAAGGACCTGATGGCCGATGTCGCCGGCGCGCCCACGCGAAAAGGCTGCCGGTTTCTTCGCCATTATATCCCGGAACATGACAATGAAATCGTTGCCCGATACCGCAAGGCCGGCGTGATGATTGTGGGAAAAACCAATGCCCCGGAATTCGGCCAGATCCCGGTCACCGAACCGGAGCTGTTCGGCCCCACATACAACCCGTGGGATGCCGCCCGCACACCGGGCGGATCTTCCGGCGGATCAGCCGCGGCCGTGGCCGCCGGCATCGTGCCCATGGCCCACGGAAACGACGGCGGCGGGTCCATCCGGATCCCGGCATCCTGCTGCGGTCTGTTCGGCTTGAAACCCTCCCGCGGGCGCATGCCCTTTGGACCGGATGCGAGCGATCCCTGGCAGGGGCTGGCCAGCGACCATGTCATCACCCGGTCGGTACGCGACAGCGCCGCCATGCTGGATGCCACGGCCGGTCCGGATATTGGCGCGCCCTATCTGCTGCCGAATCCGGCCATGACCTTTCTGGAAGCTGCCGGAACCCCGCCGAAAAAACTCAAAATCGCCTTCACCGCGCGTTCGCTGCTGCAAACAAAAGTCGATCCGGAATGCGTCGCGGGCGTCATGGCAGCCGCTGATCTGCTGCGGGACCTGGGACACGAAGTGGAAGAGGCGGCTCCGGAAATCAACGGCGATGCCTTTATGGAAGATTTTATCACCATGGTCTGCGGCGAAACCGCCGCTGATATTACGGAAGCTGAAAAAATAACAGGCCGCAAGGCGACCTGGCGGGATTTTGAGCCCGGCACCTGGGCGACCTGCCTGATGGGCCGCCAATTTTCAGCCGCGGATTTTTCCGGGGCCGTGCGCCGCCTTAAGCTCACGGGCCGCGTTGTGGGGCGATTTTTTGAAAACTACGATATTTTCATGACACCGACCCTGGGAAAACCGCCCATTCCCATTGGCGAACTCCAGCCGGCGGGAATCGAAGGTCTGGCCATGAAACTGCTGGGCCGTCTCAATGCCGGGCGCATCATGTACCTGATGCGCAATATTGATGAAAGCGCCAGGAAGATTTTTGCGTTCATGCCGTTTACGCCGGTATTTAACGCTACCGGTCAGCCGGCCATGTCCGTACCGTTGCACTGGACCGAAGGCGGACTGCCTGTCGGCATCCAATTCGTGGGCCGCTTTGCCGACGAAGTCACCCTCTTCCAACTGGCGGGGCAACTGGA
>CAZRES010000249.1:0-2464 GCA_964598885.1 uncultured Desulfobacteraceae bacterium | reverse complement strand
TCCATCATCCGGCCGGCGGCCAATGACGTGATCCAGGAATATATCCGCCGGCTCCGGGGCGGGGCCTGGGAGCCGATCCATCCCCTGCTCGAAGACGTGCTTTCCGAAACCTTCGGCCTGATGGTGTTTCAGGAGGACGTGTCCCGGGTGGCCGTGGCCGTGGGTGGTTTTTCTCACGCCGAGGCTGACGGCCTGCGCAAGGTCATGTCCCGCAAAGACCGCCACCGCCATCTGAAGGATTATCTGGAGCGGTTTGCGGCCGGGGCCCGGAAAAACGGCCTGGAAGACGGCCGGATCGCCGAGATCTGGAAGATGATCATGAGCTTCAACGGATATTCCTTCTGCAAGCCCCACAGCGCGTCTTACGCCCGGGTCTCGTTTCAGGCCGCTTATCTGAAAACCCATTTCCCGGCCGAATTCATGGCCGCGGTCATCAGCAACCAGGGCGGGTTTTATTCCGTCTTTGCTTATGTGTCCGAGGCAAAGCGCCTGGGCATCATGATCCTGCTGCCGGATGTGGCCGTAAGCGAGGTGCATTGGGTGGGATGCGGCCGAACCATGCGGGTTGGGTTCTTATCGATACGAGGGTTGTCTTTGCATATCACTCATCGCATCATCGCCGAACGGGAAAAATCCCCGTTTGTCTCTGCGGCGGATTTCTTCGACCGGGTCCGGCCGGATGAGACCGAGGCCGCGGCCCTGATCCAGTGCGGGGCTCTGGATCGATTCCATCCGAAACACCACCGGGCCGCCCTGCTGTGGGAGTTTTCCCGGTGGCAGCAAGTCCGGAACCGGCAACATCGTGACGGTCGGCCCCGTGATATAGAGTTGTTTCCGGCTGCTTCTCCCCCGAGCCCGCCGCCGGTCCCGGACCTTCCGGAAGAAGGTCCCCGTCAGCGCCTGAGGCGGGAATTCAAGGTGCTCGGGTTTCTGTGCGATCGCCATCCCATGACGCTGGTTGCCGACGGCCTCCGGGATCGGGGCATGATAAAGGCCCGCGACCTGGAACACCACGTGGGCCACCGAATCCGGACCGCCGGCTGGCTGATCACCGGCAAGACCGTTTTAACGCAAAAAGGCGATCCCATGAAATTCGTCACTTTCGAGGATGAAACCGGCATCACAGAAACCGTTTTTTTTCCCCAGACCTATCATCGGTTCTGCCACATCCTCGCCTCCGGCCGTCCCTACCTGCTTGCCGGCAAGGTCGAGGAGAACTGGGGCGCCACCACCCTTACTGTGGAGCAGGTCCGGCCCCTGTCGCCGTGATTCGTAAAAATCTGTTTCACCTGAACCTCTATAATGTCCGGGATCATGATTCACCAGAAAAATTTGATTTAATTTGAAATAAATATAAAAAAGACTGGCAGGCCAACGTAATCATAAAACGGTGCCGGACATGAACGTTGCCGTTAAAGACATCGACCGAAAAGAAATATGGAGCAAAACGGATGGCGACTCTTTTGATGTTCGTGTTGTCGACTGAATCTTTCTTTGATTCAAATTTAATTGCTGATGTTATGTTATGGCTTAATTTCTTCACCTTCTAAAACATAGTTGATGATCTCTCGCCTACCCCGGCGTTGCAGCTCAAGGGAAATTGCCTCTCCGGCCTGGAGTTTTTCATAAAAAACCATTGCATCATTTACGGTCTGAATATCCTGGCCGTTGATGCCAGTGACAATATCCCCTGTTTTTAATCCCATATCCCGGACAATTGAATCCGGTGAAATACTGGATACTAAAAATCCGGCTGGTGCGCCGGTCTGAAAATAGGGACGAATTTTGACCTCGCTCATAAGCTGATTGATGTTATTAAGGGCCTCGTCAATGCGGGAACGTTTCAATGAAATCTGTCTTCCGGTTTTAGGTTGGGGAAGTACTTCTTTCTGTTCGTGGCGGGAAAATGCGGGCATGGTGGCATCAACACGCTGAAAACCATCTTTTTCTTCTATGGAGAGCTTTTCCTTTTTGCCGTTGACATCAAGCACCACGCTCTTTCGAAAAATCTCAGAGATGGTTGCATGCTGAATTGTGTCGCCGATTTGATAAAGACCCTGCCGGCCTGACTTGGGTCCTTCAATCACCGCCCGAGCCGTAATGGATTTGCCAGCATCGGCCGTTACCGTCCCCCGCAGCTTAAGGTTTAATTTTGTTTTTTCGATTGCTTCAAGATCAATCTCCGGGAGGAGGGTCTTTTCCTCGGCATTGTCATCCGTATCAAACAAATCTCGTTCAACGATGGCCCGGTAGTTATCAATCGTGGGCCGGGATTTGCCTTCCCTGGCGACGGGCTCGGGCCTGACGGATGCCATGTTGGATATCGAGCTATCCAACCTCAAAGCCACAAACTGGTAGAAAAGTTTGACGCAAAAAAAGACGGCCGCTGTGATAAGCAACAGGTTGGCTATTTTTATGAACCTGCGAAACATATCAAATACCATTCATGATTTCCATGTAATTA
>CAZRES010000248.1:0-2506 GCA_964598885.1 uncultured Desulfobacteraceae bacterium | reverse complement strand
GGATGCGTTAAGAATGGCAAACTGTTTGAGGCGCTTGCGCCGAGTTTTTGCCATTCAGCATCCGAAAAAATCGCGCCCCGAAAGACTCTCGAAGCGAACAATCTGATGGCATGGGGAACCCATCAGAATTTTTATTTCTATTTCCCCGGATTCAAGGGGCAGGCGGCGTTGACGCAGTTGGGACAGCCGACGATCCGCAGGTGAACCATCCAGAACAGGGCCAGGATTGCGGCATAGGCCACACCCCATCCCCAAAGGTTTTCCCGGATGATAACCAGAAACGGTACAGCGACCCGCAGGCCGTAGGCAAGTGTGGCCCAGGCCAGTTGCGTCATCCCGAAACCATCCTCCCTTTTAGCAAAAAACCGATGAACGATTCCGCCTTCCAGAGGAATGGGACAGGTTCGTCCATAATAGGCGCAGTACCGGCAGGTACCGGCAAAAATCACGCCATAGGAGCCGACCCAGAGCAGGAGATAAGCGGCAGCGCCCAACAGATTCAGGCCGCGCCAGGAAATGGCCAGCCCCAGCAGAAACAGGGCCGTCAGCAGCAGGGCGGTCTGCCGGTGCTGACCGGACGTAAACGCCTGGATATACGCTTTTCGTTCGGGCCGGATCACTTCCGCCGGGCCTTTACCGTTGCCTTGAGGGTCTGTAAAGAGGTATGGCGCGGCTTGAAGCCGAGCTGATTTCTGGCCTTGCGGTTATCAGCCACAAAGGAATAACGGATGTAGTCAAGATACCCCCGGTTCACCTCGATGCGCGGGAAATGCATGCGCCAGAGGGATTCCAGGGCCGGATAAAGAAGCCATGACTGCACCGGGAGCAGGCGGCTGCCAAGGATATCCGCGATCCGGGTGATGGCGACGGTTCCGTTGGCCGTGATGTTGAAAGCGCCGGGCAGGCACTTTTCCATGGCCATTTCGCAGGCATCCACGAAATCATCCTCGTGAACGAATTGAACCGGCGGATCAAAGCCTTTCACGCAGACCGTCAACGGCAGAAACAGCATCCGGGAAATGTAATTGTCGATGTTGGGGCCGAACACCGTGCATGGCCGCAGGATGGTGATGGTCATGTCCGGATTTTGAGCAGCGAAATCCTGAACCATCCGGTCGGCGACCGCCTTGAAATGGCCGTAGGGAAAGGTTTTGTTCCCGCGAAGGGAATCGTCCTCGCTCAATTTTTCCGGGTTGTCCGGGTGAGCGCCGTAGGCCAGGGTGCTGCTGATGACGATGACATGCCGCACGCCCGCTGTTTTGGCGGCCTTCAGCACGTTTTTCGTGCCGTTGATGCCGATATCGTACATTTTATCCTGGTTATGGATGGGCTGGACTACAAAGGCCAGATGAAACACCGTATCGACCTTGTGTTTGGCCATTAGATCCGCAATGACCGGGTCCCGGATGTCGGCGGAATGGAAAACAGCCTCACCCGAAGCAGTGCCGCTGGCGGCCGGCGGGTTCAAATCCGCGCCGGCAATATCATCGATGTCGTTACGGCTCCGAAAGCGCCGAACCAGTCGGGCCCCGAGATATCCCGACATGCCGGTGATGAAAATGTTCGTCATTTCAATTTCCTTTATGTCACATCCACGGCGTCTGAAATACGGCGGATGGCATTATCAATATAATTATTCCGGTCGATATCCACTAAAATGGCGCCGGTGGGGCAGGCTTCCGCGCACCGGCCGCATCCCCGGCAGAGATCGGCGTCAATCACGGCCTGCTGGTCTTCGATCCGGACGGCATCCACAAAACAGACATCTTTGGCGCAGGTCCCGCATCCCACGCAGGCATCCGTCACCCGCACCGATACCCCGGGCATGCGCGACACCTTGCCGCTGATTTCCGGCGATATCACCGGCAGCACCTTCCAGAGACAGCAGCAGGGACAGCAGTTGCAGATGGTCAGCAGCCGGCCCTGGGGTCCGACATTGAGCCAGACCGCATCCAGCTTGTTGCGGCCGATCAGATGCACCAGCCCCGCTTCCCGGCAGCGCCGCGCATGCTCCATGGCTTCCTCGGCCGTCACCAGCCGGCCGAACCGGGGATTGATGTCGGCCGCAGCCCGGCCCAGAAAAATACAGCCCAGACCAACGGGATAATCCTTACACCCGGCCGAATCCCGGCAGATGCAGAAATCCATGATCCAGCAGGCACCGGCTTCCTGAATGAAATGATTCACCACGTCGGACGGAACCATCAGGTTCTCGGGCTCATCCAGGGATGTGTTGATGGAGATGACCTTGTCCCTGGGAAGGTAAAAGATGTCGTCGTTATCGAAGAGCAGATAATCCACCGCCCGGCCGATGACCGGATAACGGGTGAGCTTCGACAGGGTAAATCGACCGGAAAAGGTCTTGTTGATGAGATATTTGATCCAGTAAGGGCTTGCCATACCCTTTCCTATAATCAATCCGGGACGTTTTTACAATCCCAAATATCGAAGAGGCGCTGCATAAATTGCCTGGCGGTGTTGGCCGGTCATGCTGTGAGCGGAATCG
>CAZRES010000247.1:0-2561 GCA_964598885.1 uncultured Desulfobacteraceae bacterium | reverse complement strand
TAATTCATCCGGAAAGATTTCGGAATCTTGTAATAGCAGACCTGGCCGTTATTCCCCTTTATCCATATTCATCCGATCCCGCAGACAGCCTGAACATTTATAAGTCACTCTATTCCGGGCATCCAGTACCATGGCTTCACCAGTCGCCGGATTTCTGCCTTTGCGCTGATCCTTGCTTTTCACGAGGTCCCAGTGGGCGAGAAAACAATCATGTCATGGACCAGCGTGGAGACTGGTAATTGACTTGGTAGAGAGTGGGTACGTTCCGAGTGGGAGACAAGGCTGCCGTTGAGATGGTGCCGGGCGGCCTGCTTGGGATGGAAACGGATGATGAATTTTTCTTTATAGTTCAAAAAGTTTAAGCTCCTTTTCGGTAGATTCTGCAGTGTTTGGATATGAGACACATGGATGTACGCAAAATTAAAGCTTTGACGCCATGGCTGCGGAAGCTTAGCAAATATTAATTTTGTCAGCCTTAAATTAGAGACACTATTGTCTCAATCCTATTGATACAATACGTATAATAAAAATTGAAAGAATAAATATTTATTCTAAATTTATAATTATTACGAATTATTATATAAAAAAAATGACTCTTAAACATAATGGCATGAATTTTGAAAAAAGAATTGTTTAGAGTCGGCTGCCAGCCTTTGGTTTTTTTGAACCATTTTAAAAGGTCATAAGCAGTTAATGTCTAAAATTTGAACAATCCAATAACTTTGAAAGGAAATTATCATGAAAAAGATGAAATTGATGCTGGTTTTAAGTCTCGCAGTAATCTTTACAGGTACCCTGATTACCGGTTGCAATGATGATGACAAGAAAAAATCAGATTCGATAGTGCGTGTGCTTCACATGAGTTATGACGCGCCGGCAGTGGATGTGCTGATCGATGATGAAATCGTAGTGCCCAATTTGGTCTACCCAGAGTCATCCGGCTATGCGACGACAAGCGCACACACCCGAAATATAACGGTCGTGCCTACAGGCAGTGATATTAACCCTGTGATCGATGTAGATTTAACCTTGGACCCCGACCAATCATATACTATTTTGGCAGTTAATCGGGTAAGCGCCATCGAGGCAATTTTTGCCCCGGACAATCGGGAGCCGAACAGCAGTAAAGCCAAGGTCCGATTTATTCATGCCTCACCGGATGCTCCTGCTGTGGATATCCGTGTCGGTTCGGGTTCTGGACCGGCAGTTTTTTCGGCTGCTGCGTTTAAGGATATCACGGAATATATCGAAGTTGATGGTGGCATCTATACATTTGCAGTTACCCCGGCAGGGACAAGTACTGAGGTCTTTAAATACAACCCGGTGGCTTTGGATAATGGAAAGGTATATACTATTGTGGCCCATGGCACATTGACCGATGATGAATATCCATTCTCGGTCCGCGCCTTTGTGGATAACGATAGTGGTGCAACCTTTGTGGATTTAACGGACGCAAATGTTATGGCCATTCATGCCTCTCCCGATGCACCGGCTGTGGATTTGCTTTTAGATAATGCTCTGGTTGCCGAGGGCCTTGAGTTCCCAGAAAATACGGGTTATCTTCCCCTCTTATCGGGCGACAGGAACATCAAGGTCAATGCAGCAGGAACTTCAAGCACAGTTATCAATGCAAACCTCCTGTTTGAAACCGGCGGCTCCCATACCTCAGTATTTGCCTTTGATGAACTTGCGAACATCCAGGCGCTGGTCCTGAATGATAACTTGTCCACTCCAGAAGACGGATTCGCGCACGTCCGTTTTGTGCACCTTTCACCGGATGCCCCTTCAGTAGATGTGGCTGTCGCGGGTGGCGGGCCGGTCCTTTTTGCCGATGTTGCCTTTGGCGAAGCAGATGACAACGGGTTTTTTACACCTGTAAGCAGTGGTGTTTATGATCTTGAAGTCAGATTGGCAGGTGAGGCTACCGTCGTATTATCACTCCCGGGTATTTCCCTTGAGGATGGTGGCATTTACACGGTGTTTGCAAAGGGATTTGTAAGCCCGAGTGCCGGTCAACCAGGCCTCGGTGCGGAAATTATAATTAATAAATAGAAGTTAATCGAGATATTATAACTGCAAGCATATTAACACAGATCCTTCCAGAGTGACGGATAGCTCAGGAAGGATCTGTGTTTTTTGTAGACCCTTTAACTGGTCTAAATAAGTTAAAATCTCGGATACTTTGTCGACAAAACACACCTTCTCTATGACCAACCCATTACAATGCTTGCGGAGGCCATTACAATACTCCGGGCCAAAACAGCGCCTATCAAAAAAGCCCTTCCAATAAATGCGATAAGATTAATCGTAATGCCGGGCGCCTCAGCCTGGCGGACTTGCTGTATGAGCAAAAACAGGTCATCGCTGATGAACAAACGATGCATCCCATCCGGGCCGCTCCATTTGGTTTTTCGCTAAATTCTGACCGTGCTTATTCAGCTACCGGATAAGAGCGTGTTTCGTTTCTCTTAAACGATCTGTCCTTGTTCGTCGGACTCTCTCTCACTCAGCGCCTGCATCTATGGGTATCAGAATCTCGTTCCGCCGCAGAAACCAAGGGG
>CAZRES010000246.1:0-2609 GCA_964598885.1 uncultured Desulfobacteraceae bacterium | reverse complement strand
CTTTGCCTGTATCGGTCCTTTACCTATCTGACGGTTCCGGAAGTACTGCTGTTTACCATTTTTACACCTCTTTACGTCACGTTGATCGACGACGCCCTGCACCGTCGATTTTCGCCGGTGGCACTGCTGGCGGCAGCAGTTGCCACCATCGGGGCGGGCATCATCCGCTATGACGGCCTGAGCCGGGATTTTATGACCGGGTTTTTGTTTTTGCAGGTGGCCAATATTGCGTTTGCGGCCGGTCAGGTCGGGTATAAGCACCTGATGATCCGTTATCCCACGCCTTTTCCCGCGTTTCGCACATTTGGATATTTTTTTCTCGGGGCACTGCTGATCGCGCTGCCGTCCTTTCTTATTTTCGGTAATCCGCAAATGCTGCCCACCACGGGTATGCAATGGGGAATCCTGTTCTGGCTGGGCGTGGCGGCTTCGGGACTCGGTCTGTTTCTGTGGAACCGGGGGGCCTGCCGGGTGGATGCCGGGACCCTGGCGGTCATGAACAACGCCCTGGTGCCGGCCGGACTTCTGGTCAATATTGCCATCTGGAACATCGACGCGGACCTGGGCCGCCTGTTTATGGGAGGCGGCGTGATCGCCTTTTCGCTCTGGATCAATGCCCGGTTTCACCCCCGGGCACGCCTGGCTATTTGATTGATTTGAGACCATAACCGCACGGGCACTGACGGGCCGCTTTATTATCCCGACAGGCGGGTGGTGGTTTACTTTTTTCGGAGGAAGCGGTATGATTTCCAATCAACTCTTTGAATAGCCACATTGATTGTGTTGATGCGCGAGTCGTTTTATGACTGATGAAAAGCGGGAGAACAAAATGGAAGAAAAAAAACCTGAAAGAACGGAAGTGACGGTGATACAGCAGATGACGCAGCAGGAGGCCAACCTTGCCGGAAACGTGCACGGCGGCACCATCATGAAGCTCATCGACAATACCGCCGGCATCGTGGCAATCCGGCACGCCAGAAAAAACGCCGTCACCGCTTCCATCGACAGGCTTGATTTTCACCACCCCGTATTGGTGGGGGATCTGTTAAAGGTCATGGCCAGCGTCAATTACGTGGGCAGGACATCCATGGAAATCGGCGTGCGGGTGGAATCGGAAAACATGTTGACCGGGGAAAGCCGGCACACGGCCTCAGCCTATCTTAGCTTTGTCGCGCTGGATGAACATTCCAGGCCATCCGAAATCCCCCCGCTTATCCCGGAAACCGATACCGACATCCGGCGCCACAACCAGGCCAAGGAAAGAAGAAAGCTGCGCATGCAGGAACGGAAATGCGAAAAATCCGGAGACTGCGGGTGAACTTATGCGCCCGGCCCCGGGATCAATGCCCATCTGAATGTGACGTTTCAGCGGGCTGCGCGCCGGACGGCACGAAAACCTCGGGCTTTTCTCCCTCGGGGCTGCTCATGTAGATGCTGCGAGACGGAAATGCGAAACCGGTGCCCGCGCCCTCGACGATCTCTTTTACTTTCAGGGCCAGCTTCTCCTTTATCTCCAGCCACTGGCCCCAGAAAATGGTGCGCGTGAAGCAATAAAGCATAATATCGATGGAAGAATCGGAAAATCGGTCGATCCGCACGAAGGTCGCCACTTCGTGCGGCTTTGCAAAGGCATCGTCTTCAAGAATATAGGCTTCGATCTCGTCTCTTATCCGGCGAAGCTGGGCGATGGTCGTGCGATATTCGACGGCAATGTGCCAGAAAATCCGGCGATGGGTCATGGCGGAAAAATTGGTCACCGCCGAATCGGCAAGCCTGCCGTTGGGAACATAGACCGGGGCCTTGTCAAAGCGCCGGACAATCGTCGAACGGAAACCGATGTCTTCCACGGTGCCCTCCACCACGCCGTCCACCAGAATCCAGTCGCCGATATTGAAGCGTTTCTCGGAGATAACCAGTAATCCCGAAATCAGATTTTTAAACAGATCCTGGGCGCCAAGGGCCACGGCAACGCCGAACAGCCCCAAACCGGCGAGAATCGGTCCGACTTTGATGCCCCATGCTTCCAGCACGGTGGCTGCACCGATAAATATTAACGCAACCTTTATCACCTTGAGCAGCCAGTCGCGCATGGCCGTTGAAAAAACTACTTTTATCTTGTCCAGCAGGAAGCTGAATGGTTCGACCAGGTTATAAAATCCCCAGAAAATAACAAAGACGATTAGCGATCGGACCAGTTTTAAGCCGATTTCGCCCAGCGTGCCTTCGAGGTCGAGATACTGAAGCGAGAAAAAGAGCCCCATTACCACCGGGATCATGGTGATGGGTTGTTCGAGAGCGCCGACGACCTTATTATCAATCTGACTGGTTGTTTTATCGGCGAGCGACTTAACACGTTTGACAATTTGCGTGGCGATAATTTTTCTCAACATCAGGAAGATGATAAAGATAAACGCCGCGGTCAGCACTTTCCCGATCTGAACACCGAATATTCCCTGCTGCCATACGTCAACGACAATCTCCCAGAAACTTTTTAAATCCCCCATAATCGTTTCGTAGTTCATTTAAAGACAACCTCCTGAAAAACCGTTATATCAAAATATTTTTTGCGTTCAGAATACCCAGGATTTATATCGCCGGAATTCATCCTC
>CAZRES010000245.1:0-2621 GCA_964598885.1 uncultured Desulfobacteraceae bacterium | reverse complement strand
TATCGATAACTTTGCGGGATCTTTTCTGCATGCGGGACACACAATATGTTGAGGGATTCATTTAGAGGAAAATTATAACTTCTACAGGCAGTGAACCAGGATTTTGGCGGCGATTTTGGCGGCGGTGAATTCGGAGACCACAGTGCCTTGGATTTTGGCCAGCTCATTAATGTCGGCTGCCACCACGCGGCGGGACCGACCCACCCGGCGGATCAATTCCACCACCTGGCGATAGCTTAAGCCCCCGGGCACGGGAGTGCCGGTGCCCGGAATTACCGAGGGGTCCAGGCCGTCTAAGTCAATGGTAATATAAACGGATGCAGGCAGGGTTTCCATTACGTCGTCGATCCAACTGAAATCCATGGGATCAATGGTGTGCGCGTAAACGGGCTTGAGATTATTTTTTTTAATGTAATCATGTTCTTCGGACGACAAGGAACGGATCCCCACCTGGGCGCAGGCCAGGCCCATGTCCTCGACCACCCGCCGCATGACGCAGGCATGATTGTAACGGCTTCCTTGCCAGGAATCCCGAAGATCCAAATGCGCGTCGACCTGGAGCACGCCGATGTCCGGATGGATGCCGGCCGCGGCCCGGATCAGTCCGATGGAAACGGCATGATCCCCGCCCGCGGACAGCAGAAATTTTCCGGCTGCCAGATGGGGTCGCGCCGCGGCTTCGATCTCAGCCACAGCCTGCTCGGGCTGCTCCGTCGGTTCCAGGGGCGCTAAGGTATGAATACCATGCCGCTGCCAGGCCATGCCGGTTTCCTCGTCCAGATCTTCCAGTTCGGCGGAGGCGGCAAGCAGATGATAGGCGCCCTCTTTGCTGCCGGCGCCGAAAGACGGAGCCATCTCATAATAGATGGGAAGAACGACAACCCGGGCTTCATTGAGGGCGGCGGCCGGAACCTCCGGGCCGCCGAACCCCGGAAAAGGCTGCTTTTCCATTATTTGACGAAAATCGCGGCCGCAATGACCGTTGTCCAGAGGTTGCCTTCCGCGCCAAGAGCCGCCTGGCTGGTATGACGGGAATGGATGATCTTGCCCGACATCCGGTAAATCTCTTTGCGTTCGTCGTAATCCTTATCCGGATCGAATTCGATGCCGAGGGTGTTGGCCAGCATGGATGCCGCCAGATCTTCGGCAAAATCACCGGCTTCGATTTCGGTCTGGCCGTATCCGTGATGCTCCGAAAGATAGCCGTACTTATCCTCTCCCTCGGGCAGGGCCAGCCCGATGCTGGCTACAATGCGACGACCCGGTTCCCGGCTGTGTTCCCTGGCCATGACGCAATGGGTGATTTCTCCGGCCTCGAGTTTGGAAAGTCCTTTTTCCTTTTCTATAATCCTGCACCCCGGCGGAAAAATGGAAGAAACCTGAACCAGATTGAGATGGGCAATACCGGCTTCGCGAAGCGCGTTTTCAAAAGAAGCCAGCTGGGCCTTGTCCGTGCCGACGCCCTTGGTGAAAAAAATATATCGTGGGACATACATAAGATTTGCCCTCCCTTATCTTTGCTGCGGAAACAATTCATTCCGTCCATTCCGCTCCGCCGATGGGCGGCAAACACCATGGCGGAGTGGACATCAATTAAAAATAACAAGCGCTTTTAATAAATTCAAAAACATTTCCTTGTCAATTGAAAAAAATCCGGTGAAAATACCCCTATCGGATGCCGATAAAAAAATTACCGGGTGCAAACTATCAAAACCGGTCTTGCGTGCAAAGAAGAAAAATGATTAACCGGATATATTGAAGTAATAATTTATAGTTATTGCGTATCAGGGCATAAAATGGCAGCGGGTATCAGACTTGATTTATCGGCTCACTGTGTGGAAACGGAAATCCGGCGGCAATACACCATCCGAATCTCCCGCTACTTCAAAGCCGATAAACCGGCCGACAAAACGCAACTGGAAACGGAAATCGCGCTGCTGCTGGAGGCCCTGGAACATTTCGACTTCCGGCAGCTGCGGGCCGACCATCCCGATCTTGCCGGCGGCAGCTGCGACGACATCCGCCTGATCCGGGACGTCGAAAGCCGGGTGCGGATACAACACCATGGAGATCTCATTGATGCCGTTTATACTATTTCGAAATTTTAACAATTTGACGCCGGGCCGTCATCCGGGACGGCCTTTCCTGACCCATCTGCTCATCCGCTGGCTATGCCTGACCGGGGCCATTCTTTTCGCGGCCTATGTGGTGGAAGGAATTTACGCGGCCGGATTTTTTTCCGCGCTGTTCGCGGCCGCGGTTCTGGGGGTTCTCAACCTGTTTTTCCGACCCATCCTGCTGATTCTGACGCTGCCCATCAATATTCTCAGCCTGGGCCTGTTTACCTTTGTCATCAACGCCTTGATGCTGAAAATGGCCTCGGGGCTGATCCCGGGTTTTACGGTCATGGGGTTCTGGGCGGCGGTTTTCGGCGCCATACTCATCAGTCTGGCCGCGTGGTTTCTCAATATGATCCTCCAGGATGCCGGCGGCCCGGGACCGGGAAGACCCGGTCGGCCGACCGGACGAAAACCGGGATCGAGGGATGAGACCATTGATCTGAACAAAAAAAACAACCGCTGGGAATAATTGATGCGTTCGTAAAAGTCGATTTTGAGCAA
>CAZRES010000244.1:0-2669 GCA_964598885.1 uncultured Desulfobacteraceae bacterium | reverse complement strand
AAAGGAGCAGACTATGCAGGCACGTGGACCACTTATGGTGGAGCATCGGCTGATCGAGCGGATGATCGGGTTGATCGATGATGCTCTCGGACAAATCGAGGCGGCCGGCAAGATTGATCCTGTTTTTGTCGATATCGCCGTTGATTTCATTCGGATGTACGCGGACCGCACCCATCACGGTAAGGAAGAAGACATCCTTTTCCGTGAAATGGACAAGAAAGACCTGTCCACCGATGACCGGCAGCTCATGGAGGAGTTGATTGACGAGCACGTATTGGGGCGGAACACAACAAAGGCTCTTGCCGATGCGAATGCCCGATACCGGGATGGCGACGCGTCGGCCTTTGCGGTCATCACCGAGAAATTGAAGGTGCTGGTGGATTTCTATCCCAGGCATATCGAGAAGGAAGACAAGGTGTTCTTTCCCGCGTCCCGGACCTACTTCACCGATGAAGAAGACCAGGCGATGCTGGCCGAGTTCCGGGAATTCGACCGCGAAATGATCCACGAGAAATACAAGACGGTTGTCGAATCCCTCGGGGCATAGAAGATAAGATAACGAAACCGCTGGTAAAAATAACGCAGCGGAACTATCGCATCATCGTGGAGGCAATGTGGTTGAGAGCATAGAACCATTTGCAGAATTGTGCGCGGCCATTATGGAGGTATTGGGCATATCGGTGATCATCCTGGTGGCAGTCTATGCCCTGATCCGTTGGGCGCTCGAGTCATTCAAGCCCGATGAAGCCGGCATCAGATTCAATCAGATCCGCCAGCGCCTGGGAAGCGGCATTCTGCTGGGTCTGGAGTTTCTCGTTGCCGCGGACATCATTCATACCGTTGCCGTGGAATTAACCTTCAAGACCGTAGGCGTATTGGCCATCATCGTGCTCATCCGTACCTTTCTCAGCTTTACATTGGAAGTCGAAATAACCGGGCACTGGCCCTGGCAGAAGAAATAAGCAAGGAGTGAAAAAATGAGCCCCTATACCGTTGCCGTTGTCCGTTATGAAAAACCTTTGGAATCGGTGAGAAAAGCCGTGGAACTGTCCGACGGCCTGGCCAATCTGCCGGCCAATGCCAGCGTCTTTATCAAACCCAATATCGTGTTCTGGACCAAGGCCGTGGCCTTTCCCAAATGGGGAGTGATCACCACTTCCCGGACCATCGAGGATATGGTGGTGCTGCTCAAGGAGCGCGGCATCGACGATATCACCATCGGCGAAGGGGTGGTCACCGGAGACCCGAAAGACACGGAAACGCCGGCGCATGCCTTTGCCACCCTGGGATACGATCATCTGAAAAAACGCTACGGGGTCCGGACGGTCAATGTCATGGCCCGGCCCTTTGAAAAAGTCGATCTGGGCGATGACATCACCCTGGGTTTTAACACCGACATTCTGCATTCGGATTTTGTCGTCGATATTCCCGTGATGAAGGCCCACAACCAGACCGTGGTGAGCCTGGGCATTAAAAACCTCAAAGGGGTCATCGATATTCCGTCCCGCAAGAAATGCCACAGCGCGGACCCCGAACGGGACTTGAATTTCATGATCGCCCGGCTGGCCGACAAGCTGCCGCCCATCTTCACCCTTATCGACGGCATTTATACCAATGAGCGGGGACCGGCATTTGACGGCCGCATGCACCGCTCCAATCTGCTGGCGGCGTCATCGGATATTTTATCGGCCGACATGGTCGGGGCCGCTCTTCTCGGGCATGATCCGAAAAATGTGCCCCACCTGGCCCATGCGGCCGCCAATCACGGCCGTCCCGCGGATCTTTCGGACATCACGGTAAAAGGCGTTCCCATCGCCGAGGTGGCCCGGCCTCACGAATATGATTTTGAATACGCCCGGGCCGAAGACGGCTCCTGGATGCCAAAACCCCTGGCCAAACAGGGAATTCAAGGGGTTTCCTACCGAAAATACGATCTTTCCATGTGCACCTACTGCTCGGCTCTCAACGGCCTGATCCTGACGGCCATCCGCTACGCGTGGCAGGGCAAGCCCTTTGACGGCGTGGAAGTGCTCACCGGAAAATCCATGAAACCCACGCCCGGCATGAAAAAAACCATTCTGATGGGCAAATGCATGTACCAGGCCCATAAGGATAATCCCGACATCAATGAAATGATCGCGGTCAAGGGATGCCCGCCCAAGGCCGACGATGTGGTCAAGGCGTTTCACCAGGCCGGCATTCCGGTGGACAAATCCATGTTCGACAACATGGATCAGCTTCCGGCGTTTTTCATGGCCCGTTACAAGGACAAGCCGGAATTCGACGAGGCGTTTTTCCGGGTAGCCGAGTAAAAACCGCACTGGAAAACCGCATGGCAGAAGTCGGTGTTTGCGGCCGGATGGTCAGGTTTTGCCTCCCCATAAATCAGGGAATCCCTGATTTGCAATTATCCGTAAATGTGCTATTGGCCATATTATGTTTTCCGAACACCGGAGTCAGCCTCCGGTTCTGCCATTATGATGGGAACAAGGGAGAACCAACATGAGATTTTCCGAAACACGCATGGACAAGCTCACCGCCGCGGACGGGCAGTCGTTTGATATCCATATCTGGGAACCCGAACATCCCGGGGCCGTGATCATGGCCATTCATGGCGGGCTGGCCCATGCCGGCGATTATGTGACCCCGGCGCTGTATTTCAAGGAAAA
>CAZRES010000243.1:0-2715 GCA_964598885.1 uncultured Desulfobacteraceae bacterium | reverse complement strand
TTCGGCGAAATAGGGTTTTTTTTCTTCCACTTCCACCAGCAGATCCACGCGGTCGGCCTCCTCTGCCAGGCCCATGTGGGTAAACCGGGCGCCGGAAAGGGCGTTGATGTTGAGAATGTCCCGTTGGGCCGAAAGAGTATCCGAAAGAGAAAAAGGCGTATCAGGTTCAAGCCCTGCCTCACGCCGAAGAATGTGCGGGCGGGTTTTAAAGTTGCCGACAAAAAACGTTTCCCCCATAAGGACGGCCGGTCCGGCATCCACGCTAAAGCGAATATCGGCCCTCGTCATATCCGATGAAATTTCAACTTCATGATCCATGGTTACATGGGGGTGACCGGTCTCGGATATCAGCTCAGCCAGGGCGTTTTGATCATCGGTTACCATATAGCGGCGAAAGGGCGCCCCGGGTTCGAGGTTGATGGCTGCACGTGCTTCATCCTCGGAAACCGCATCTAAATCGACGAAATCGATTTGACCTACAAGGGTCTGGGGGCCTTCGGTAATATGAAACTGAACGGCGACTTCCCGAATGCTGTTTTTGTCCTTCGAGTCCGTGGCCTGGACCGTTTCTTCGATCGAGGCTTCCAGAAAGCCGTGGCGCAGATAGAGCGCTTTTATGGCGCGGATATCCTCCTTGAGAACTTCGGTGTTGAATTGACCGTCCGCTATCCAGCCGGGGGTTCGGGTCAAGATCTGACGTTTTATATCGTCTTCTGAAATTGACCGGTTACCGGTGATCTCGATGGAAGTGACGATATGACGCGGGCCTTCCTCGATGCTGATACGGACATGCCTCTCGGGCCCATCTGCTTTGCTCACGGTTTCGGCCTTCCATGAGATGTCGATTTCCGGATAACCGGCTTCCACGTATCGCTTTTTCATGGCCCGGATCCCTTTTCGCAATCCCAGGTCGTTGATGTTTCCATCTTCGACCAGCGGAAGATCCTTTTTAAGGGTCCAGGCATAAAAGGCGTCGTTGCCGTCGATGCGGATCCGATAAAGGGGACCTTCGTCGATTTGGATGCGAACGACAGCTGTCGCGGATAGAACATCTTTTTCCACATCAGCGGTAACCGCAACATCATAAAAACCTTTGTTTCGATAAAAATTCCGAAGAGTCAGCACGTCCTCGTCCAGATCTTCCTGGATAAAGCGCGCGGCCCCGCCAAAGAACAGGGAAGAATGCCAGATGGAAAGCCTGGTTTTCAGACGGATTTCTGAAAACGATCGGTTGCCGGTCATGGATACCGAGGCCACCTTAAAAGCCGGGCCTTTATCAATCCGGACATGGATGATCCTATGACCGTCCGCATCGTCGCTTTCCGCGGTCAGTTCGACCTCTGGAGAGATGTATCCCTGGTTTTTAAAAAGAGTCTCAATATAGTCGGCCTGATCATCGAGCAGTCCGGGCATGTATGCGTCACCGGTATAGATGCTCATGACGTTGCGGATTTCTTTTTTCAGCAACGGGAATCCACCGGTAATACGGATGTCCTTTATTCTTGGAAAGGGCGTGACATGTACATCGAGGGTGATTTCGGCCTGGTCCAGATCCGGGTCCGGAACATGAATACGGGCAAATAATTCTGAATTTCTAAGCGCTGCAAGGGAGGCGGCCAATCCAGCATCGGAATAGATATCGCCTTTTTCCAGGTGCATCAGACTTTTGGCGATGTCCCGCCAGGCGGTTTTTTCATCGGGCACGTCGGTTACGATGACGCGGACGTCGGCGATGAGCGGCGCGTCGGTGCTTCCAAAAGACGGCGTCGTCACGGCCATAGAGGCATTAAGGGCCAGCGTGGCCGCAAAACAAATGAAAACGCAACGTTTTATACTGGTCATCAATGATCTCATTTCAACCGTAATAAAATAATTCTAAAAATCCGTTTGCCCGCGCGCCGCCGATTCATCATGTCTATCGGAATTCAAGTCGATATCGCATTTCACCGCCGTATGCGCCTTCGGTGTCCTGGAATGCGTTAACGGAAAAATTTTCCAGAAGTTTATATATGGCGGTGCTTTTTTGCACAACCAGGCCGCTTTTCTGCTCCACGCCGTAAAGCAGGGTCAGGCGCCGGGACAGTTCCTTTCCCACTGTCACCCGCAAATCGTTTCCGTTTTCGGTTTCTGAATCTGCTTGATACTCCAGTTCAATGATGTCCAAACCGGTTCCCGCCCGGAGATTTTCTTGCAACTGTTCGGCCAGCAGATCAGCTAAAAGCTGTTTGGGCGAAACCGACCCCCCGCCGTCGCCTCCGGCCAGCTCCCGGGTGGTTTTTCCCACCAGCAGCAGAGAAATAATATCACCATGTTCCTCCGGCGGTTCGGACGCTAAACTCAGCAGCAGTTCGTCCGGCGTACCGGCGGCGGAAAGCGTAATGGTCCAATGGCGAACCTGGGATTGGGCCACAATATCGATGGTGGGTTCGATTTCATAAGGGTTGATGAAGTCGATGAGCCCGCGCTCCACCGTAAACTCATTATTTTGAAAGGTGATCGTGCCGTCGGTGACTTCGGCCCGGCCCATGAGCAAAGGTCGGGCGAGCGTGCCGTGGATGCGCAAATCCGGCCGTATACGCAGAATGGCCATATTGTTGTCCACGATAAAGGGATTCTGATGCCGCACATCGATATCCATGGCCATCTCCTCCAGCAAGCCAATACCGTCATCCTCGGTTTCAGGGGGAGGGGGTATTTGTCGTCTGGCCCGGCCCA
>CAZRES010000242.1:0-2720 GCA_964598885.1 uncultured Desulfobacteraceae bacterium | reverse complement strand
GGTCCAGTTCCCGGAAAACGGGAATCCGGTAATCCAGGAAAGAGCGGGTCACCCAGGCAATGCGCATATCAGGGCTGCTCGGCCGTACCGGCATTTTGGCGTGAAAAGACGTTGCCGGCGGAGCGCGCCCGAAGTCCGGCCGCTTTGAAGTATTCCCGGATCACCACCAGGCGGCAGGCCATCCACCAACCCGGCGGGCCCATTTGATCCCCGACCTTCAACAGCCGCGTCATCCGGTTTTCCGGCATTGCCTGACCGTAAGTTCTTACAATGCGTCGGGCCTGGCCGGGATTGCCGCCCAGAATATGATTATGGGCGTAACCGGCGGCTACGCGGCCTCGTACAATCTCAAACCAGGGCATTTGATCCGGCGTCAGCCGCGGCAGAATCCGTTTCTGCCAGGATTCCACCGTGGGGCACAGTCGCCGCCGCTTCCGGTATTTGGAAATCCAGCCCGGCGCGATGGCGGCGCTTCGGGAGTTTCCCACCCAAAGGGGCTCGGGAATATAGCCCCATTTGCCGAAGGTGGCGATATATCCCCAGTATTCCAGATCCTGGCTCACCCGCAGATCGGCGCGCTGGCCCCCGGCCCGGTCGATCACGTTTTTGCGGATCACGGCCGAGCCGGTGCGCACATGATCATGGGCGGCCCAAAAAGGATAAAAATCGTCAACCACAAAAGGTTCGGCGGCCGAATCCGGCCGGTGAAGAGATTCGGGCTGGATTAGCTCACGGCCGTCGTGCATCCGGGTGATCAAACCGGTGTTGACGGCCACGCATTCCGGGCTGGTTTCCAGAAAATCCACGCATTTTTCGAGAAACCCGGGTTTCCAGTAATCATCGGCATCCAGAAACGCAATCACTTCTCCTGTAGCAATTTGTAATCCCACATTTCTTGCCGCGCCCTGGCCGGCATTGGCCTGTTCCCGGTAAATGATGCGGTTTTTGAACCTGGCGGCTGTTTCGGCCGTACCATCCGAAGACCCGTCATTAATTACAATGACCTCCCCCGCGGGGCGCGTCTGTTGGAGAACGCTATTCAGGCAGAGATCCAGGGAGTTTTCGCCGTTCCATGCTGGAATGATGACGCTGACTTTCATTTATGCGTTCTGTCCAGCCACTGCGTCAGAAGAAGGGGATGTGACGCCCGGCACGCGCCCCAGATCAACGGATAGGCCATATCCGGTGCTAACAAACGGCTCACGATTCGAGTCCACGCCGCCAGGACGGGGCGAAACCGGATGCCGGGCAATACCTCGTCGTCGAAATAACGGCGCCACCTTTTCCACATTATATCTTTCTGGCGGATATCGGGATGCTCGGCAATCCACCCGCATCCCACGGCAAAACGCTTCAGATCCATCAGATCGGCAAACTGCTTTCCCGCGAGGCTGCCGTCCTGTGTTTCGATGATCCGGCGGATCTGCCTGCCGGACTCCGCCAGTGTTTGTAAATACGGCATTCCTTTAACCGTCCGTCCGGTCGCGGATTCGGGGTGGATGGTATAATCATATCCCGCATAGGAGGTGCTTGCCATTTTTCGGCTTCGACACAAGGCGGCCACATTGAACAGAGTGTCTTCACCGATATTGGCTTCATACTGTGCGAACCGGAGGGAAGCGATGGTCTGCCGGCGAAAGAGTTTGTCCCACAGCGCAAAGGTCAGATTATGATATGCCCAGACGCGGTCTTTGGGTTCTTGAAGGTCAAAAACCCGGTCCTTGAGAATGTTGCGGGCCACGCGCCTGCCGTTAAGATCGCTGGACACAAAAGAGCCGCGGACAATGTCGGCGTCATGCCGCTTGGCCAGATCCACCAGAGTTTCACACATATCCGGCCGCATGACGTCATCGGCATCGGCGAAAAACACGTACCTGCCTCTAACCAGGTCCAGGCCGTTATTTCGGGCCATCCCGGCCCGGCCGTTGACGCTGCGATGCACCACGCGCATCCGTGTGTCTTTTGACGCGGTTTCGTCCAGTATCCCGGGGCAGTGATCCGGGGAGGCGTCGTTGACCGCGATCAGTTCAATATCGGAAAAGGTTTGCCCCAAAGCGCTGTCTAAAAATCGTCGCAAAAGATCCGCTGGGGTTTTATACACTGGGACGATGATGGAGACTTGCAGTTGAGGCATTTCAGGATTCCTGCCCGCGGTCGGCTCGACCGAATTTGACTTGCAAAAATCTCCCGCCCATCCAGTAAGACGGCATATAACGCACAGCATCAA
This sequence comes from uncultured Desulfobacteraceae bacterium, assembly GCA_964598885.1. Lineage (GTDB taxonomy): Bacteria > Desulfobacterota > Desulfobacteria > Desulfobacterales > Desulfosalsimonadaceae > SURF-33. The sequence continues at coordinate 493 of CAZRES010000242.1, read as the reverse complement.
TGATCCGGGCCGTGGGTTTCATGGCTGTAATTTCCCGTGTAATTTTTTGGCTGGAAAAATGGGTTCGTACCATAGAATGGGTCTTTTCGGAAATCTCTTCCAACTTACCGGGCTGTTTAATTTCCGCCATGATATCTTGCAGCATGCGACCTTCCGGGATTCTGTTTTCCAGAAACACACCAGCATAATTTTTCGTATCTTCCATTAGCCACCGATAGCGGTAATTTTCCGGAAAATCTTCATGGGAAGCATCCGCGATGAGGGTCGGAATGCCAAGTATGCCGCCTTCCAAGCCAGCGGTTCCCATGGAATAATGAATGTCCGCCAGTTCCAGCAGTTTTCGGGAGAGGGTCTCCATGGTATAACCGAAATGATAGTCAACGTCGACATTGCCGCCTTTCAGTGCCTGGAGTTCTTTCTCAAACAATAGGGCCGTATCCGTAAAAATATGCAGATGAAACCGCTCCCGGGAGGGAATTCGCCTCAAATCCGC
>CAZRES010000241.1:0-2758 GCA_964598885.1 uncultured Desulfobacteraceae bacterium | reverse complement strand
ATCCATAAAAGCACCACTCGCGCACTACCTCCCTGGCGCAGGAACGACCGTGGATAGATTTCCCGCGGTCGTTCCAATTTTTGTCCCGTGGCAGCCATGCCGTTTGCGAACAAAAGATAGTATCATCGGAGAATGTTCTCGGGAAAAATAGATTGCAATAGCGGGGCTAACCGATTTAAAATGATGAAAAATTAACACCTTCAAAAACCGGATAACCGATCCCTGTCTTTGCGAGGAATCAAAAATGGGAAGCATGACCGAAGAGCTTATTTTTTATGGTGATGACATCAGGATCGGCCGATTCCCGGGAGAAACCCGTTTTTTTTATCCCAATCCGCCGATCGCACCCTCCCGGGCCCCGGAAACCCTGATTGCCGACGCGCTTGATCGGCCAATAGGCAGAGACCCGCTTGAATCTCGGCTTAACAGCCGCAGCCATGTAACCATCGCATTTGATGATCCATGCCTGCCGGTTCCGCTGATGCGAAACGATATTCGCGGTCAAGTCATTGCGCAGGTGTTGGCGCGCCTGGAAAAAGCGGGGGTTAAAGTGAAAAACATCCGGCTGATCTGCGCCAATGGGCTTCATCGCAAATGGAACATCGGCGAGCTTGCCGTTGTTCTGGGGAAAAAGGTGATTAGTACGGTCGGCCCTCACGCTGTTTCCTGTCACGACGCTACCGACAAATCCCGTCTGATCCGGATCGGACAGACACCCGGCGGCATGGATGTGGAAATCAACCGGGCGGTGGATGAATCGGATCTGACGATTTATGTAAATATCAATTTTACCACCATGAACGGCGGATGGAAGTCAATCATGGTCGGCCTGGGTTCCTTTGACAGCATTCGGTGCCATCATACGCCGCTTCAATGGAACGGGGTCGATTCCATCATGGATCCGGCAACCAGCCCCATGCATCGGATTCTTTTTGAAATGGGGCAGGTGGTGCGTGAAAAATATGATATTTTTCAGATCCAAACCGTGATCAACAACAACCTCTGGCCGGCCTGGATGGCCGGACTGCTTACGCCGTACAGAGGGAAAAAGGTATCCGGGGCGTTCCGGGCTGCCTCCCGGGCGCTGTTTTCGTTGTCCGCTTTATCTCCCGGGCGCATCAAGCGACTGGTTCGGAATCGGCTCCGGTCGGATTATCGGCTGATCGGCGTCCATGCCGGCGATGTGGACCGGGTTCATCCGTTGACTCTCGACCAGTTAAAAACCCAGCAGAACATTATGGTGAATGATCCGGTGGATATTGTGATCTATGGCGTTCCGAACCTGAGTCCTTACAGCGCCATGTCGATATTCAACCCGATTCTGCTGCGCAGCGTGGTCTTGGGCTATATGCGGGGATTATACGCCGGCCGGCCCCTGGTCCGGAAAAACGGCGTGATTATCTGCAGCAACCCGGGATTTGAAAAATTTCATCCCGTCCATCACCCCTCGTATGTGGATTTCTGGAATCGGCATCTGGCCGATTTCAAGGATCCGGTGGATTGCTGGGAGCAACTGGCCGATCGGTATGCCCACGACGAAGGATATCTGGAAAAATATCGGCATCAATACGCCTATCACGGCACCCACTGCCTGATCAACTGGTTCTGGGCCGGCATGGCCCAGCGGCAGGTGAAGAGCGTCATCCTGGCCGGTGCGAAAGAACCGGAAACCGCCAAAAAGATCGGGTTTATCCCAACCAAAGATTTAGATACCGCCATTGCCATGGCCCGTGAAATGACAAGCCCCAGGGCTTCCATCGGATATCCGGTCATGCCGCCTTTGTTCGGCGTTGAGGTGGGCAAAGTCCAAAACTGAACGGGAGGGGTCAATCAATGGGCAAAATCGATCTCGCAGGTAAAACAGTTTTAATAACCGGCGCATCCACCGGCATCGGCAAAGCACTTGCCTGGGAATTCGCCCGGCGCGGAGCCAATCCGGCCATGGGCGCATTGCCTTGTGAAGCATCCCGGTTAACAAAGATCGCCACTAATTTAAAGAAAACAGTAAACGTTGATGCCTGGTGTTTTCCCATTGACCTCACGGCGCAGCATGGTCCGGAGAAGCTTTATCACGAGGTAAAGGAACATATCGGCGATATCGACATACTGGTAAATAACGCGGGAATCGCGTTATACGGCAAATTCTGGGAACAGTCGCCGGATGCACTGCAGAAGATTTTGGAATTAAACCTAAACGTTCCGATCCAGTTGATGCGTCTTTTCCTGCCGGAAATGATCGCGCGCAAGCAAGGGGCGGTGTTGAATATTTCCAGTGTTTCCGCCCTGCAGCCGACTCCTTTTCAAACCGTTTACGGCGCTACCAAGGCCGGACTCCAGAGCCTCTCACAAGGCCTTCGAGCGGAACTCAAGGGTACCGGCGTTACAGTATGCACGGTAAATCCCCCCTATGTGGATACCGAAATCTTGACCAAAGCCGGCTTTCCAAAGCGGTTACGGTGGTATGCCATCAGCGGGTTAGCCAAACCCGAATGGATCGCTGAAAAAGCGGTCAAGGCGTTTGAAAAGCAAAAATTTCTTTATATTCCGGGATTCCGGAACTGGTTCATCCACATTTTGTTAATCCGGTTGTCTCCAAGACGGATGGTCGATATGGTCTCTCGTTTCTTTTTGCAGGGAAATGATTGAAACAGTGGTCGATTCCGATTTGATGATTCTGCAAAACGTTCGATTTTATTCATTCCGAGAGATCATTCAAAAACCATTTTAACAGATAAGGGACGAATTGATGCGAATTACT
>CAZRES010000240.1:0-2777 GCA_964598885.1 uncultured Desulfobacteraceae bacterium | reverse complement strand
CCGGCGTGACGGATAGAACGGTTCTTCGTGAATTCAACGACTTGGTTGCCAAAGGCATTCTGGAGAAAATCGGGAAAACCGCCCGGGGCACTCACTACATACTCAAGCGAAAAACCCGACATAAACCCGACAAACCCGAATAGTGCCATATGACAACAAAACCCGACAAACGGGACATACCGTGTCCGACAGGGAAAATGCGCGGAAGGATAAACTTTGCATATGAAGATTTTAAGTTGAGCGATAGGAAGCATGAAATCCGACAGAATTAAAAACTGGCCGAAAGCGGAGCGTCCCAGGGAACGGCTGCTGGCCGAAGGGACCGATAAGCTGACCGATGCCGAATTGCTCGCCATTATCCTTCGTGTGGGCCAAGGCACGTTCAAGGAAGGGATACGGGGGCAGAACGCATCGGATTTTGCCCGTACCATCTTGAAAGAGTTCAAGGATCTCCGCGGCATTGATCGCGCCCATGTTCAAGACCTTCTCAAAGTTCCGGGCCTCGGTCCGGCGAAAGTCGCTCAGATCAAGGCCGCTTTTGAGCTCGGCAAAAGGGCGTCCGCCGGAAAGCTTACCGCACCGACATTCGGGTCTTCCCGGGCCATCGCCAATCATTTTCGACCTCGATTTGTCGGCAAACGACAGGAAATAGTGACCGCCGTATTTTTAACCGGCCAGAACCAGTTCCTAGGGTCCAAGGATATTGCGGAAGGCACCCCGACCCAGACAACCTTTTATGTCCGCCGCATCATTGAAGAAGCCCTTCGGTTTTCCGCCGCCGCCATTGTTCTGGTTCACAATCACCCGTCCGGCAATCCCGAACCTTCGGCCGGGGATGACGAAACCACTCGGGATCTGCTGAAAGCCTGCCGGTTGGTCCAATTGGTGTTGCTCGATCATATAATTATTGGTGAGTCTGAACATTACAGCTATAACGATGCCGGTCGGCTCCAGGAATTCGAAAATCATCAGTAAGGAGGCCAAATGGCCAGGAAGCAACAGAAATCAGGAAATTATGCCAAGCCGGATCAAATCGAAATCAAAGGCAGCCAAATTTTCAGCACGGTCCGTCAAAAGTGGCTGCCACTGACCCCTGAGGAGCGTGTTCGCCAAGAGTACCTGCTGGTTTTGACACAGGAATATGGCTATGTCACCGATCAAATGGCTGAAGAGATGGATGTTACCGGGCGGGGCAGCGCCCAGGCCCGGGCTGATTTCGTGATCTGGCGCAGCGCTCAGGATAAAATCGACCAGAAGCCGCCGTTCATTATTGTGGAGTGCAAGTCCGATAACGTGACCATCAAGGCCGAGGATTACGCCCAAGGGGAACATTATGCCCGGATGACCGATGCCCCGTTCTTCGTCACCCATAATTCACGGGAAACCAAATACTGGCGGGTCAAAAAAGATAAAATGCCGGGGTATATTGAAGAGATCGAGAATATCCCCCATGTCGACGCTACCGACAAGGAAATTGAAGAGTTGTTCTCCAAACTCCGCGTGTTCAAAGAGAAAGAGTTTGCTGATCTTCTCCATCAATGCCACAACGTCATACGCAATCGCGAAAAAAAAGACCCGGCCGCCGCTTTTGATGAAATTGCCAAAATCCTTTTTGTTAAGGTTTATGTAGAGCGCAAAATGCTCACCCGGCGTAGCAAGGAAAATCTTTTTACCGTGGATGTGCTAAACAGGCAGATTGCTGAAAATCCGCTGGATACTCTGTTTCAGGAGACCAAAAAATCCTATTCCAAGGATAAAATTTTTGACGATGATGAGCGGATCAACCTGAAACCGGCTACGGGAGAGGAAATTGTCCGCAAACTGGAAAAGTACAATCTTTCCGACACCAGCGAGGACATCAAAGGCGTGGCGTTTGAACGATTCCTTGGGCGCACCTTTCGCGGGGAAATCGGACAGTTTTTTACGCCCCGAACCATCGTGGAATTCATGGTCCACATGATTGATCCCCGGGAAGGCGACGTGGTCTGCGATCCGGCCAGCGGATCCGGTGGATTTCTGATTCGCGTATTTGAGATCGTGCGCGAAAAAATTCTGGCTGATGGCGACCGGCAATACAACGAGTTTCGAGCAACCGTGGAAAAGGATAAATCCCTTACCGAAACCAAACGCGCCAAGCTGCTGCAGGAAAAATTCGATGAAATCCAACAGACCATCAATCAAACAAACGAGGGATCGCGGCTCTGGAACTTGGCCAACCGCTGCATTTTCGGCACCGATGCCAATGACCGCATGGCCCGCACCAGCAAGATGAACATGATCATGCATGGTGATGGGCACGGCGGCGTTCACCATCATGACGGTTTTTTGAATGTCAACGGCATCTTTGAAACCCGCTTTGATATCGTGCTGACCAATCCGCCTTTTGGCGCGAATGTGGAGCCTTCGGACAAGGTGCTGGAATCGGATATTCAGGTGAGCGATGCGGATGAACGGCGGTATGTGCGTGAATTCGGAGAGCCTTATAAAGAAGCCTACGCACGGGTCAAAGCCGCCATTAACCAACCCATTGCCAAGCTGTTTGAGCTGCCGCCGCGTCGAGTGAGCAAGGGGAGAACGGTTTATGGAAAGATTAAAACAGAAATCCTGTTTATCGAACGATGCCTGGATCTATTAAAACCCGGCGGCCGCATGGGCATCGTACTTCCCGAGGGTATCTACAACAATCCTTCTTTGCTTCGTGTTCGACAGTTCGTGGAAGATCGTGCTTATCTCAAGGCAGTGGTCAGCCTGCCGCAGGAAACATTTATTTCATCCGG
>CAZRES010000239.1:0-2791 GCA_964598885.1 uncultured Desulfobacteraceae bacterium | reverse complement strand
ACTGCGCGGCCATCTCGCCTTCCCTGGTGGAATCCGAACTGTTCGGCCATGAAAAAGGGGCCTTTACCGGCGCGGACCGCCGAACCAAGGGAAAATTCGAATATGCCGACGGCGGAACCCTCTTTCTGGACGAAATCGGAGACCTGCCGCTGGAAGCCCAGGCCAAGCTCCTGCGGGCCCTGCAGGACAAAAAGATCCAGCGGGTGGGCGGCAATCAGGAAATCCCGCTGGATGTCCGGATCATCTGCGCCACCAACCAGGATTTGCGCAAGCTGGCGGAAACCGGGCGGTTCCGGCAGGATCTGTATTACCGGATCAACGTGTTTCCTCTGGAATCGCCGGCATTGCGGGACCGGCCCGAAGATATCACGCCCCTGGCGGTTCATTTCCTGTCCCGGCTGGGGGCCGGAAGTAATGCCGGCCTTACCGACGGGGCCGTGCGGACCCTGCAGGCCTACCACTGGCCCGGCAATGTCCGGGAACTGGCCAATGCCATGGAGCGGGTGATGATTTTAAATCCGGGCGGGGGATCGGTTACCGCAGACATGCTGTCCTTTCTGCGTCCGGCGCCCGCGTCTTCCTGCAATACTGACGGGTTTCGGCTTCCGGCCGAGGGGATATCCCTGGAAGCCCTGGAAAAGGAGCTGGTCTGCCAGGCCCTGGAAATGACCGGCAACAACCAGACCGCGGCGGCCCGGCTTCTGGGCCTGACCCGGGCCAAGTTCCGGGTCCTGGTGCGGCAGGCGGAAGAGACCCCTTAAAGCGACGGATTCATGTTCTTGATATCTAAAATCCAAACACCCATGCGACTGTTGATCCAAGGGCTGCTGTTGATCGCGGCGGTATGCGCCGCCGCGCCGGCCGTTGCCGCGGCCGACGAACCGGCCGATACCATGCTGATGTTTGTGGGCGAAAACCTGGAGGTGCTTTCCATCGCGTCCCGGCGGGAGGAAAGCGCGGCCCAGGCCCCGGCCGTGGCCCATGTGGTCACCCGGGACGCCATTATCGCCGGCGGAACCTTTACCCTGTCCCAGGTCCTGGCCCGGACCCCGGGATTTTACATGGCCCGGAAGGAGTGGGGCACCCGGCCGTATCTCCGGGGGGTTCCCGACTCCATATTGTTTCTTCATGACACGGTTCCCATCATGTCGGATATAACCAAGTCGGTTCATCCCTTGGACGAGGAGTTGTCGCTGGCCGCGGTGAAGCGGATCGAGATCGTCCGGGGTCCCGGCTCGGTGCTCTGGGGGCCGGACGCCTTTGCCGGCATTGTCAACGTGGTCCCCCTGACCGGAAAGGATTTCAGCGGCGTGGAGACCGGCATTCATTACGGCATACCCGGCGATTCCCGCGGGTTTTTCATCAACAGCGGCCATGACGGGGGGAACTGGGACGCGTTTGTATCCGTATCCGGCCGGCAGGGTCAAACCGACGACCGGGCGGCCAATGTGGTTTCCTTCTGGGCGGACCAAGGCCTGCCCGTGGATCCGTCCCTTCGCTACGGCCATGCCCGGCCCCGGCGGCCGGAGTATTTTGAACTGACGGGAAACGCCAATATCGGTCAGCATCTGGCCGTATCCGGGCGGTTTGCCGATGAGACCCGGCCGTATGTCATGTCCGAGGAAAACAATACCCTGACATGGATCGAGCGCCGCAGCGCGCCGGTCAACTATGTCAAAGTCGACGGCAGAACCCCCGCCGGTCCGACCGGCGCCTTTCGTTTCACCGGCTATTATTCCTCCATTGATTCCACCTACCGGGTCATTGACCTTTCCTTTTCGCCCCGGGAACAGACGGCGTACGGGGAGCTGATCTATGACCGGGATTTTCTTTCGGGCCGGGGGGTGCTGACCTCCGGGGCGGCCTATCGCAACAAGCGGATCCACAACGCGCCCATCTGGGACGCCTATCTCCCGGATTTTCTGGGAGCCGATAATACGACCTTTCTGCCCGGCATCACCGAGCAGGATTACCAAACCGAGCTCTGGTCCCTGTTTTCCCAGTACACCCATAAAATCGGCAGGGCCGATGTTTCCGCGGGTCTGCGCTATGACGCCTATGACGCCTTTTCCGACCGCCTTTCCTACAACGCGGGGATCGTGTGGAGCCCCTCTTCCCAATGGGTGCTCAAGGCCCTTTACGGCACCGCCTATCGAACCCCGTTCGCGCGCCAGCTTCTGGAGGAAGGAACCGCGAACCCGGAAAAAATCAGCACCACCAGCCTGAAAATCTCCTGGCAGCCGGAAGAGCGCTACGGACTGAGCGTATGCGGCTTTTTCAAGCGCATTTCCGATCACATCATGGAAGACCCGTATGCGGGTCTGTCGGTTCCCAACAGCCAGAAAATCAGAGGCGTCGAAATTGACGGGCATCTGTCGCCCACCGACACCCTGCGCCTGGGCGCGAACCTGACGCTTTTGGGAAACAGCGGGCCGGATGAAACCTACCGGTATGTGGATTCCGTGTTTATCCGGCCGGACGGAACCATCGAGGAGCATTATGCCGAATTGCGCTATGACTATGACACCGGCCCGGAGCGGATGTTCAATTTTACGGCCCAGTGGGATCCCGCAGACCGGCTGACCCTGTTTTTGCGCACGGGGTATTTTTCCTCCATTTCGGTTCTCTGCCCCCGATGTGAAACCACGGACACGGTCCCCGGCGTCTGGCTCACCGACATGAAAGCCACCCTGAGGGACGTGGGAATGGCCGGTCTGGACCTGGAGCTGTTTTTGTGGAATGTCACGGACAAGGATTACCGCCTGCCCGGAACCTACAGCGTGATCGACGG
>CAZRES010000238.1:0-2801 GCA_964598885.1 uncultured Desulfobacteraceae bacterium | reverse complement strand
TGCGATTCTCCTTTTTTAAATGCTTATCGCAACCAAAATTGCCGAAGTCATAATTGGCGGGTAAAGGACTGGCGCGGTGCCTTAAGGCCCGTTTCCAGCCCCTCCCCTTCAGAACCGCTCGTGAGGTTTTCCCTCAAGCGGCTCACCCGGTGATCTTCATTGTAAGGGTTATGAGAACCATAGGTTCCGGCATCGACTTTCACAAGTAAGCCTCCACGCCTTTGAGGGGATGTATTTTCCAATCCCAATACAGACCCAAGACATTGTAGAGATACTCGTTACTCCACCTGCGCCAACCTATACTGCGCTTTTGTCGCCGTTTGCGCCGCGTTAAAAGGGTACGGATCTTCATCTCGACATAGTCGCGAACCTCGCTGAACGCTCTGGAGGAGTTCCCGACCCGAAAATAATTGACCCAGCCGGTCAGCACGTTATTGATCTTTGATATAACCTCTTTGGCGGGTGTAGCGCCACTGTTGCGGATAATATCGCGGATCTTGGCCTTTACGGCTTTACGAGCCTGCTTCTTCGGCGTCATGAGAATGAAATAACCGCTGTTCTTCTTTTTGAGCACACGGCGAAAGTCGAACCCCAGAAATCCGAATGCTTCTCCCTTGAGGGCATCGACCATCCGGGTTTTATCACGGTTGAGTGCAATACCGAGTGGAGATGTCTCTTTGTCGAGTCTCTCCAGCGCTCTTTTGGCCCATCCTCGCTTGGTGTGGTGCCCACTGACGGTAATAACAATATCATCTGAGAAGCGGTGGTAATTTACCGCCTCATAAGGCCCCTGGGCGGTCTTGCAGCGAATTGCATCGAACACCCAATCCACCTCGTTCAGATAAATATTGGCCGCCAACGGGCTGAAAGGCCCGCCTTGCGGAACCCCGACCTTGCCGGTCACTTTAATGATCTGTTTGACCAGTCTCAGCACCTGGGGATCTTGAATCCGCTTGGCCATCAACCTGAGCAGTTCGGCATGCTGAATCGTATCAAAGTACTTTGACAGATCCACGTCAACCACAGTCGACATTCGCCTCAACACGCTGCGCCTGACTTCGGCCAGGGCAAGGTGCGGCGATCTCTTGGGTCGATATCCGTAGGAGTTATGGCAGAAGTCAGCCTCAAAAATCGCTTCGAGTATCAACTTCGTAACCGATAAATTAACCCCATCTTCACAGGCGTAATTTTCCATGACATGATGTCGTCAACTAAAACAGCAAAGGGAGACGACATCCATGACAACAGATCTTTCCCGCGAAGCCGAGCTTGCCGAAAAACGCCGGTACTGGAAACAACATATTGATGCCTGGCGGGCCGGCGGACAGACACAGGTCAGTTACTGCAGAAACCATAACTTATGCCGGCATCGATTTCAATACTGGAAAAAGCGATTTCACGCGCCGGAGCCGCCGCCGACCTTTATTGAGCTTCCGTTTCGCAACAACATATCCGCTGGTCTTCCGACCGACTCATTATGCCTGATGGTGGGCGGGCGCTTCCGGATTGCCGTTGACCGGGGGTTTGACCCGGCGGCGTTAAAGCAGCTCATTGGTGTTCTGGAACAGCTCTGATGTTTTTCCCGTTTCATACCCGAATCTATCTGGCGGCGGGAAACACGGATATGCGCAAATCGATCAACGGTCTGTCCATTCTGGTGTCCGAGCGCCTGGAGATGGACCCGCTCTCCGGGCATTTGTTTGTGTTCTGCAATCGACGGCGCAATATGATCAAGGTGCTCTACTGGGACCGCAACGGCTTTTGCCTCTGGCAGAAGCGGCTGGAGAAGCAATATTTCAGTTGGCCGGCATCCGCATCTGACGTCCATGAGATCGATCACCGGCAATTGAGTTGGATATTGGAGGGATTGGACATCGGTCGTGTATCCGGCCATGCGGCCCTTGAATACGCCACGGTGTATTAACATCAAAAGAGATTTTTTTGATAAAAAAGTAAAATAAAGCTTTACAAATTCAAATATTTGTGAAATAAAAAGGTCATGAATTACGACCTGGCGACACTTCCGGATGATACCACCGCGTTAAAGGGCATTCTATCTGCCCTGGCGACGTCGCATACCGATCTGGAAAAAGAAAACCGGATCAAGCAGACGCACATCAAATTCCTTGAAGGTCGTATCCGTCTGCTGCAAAACGAGCTGTTCGGCCGAAAGACGGAAAAACGTCCGGCTCCTGAATCCGACCAGCATCAGCTCCTGTTGTTTAATGAAGCAGAGACCGCCATCGTATCGGAAGTTGCTCAAGAATCGATTGCCGTTCCCGCCCATACCCGCAAAAAGCGGGGCCGTAAGCCGCTTCCCGAGGATCTGCCGCGCATCGATGTGATCCATGATCTCACCGATGAAGAAAAGGTGTGCGGATGTGGCTCTGAGATGAGTCGGTGCGGCGAGGAAGTAATGGAGAAGCTTGATATCGTGCCGGCAAAAATGGAAGTGATCCGGCATATCCGCTACAAATACGCCTGTAAACACTGCGAAGGCGTGGACAGCGACGGCCCCACGGTGGCCATCGCGCCGGTGCCGGTCCAGTTCATCCCCAAAGGGATCGCCACCCCGGGCCTGGTGGCCCACATCCTGACCGCCAAATTTGAAGACGCCCTGCCGTTTTACCGACAGGAGAAGATATTTGCCCGCCTGGGGGTGGAAATCCCCAGACCGAGCATGTGCGGCTGGGCCATCAAGGCGGCTGAACATTGCCAACCGATGTTATCCTTGCTTCATAACGAAATTCGATCCGGTCCGCTGATCAATATTGACGAAACGCCGGTGCAGGTGATGAACG
>CAZRES010000237.1:0-2809 GCA_964598885.1 uncultured Desulfobacteraceae bacterium | reverse complement strand
TAGAAATGACAACCTAAAATTGACCCCCTGCGATAACCCAATTTTGACCCCCCTGAAGTTAAAATAAAAATAACCCATTGCCCCTTATCAGAGCTGTTTTTTCAGAATGGGATGGGCTGCAGGGAGCGTAGCGACCGGAGGCCCATCCCATTCCGGACCTCGACTATATGGTCTAATCTAACTCACGTAACAGATTCAAAGCCTTTTGTTCATTATTGCCGATATCGACCCTGGATAAATCACCGATTAAAATCGGATAAGAATATCCGGTTTCCTGGATTAAAAGTCCGCCCAAGCCATCGGCGACTCTGTAAATATCAAAGGTCTCACTATCATCGAACCAGGTTGTATTTTCAGAGGTAAAATCGAAACGGACTGTTTCCAATCGGCCCTTTACCGTATTGTATATGGTGATCGCTTTCATTTGGTACCCCGCTTTTGGTTTTTTAACGTTTCCTTTAACCGATAGCTTTCCCATGTGCAGTTAATCACATGGGCCTTATGCGTTATTCGGTCAAGCAGGGCGGCCGTCATATTTGCATCACCAAAGATTTGTGTCCAATCTCCAAAACCCATATTGGTGGTAATAATCACCGGTATTCGTTCATGGCGTTCCGCTAAAATCTGGAATATCAATTGAGCGCCTTCTTTGGAAAATGGCACATAGCCCAACTCATCGATGATCAATACCCCGTAACTGGTATATCTTTTAATAATGCGGCTTAACGCTTTTTCATCTCTCGCCTCAATTAGCTCATTGGCCAATCCACACCCGGTGACAAACCTCGTTCTGATGCCGTTTTTGCAGGCTTCTATGCCCAAGCCGGTGGCCAGATGCGTTTTGCCGGTGCCGCTTTTGCCCATCAAAATGATGTTACGGGTTTCTTTCACATATTCGCATCCGGACAACTCTTTTATCAACCGTCCATCCAGATCCTGCGCCGCTCCAAAATCAAATGTCTCAAGGGGTTTGACCAGAGGAAATTTGGCTTCTAAAAGTCTTCTTTTATAGCCGTTTTCTTTCCGGATTAAGACTTCGATCTCGGTTATGTTGAGCAAAAACTCATCATAGCCCATTTTGTCCTGCTTGGCCTGACGAATATGACTTTCCAGATCCCGCCTCATGGCTGACAGCTTCAGGGTCTTTAAGTTCTCCATCAATAAGGCGTTCATTCCCGCATTCATAGAACACCTCCGATCTGATGGTAAACAGATACATCCGGAGGCGGAAGCGTTTGCCAGTCTTTCAAAGAACCAAAATGAGTGGCCTGGCCACTGGTGTTCATCAAAATATGTTTGACCGCATCGCTGGAACCGGTATTGGCGGAAAGCGCCTTTTCTATGGCGGCTTCAATGACTTTGGTGTCATGCTCCTTGTACAGCATCAATACGGAGATAAAATCTTTAACCCCTTTTGTCTCCCCCTGCTTCTTTACAAACAGCGACAATAAACGTTCGAGGCATTCCGGCCAATTGCTCCGCCATTGCCGGATGGGACGCGCCGAGTAAAACGCCTGGGGCCGTTGTTGGATCAGCTCCAGATAATGGTCCGGATCAAGCCGCCACTGGTTATTGCTAAACAACCGGTTATGGGAGGCAATCCTTTTATTGGCATAAAATATCTCCACACGGTCCACATGCAAAACCACACCGGCTTTGCAGTAAGCATATCGGGTCGGCACCGAGTATCGGTTTTTATCGACAATGATTGTTGCATATTTGTTGATTTTGCCGGTCGTTGCCTGAAGATTGCCAAACGCTATATCCGGCAACCTGATCAGATGCCTTTTCTCTTGTTCGTACAACTCATTTACGGTCTGCTCTCTACCGGCAATCCGATGATATCCATAGGCCATACAAGATTCTAATAGCCGTTCATTGAGCTCTTCTAATGTATCCGCTTTTGGAATGGGAACCATGTAATTGCGCCGGGCATATCCCACCAGGCCTTCCACTCCGCCTTTTTCGTGGCCCTGACCTGGATTGCAAAACACCGGCGTAAAATTGTAATAGGCCCGGAACTTGTTATAAGATTCTTGAAGGTTCCGCTTTTTACCCGAAAATATCTTCTGTACCGCCGTGGTTAAATTGTCATAGATCAGTATGGGGAATACACCCCCGAAAAACGAAAACGCCAGAATGTGTCCGTCAAATAATGCCTGCTGGCGTTCACAGGGATAACACCGGACAAAATGCTTGCCCGAAAATTTTGAACGCATGCAAAAAAACTTCAACACCGTTTCTTGTCCGCGGATAATCGCCAAACATCTGCCCCAGTCCACTTCCCCTTCAATCCCGGCTTCCGGATCGGACGGGATGAATGCCGCTTGCCCCTTCAGTCCCATCTGTATTTTTGCCTGGCGAACGTATCGGCGTACCGTGGTCTCGGCGCCTGTAAAATCATGTTCCATCTTAAGACGATTATAGACCCTTATCGCTGTGTGCCGCTGATTCTTTGGATTTTCCTTATCGCTTTTAAGCCATCCGTCAATGATATCAAGATAAGGATCAAGCACGGGGAAAGGTTGATTGTCCCGTTCTTTATATCCTTTACATTCTCCTCTAAGGACCTTCTTGATGGTGTTTTTGGAATGATTCGTTTCTCTGGCGATTTGCTTGATCTTTTTGCCGTATACTCGATAACTTGTCCGAATAAAATCATATTGATCCACCTTCAGCATTCTCCTTTCCCTCCGATAATGGTTAGATTGCCGTCCGACAATCTCATTATCAGAGATTTTGTTGAGGGGGGTCAATTTTGGGTTATCGTTTACCATCAAAAGGGGTCAATTTTAGATTAGCGAAACTA
>CAZRES010000236.1:0-2814 GCA_964598885.1 uncultured Desulfobacteraceae bacterium | reverse complement strand
AAAAACAATCCGGAGAAAAATCATGAGCGTGTATAACCTGGAAAAAATATTTGCCCCGGCGGTGGTAGCCGTCATCGGCGCCAGTGAAACTCCGGAAAGCATCGGCCGGATCCTGATGGAAAATCTTTCCGGAACCGGATATGAGGGACAGGTGGTGCCGGTAAATCCGAAGCATTCGAAAATACTGGGTATAAAGGCGTATAAAACCATATCCGATTTTGAAGGTACGGCCGATCTGGCCGTCATTGCCACCCCCATATCCACCGTGCCGGAAATTATGCAGGAATGCGTCGATGCCGGCGTCGGCGGGACCATTGTCATTTCCGCCGGAGGGCGGGAAACCGGTGAACAGGGAAAAAAGCTGGAGAAAAAAATTAAAGCCGAAGCCCATAAAGGCGGCCTCAGGATCATCGGGCCCAACTGCATGGGGATTATCTGTCCGCACCGCCGGCTTAATGCCAGTTTCGCCGGGCAAATGCCAAAAGACGGTCAGGCCGTTTTTATCTCACAGAGCGGCGCCATTTGTTCCGCAGTGCTGGATCTGGCTGTTAAGGAAAAAATGGGGTTTCGTTATGTGGTCAGCATCGGATCCATGCTGGATGTGGATTTCGGGGATCTGATCGATTATCTCGGCGGCGAACCCGAAGTCAAAAGCATTCTTTTGTATATTGAAAGCCTCAAGGAAATCCGAAAATTCATGAGCGCGGCCCGGGAAGTGTCCCGGATAAAGCCCATCGTGGCCTTAAAAGCGGGCAAAAGCGAGCAGGGCGCCCAGGCCGCCTCCTCTCATACCGGCGCCATGGCCGGAGAAGAAGGCGTCTATGCGGGAGCCTTCCAACGCGCCGGTCTGGCCCAGGTCCGGTCCCTGGAGGAGTTTTTTGACAGCGCGGAATTGCTGGCAAAAGAATCCCTGCCGAGCGGCCGGCGTCTGGTTGTTGTCACCAATGCCGGCGGTCCGGGAGTCATGGCGGCCGACGCAGTGGAAACGTTCGGTCTGGAACTCACCACACTGGAAGAAGATACGCTCGCCGGGCTGGATGATCTGCTGCCCCCGCACTGGTCCCGGGGAAATCCCATAGATATTTTAGGCGACGCCGACCCGGAGCGTTACAGCAATGTAGTCAAATATTTATATAACGCCGGGAAAATCGACGGCATGCTCATTATTGTAAATCCCCAGGCCATGACAGATCCCACCCGGGTGGCCCAGGCCCTGGCCGATGAACTTAACCAAAAACCATTTCCGGTATTTACGTGCCTGATGGGCGGCCGGGACGTGGAAAAAGGCCGCGCCGTTTTAAACAACAACGGTTTTCCCACTTACGATACGCCGGAAAGAGCGGTTCGTTCCATGGCCCTTCTCTGCGATTATGCCGCCAACCGGGAAATGCTGATGCAGATCCCGTCAAAATTCCGTTCCAAAGCCGCCACAGATGAAGAAAAAGCCCGCCGGCTGCTGGATACGGCCCTAAAAAACGGACGTAACAATCTTTCCGAGGTTGAATCCAAAGCATTTCTTGCCGCTTACGGCATTCCGGTAAACCGGACGGAAACGGCGGCGAACCTGGACGAAGCCGTAGAGCTGGCCGCGGATATGGGGTATCCCCTGGTCATGAAAATTCATTCCCCGGATATCACCCATAAGACCGAGGTCGGCGGGGTGCGGAAAAACCTGATGAACGAGCAGGATGTGCGAAATGCTTACCACCAGATGATAAAGCAGATCGAGGAATCGGAAAGCGGGGCCGATATAACCGGAGTAACCCTGCAACCCATGATCCGGGACAGCGAAGCCGAACTTCTCATCGGAGCAAAAAAAGACCCGCAGTTCGGACCGGTCATTCTTTTCGGCATGGGCGGGATATTTACGGAGATAATCGCAGACCGCAACATTGCACTGCCGCCGCTGAACCGCAACCTGGCCAGAGCGCTTATTAAACAGAGCCGGGCGTATAAGGTGCTCAAGGGTTACCGGAACCGCCCCCCGGCGGATATGAAGAGCCTGGAGCAGCTGCTGGTATCGCTTTCCCACGTGCTGATTGATTTTCCCGAAATTACCGCGCTGGATATGAATCCCGTCCTGGTGCAAAACAGCAAACCCACAGCCGTGGACGCGGCGGTAATGATCGAGAAAACCGATGTCGTCTCGCCCGGCCACTTGATCATCCGGCCTTATCCGGAAGAATATGAAGCAAAAGAAACAACCCGTGACGGCGTGGATCTGTTCATCCGTCCCATTAAACCCGAAGACGCTCCCCTGTTGATCGACCTTTTTGAAAATCTGTCTCCCCAGAGCCGGTATCACCGGTTTTTCAGTCCCGTCAAAAAACTGAGCCGGGATCTGCTCATTCGGTTGACCCAGATCGACTATGACCGGCAAATCTGCCTGATTGCGCTGGACCGGGAAGCGGGAGATGAAAAAATGCTGGGCGTGGGCAGGGTAATCATGGGACCGGATCGGCACGATGCCGAATTCTCGGTGGCTGTGGGAGATCCCTGGCAGGGCAGGGGAATCGGACGGAAGCTTCTCGAACACTGCATCCGGGCCGGCCGTGACAGCGGCGTAAAAATTCTTTATGGCCACGTGCTGTCGGAAAACCGTCAAATGATCCATCTGGGCCGGGAACTGGGCATGGCGGTAAACCGTAATGACGACCCCGGCGAGTTTCATCTGAGGATGGATCTGAACCGTTAGTATCCGAGTGTCGATTTCAGGAGCTTCCGGCCACGGCGGCAGGATTACGTTACCATGCCCAGCCGCCGGCGGAGATCATAAACAATCCGGATCAAAACGGGCAGAAGAAAAAACAGGAT
>CAZRES010000235.1:0-2824 GCA_964598885.1 uncultured Desulfobacteraceae bacterium | reverse complement strand
CGCCGGCGTGAAAGGCCGGTGTCCTGGGCCGGGCTAGACGATGGGGACGCATATTCACCCATCAATTGGTGGGCCGTGTTGGATTCGAACCAACGACTCTCTGCTTAAAAGGCAGATACTCTACCGGCTGAGTTAACGGCCCCCGGCATGGTTAAATGCCGCTGTTTCATAAATTACATAAAAACCTATATATAAACACGAAAAAAAATCATGTCAATAAAAAACGCATATTCCCGGCTCATATTCCCGGATTATTTTCGCCAGAACTCCGGCACCAGAAAAATGATCACCGTGTAAATTTCAAGCCGCCCAAGGAGCATGCACCATACCAGCAGCCATTTACCCGGATCCGGGATGGCGGCGTAATTGCCCACCGGGCCCACAAGCCCCAGACCCGGACCGATATTGCCGATGGAGGCGGCCACGGCGGAAAATGACGTCACAAAATCGACGCCCATGCCGGCCAGAAGGATCGCGCTGACGGCAAATATGACGATATAAAGAGCCAGAAATCCGAGAATGCCCCGGATCACATCGTCAGACACCGTTTTACCGCCGATTCTCACACTGCTGACGGCCCGGGGATGCAGCAGGATAAACAATTCCTTGTAGCAATATTTCAGGCAGCACATGATCCGCATGACCTTCATGCCGCCGCCGGTGGACCCGGCGGATGCGCCGATAAACATGCACATGAGCAGAATCATCCGGCTCATGGCCGGCCACTGGTTGTAGTCGGCCGTGGAATAACCGGTGGTGGTGAGAATGGAAATCACCTGGAAGCCGCCAAAACGAAAGGCATCTCCAAGTCCCGCATAAACCGGACCGTAAATGTTAAAACTGACGATGATGACCAATATCAGCACCAGCAGCAGATAAAAACGGCACTCGGCATCGTTCCAGAACGCCAGGGACCGGCCCCGGAAAAACTGATAATGCAGGGCGAAATTGATCCCGGCCATCAGCATGAAAAACATGACGACCAGATCGATATAAAGACTCCCGAAATGAGCCATGGACGCGTTTCTGGTGGAAAAACCGCCGGTGGGCATGGTCGTGAAAGCATGATTGACGGCATCGTATAAGCCGAGCCCCCCGAACATCAGCAGCGCCACCTGGGCCAGGGTCATGGCCGCGTAAACCTTCCAGAGCAACATGGCCGTGTCCCGGATGCGGGGCTTGAGCTTGTCCGGCACCGGACTCGGCACCTCGGCCTTGTAGAGCTGCATGCCGCCGACACCCAAAAAAGGCAGAATGGCCACCGACAGCACGATAATTCCCATGCCGCCCAGCCACTGAATCATGCTCCGCCACAGCAGCAGCCCTTTTGGCACAACTTCGATATCGGTCAATACCGACGCTCCGGTGGTGGTAAAGCCGGACACGGATTCAAAAAACGCATCCGTAAACGTGGCAAATACGTCTCCGAAGTAAAACGGAAAAGCCCCGAACATCCCCACTGCGATCCAGCCCAGGGCCACGATGGCCATGCTCTCGCGCTGACGGATATATTCGGTCCGCTCTCCCCGGCAGATAACCACCAGCAGCGCGCCGGATCCCATGGTTGCAGCCAGTGAATAAACAAGAGGCATCACGCACGGATCCTTCATCCACCATCCGGCGGCCAGGGGGATCAGCATGGCTCCGCCCAGAAATATCAGCAGAATGCCGACCATGTAAAAAACATAGCGCCAGCGCATCAGAAAAACTCCAGCTTGACCGCCAGAATTTTTTCGATTTTTGATACCACCTCCCGCTTGGCGAAGATGATAATCCGGTCATTGGGGGCAATGACGCTGTCGCCGGACGGTATCTCAATCTGATTTTCCCGGATAATACCGATTACCAAAGCGCCTTTGGGCATTCGCACTCGCTGCAATGGTTTTCCTACAATATCGGAGGTTTCAAGGGCAACGGCCTCCAGGATCTCGGCCTTTTCATCACTCAGGGTGCGGGCCGACAGCACCTTTCCCCTCCGGATGTGCTGCAAAATGGAATTGACCGCCGACAGCCGCGGACTCACCACCTGTTCCAGGCCGATGGTGGACATCAAGGGGAAATAACTGAATTTATTGAGCTTGGTAATGGCTTGGCGGGCGCCCATTCGCCGTGCCAGCAGCGAAGAGAGGATATTGGTCTCCTCGTCATGGGTCAGGGTGATCACAACATCCATTTCACTGACATTTTCTTCCAGTAAAAGCCCTTGATCGGAGCCGTCCCCCTGGATCACCACCGCCTTGCTCACCGCATCGGCAATCTGGTTGCAGCGGGCCGGGGATTTTTCGATAATTTTGGTGTAGATAGACTGTTTTTCGAGATTTTTGGCCAGACGCAGACCGATATTGCCGCCGCCGATGATCATGGCCCTTTTGACCGGGTGATGCCGTTTGTCAAAGGCCTTGAGAATATCGGCCAACCCGCTTTCCTCACTGACAAAATATAACAGATCCCCGGGATAAAGCCGGTCTTCGCCCCTGGGAATGATCATCTTTCCCTCCCGCACCACGGCGGCGATCAACAGCCGGACGCTGATGCGGGACGGCAGATCGGCCAGACGGATCCCCGCCAGCCGGGCATTCTTATCCATATAGATACCCACGAACTTGAGCCGGCCATCGGCGAACTCACCGATATCCACGGCCCCGGGCACCCGCAGGAACAGGCCGATGGTCTTGACCACTTCGATTTCCGGATTGATCATGGCATCGATATGGGGAACCGACTCCTGAAACACCTGATGATAACGATCATAATCGCCTTTACGGATTCGGGCCAGTTTCTTGACGGTCGGCGCGATGATATCGGCCACCAGGCAGGCCACCAG
>CAZRES010000234.1:0-2833 GCA_964598885.1 uncultured Desulfobacteraceae bacterium | reverse complement strand
GTGGAATATATCCGGCAGGAAGAGCTGCCGGGTCATCGGATCGCATCGTCCCTCCAGGAAGCCGGCGTGGACGGCATTCCGTTCCAGTATCCGGGGATGACTGCCATATCGGGGCTTTTCCTTGCCGAACCGCCGGGAATCCGGGTCTCGGCCCGCCGAAAGGGCGCGGCCGTGGCCGTGCTGGCCGCCGCCGTCATGCCCCGGGGTCCGCGGCAGAACAAGGGATACATGGTGATGGTCCGGGAGGAAATCTGCCGGGGATGCGGCCGGTGCATCGGGGTATGCCCCTTTGAAGCCATCGACATGACCAGAAACAGCCTGGGCGGATGGCACGCGGTAATCGACGAAGCCCTGTGCAAGGGGTGCGGCAACTGCATTTCCGTGTGCCCCTCCAACGCGGCCGAAAGCCCGTACCGGGATCTGGCGTTTCTGGAGCAGACCATCGCCGAACTGATGGATGTGTCGGTTGTGGGATAATTTTGAGGGAACGAATGAAACCGATTAATATTATTTTGTATTTATGCAGCTGGGGGCCGCACGCGGCGTTTCAGACCCTCCAGGACCGGCGCATATCCATACCGCCGGAAATCAAGATGGTCCGGATTCCGTGCACCGGGCGCATCAGCAAGTCGTTGCTGTTCAAACCCTTTGAAGTGGGAGCCGACGGGGTCCTGCTGGTGGGTTGCAACCCGGGGACCTGCCGTTACGGCGGCGGCGCCCGCATTGCCCGGGATCATGCCGAAGACGCCCGCATGCTTCTGGATTTGATCGGATTGAGCGGGGAGCGCATCCGGCACGAAACCTTTCTTCCCGATGCCGACGATGCCCTGCTGGCTCTGATGGAAGATTTTACGGCCCGGATCCGGGAACTCGGCCCCACGCCCATTCTCCCCGGCCGCCGGAAGGAGAAGGCGCCCATCGAACGGGCCGCGGTGGACGCCATTATCGCCAGATACGACGCCCATGCGTGCCAGGATTGCGGCAAATGCACGTCGGCCTGTCCCCTGGCCCTGTCCGGGAAAAACTATTCCCCCCGGGGCATTGTCCGGTCATTGATCGGGGATGAGATCGCATCCGAGCAAGTGCAGCAGGACATCTGGGCCTGTCTCACCTGCGGCATCTGCTATCAGCGGTGCCCGTCGGCCGTGGACTTTCCGTCGTTTATCCAGGAGATCCGGCATGTGCTGCTGGAAGGCGGCGAGGGCGGGCACAAGGCCCACAGCGGCGTGTTCCAGTCCCTGATGCGGGCCATGACCCATGCCGATATTCCCGTCAAACACTGGGACTGGCTGCCCGAGGATATCCAGACGGACCCGTCCGGTCCCATCCTTTTCTTCGGTGGGTGTGCGCCGTATTTCGACGTGTTTTTCAAAAGTTACTTAGGCGCCCGAACCAGGATGATCGTGGAAGACAGTCTGCGGCTGCTCAATTTTTTCGACATCAAGCCGGCCATCCTTTCCGGGGAGCGGTGCTGCGGCCACGACCTGCTCTGGACGGGGGACCGGGAGAACTTTCTGGCCCTGGCCAAGCTTAACGTGGATGCTATTGCGGCCACGGGCGCCGAAGAGCTGGTGACCACATGTCCGGAATGCTACCGCACCTTCCATCATGATTATCCGGCCAACGGCATTGAAGTGCCCTTTAAAGTCACCCATATGTATGATCTGCTGGAACGGGAGATCGCCAAGGGCTCCGTGGGGTTTAAAAAACTCAACCGCCGCATCAGTTTTCAGGATCCCTGCCGTCTGAGCCGGTATGAAAACCTGGTGGATCTACCCCGAAATCTCATTGCCCGGCTCAAGACCGACGGGTTTTTCGAGATGGACGACCGGGGGGCCGGCAGCATCTGCTGCGGCAACTCCGGGTGGAGCATGTGCGACGCCTACAGTAAAAATCTCCAGGTGCGGCGGCTCCGTCAGGCAAAGGAAACCGGCGCGGACCTGCTGGTCACGGCCTGTCCCAAATGCCAGATTCATCTCAAGTGCGCCATGGAGGATATGTTTTTAAAGGAGGAGATCGAAATGGAGATGCTCGATCTCGCCAGCGTGATTGCGCGGACCATTTATTGGAAGTGATAACGTAATCGAGGCAAAAATATGGAAGCAAAACTGATGGAAACGCCGCAGGAGGCAGCGGAATGCCGCATTGGCGTTTATGTCTGCCATTGCGGGCTCAACATCGCGCGGACCGTGGACTGCGAGGCCGTGGCCGAACAACTGGCCAGCAGTCCGGATGTGATGGTGTCCCGGAGCATCCTGTATGCCTGTTCCGAGCCCGGCCAGCAGGAGATTCGGGAAGACATCCTGGCCAACGGCCTGGATCGGGTCGTGATCGGGGCATGTTCCCCCCGGTTGCACGAGCCGACCTTTCGGCAGATGATGCAAGCTGCCGGCCTGAATCCCTACATGCTGGAGATGGCCAATCTGCGGGAACAGTGCAGTTGGGTTCACATGCGCGCGCCTGAAGAGGCCACTGAAAAGGCCCTGGATCTGATCCGGATGGGCGTGGCCCGGGTTCGCAAACTCGAACCCCTGCATGAGGAAACCATCCCTCTGACCAAACGCACGTTGGTCATCGGCGGCGGGGTGGCCGGGATTCAGGCGGCCCTGGACCTGGCCGACAACGGGTACGAGGTGGTGATGGTGGAGAAGAGTCCTTCCATCGGCGGGGTCATGGCCCAGTTGGACAAGACCTTTCCCACCATGGACTGTTCCATCTGAATTCTCGGTCCGAAGATGACGGATGTCGGTCGACATCCCAGAATCAAGCTGCTGACCCTAAGCGAGGTCACGGACGTTTCCGGTTACGTGGGCAATTTCGAGGTCAAAATCCT
>CAZRES010000233.1:0-2845 GCA_964598885.1 uncultured Desulfobacteraceae bacterium | reverse complement strand
TGGAGCACCCGGCCGGAAGATGCGGAAAATTGTGTTCCACTTCACGGTCAATGGCATAGCGATGCCGGGGCAGCAGGGCCTTGAGCCGGAGGTCTGCCCGATATTTCCGGTGGGTCTGCCCCACAAAGTCAAGAACGGTCAGGCAGTCTTTTCCCGGCGCGTGCCGCAATCCCCGGCCCAGCTGCTGGAGAAACACCGTCAGGCTCCGGGTGGGCCGCAGAAACAACACGGTATTGATCTCGGGCACATCCACCCCTTCGCTCAGCTTGTCCACGGTGAACAGAAAAACCAGCCGCCCGGATTTCAGATCCGCCATCATGGCCCCGCACTCCCGGCTGTCCGCATCAGACACAAAGGCCGCCGACGCAATGCCCCGCGCGGTAAACATGTCGGCCATATACCGGGCATGTTTGATGGTCACGCAGAAGCCGATCCCCTTGATCCCCTCCAGGTTCGGTTCATAGCGGGTCAGGGTTGCGTGGATGATGTCAAATCGCTGCCTGGCCAGGGCATGGTCGCCGGTGTAGATTTTTTCCAGCTCCCGGTCGTCATACCGGCCGTTTCTCCAGAACCGGTCGCTGCTGATATCCACCGGATCGGCCGTGCCGAAATAGTGAAACGGGCAGAGCAGTTTTTCTTCCAGGGCCTCGGGCAGACGGATTTCCGCCGCAAAACGGTTATGAAAATCCGCCGCCACATTGCCGCCGTCCATGCGTTCCGGGGTGGCGGTCAGCCCCAGCAGAATCCGCGGTTCAAAATGATCAAACAGGGGCCGGTAGCTGGCGGCCGTGCCGTGATGGGCTTCATCCACCACAATATAATCGTAAAACCGCGGCCCCACCTGCTCCCACAGGCGCCTGCCGCTCAACATGCCCACGGAGCAAAACAGGTGTTCCATCCGGTCCGCCTGATACGGCCCCACCAGCAGTTCCCCGAAGCCGGGGTCCCTGAGCACATTCCGGAAGGTAAACATGGCCTGCTGCAGGATTTCCTGCCGATGGGCCACAAACAGCAATCTGGCCCGCTGCTGGTTCTGGATGCGGAACCGCTGATAGTCAAAGGCCGACACCACGGTTTTGCCCGTGCCCGTGGCGGCAATCACCAGATTTTTAAAATGCCCGCGCGCGGCCCGCTCAACGGCAAGGGCATCGAGAATGCGATCCTGAAACGGATGGGGCGTCAGATCGAAAAACACCGCCGGCCCAAAGGCATCCGGCCCCCGGGCATGGGTGATGGCCCGGCGCAGCGGGGCCGGGTCATCGGCATCATAGGGGATAAATTCACGGCTGTTCCAGTAGGTTTCAAATTCCGCCGCAAATTTTTCAAGAATATGTTCCAGATCCTGGGACGTGACTTTCAGATTCCATTCCAGGCCGCTGGTCATGGCCGCGTGGGACATGTTGGCCGACCCGATATAGGCCGTGGAAAACCCGGACAGCCGCCCGAAGTGGTACGCCTTGGCATGCAGCCGGGTCCGCTGGGTATCATAGGAAATCCGGATCCGGACATTGGGCATGGCCGCCAGCCATTCGATGGCCGGCGCATCCGAGGCCCCCATATACGAGGTGGTGATCACCCGCACCGGCACATCCCGGTCCCGCAGGTCCTCAAACCCGGGCATGAGCAGCCGCATGCCCGACCATTTGATAAACGATACCAGAATATCCACGGAATCCGCCGAGCGCATCTCTTCCAGCAGTTCATGAACCAACCGGGGCTCCAGAGGGGAGCCGGTGAACAGACTGCTTTCCACCAGAGAAGTATGGGGCCGGGGAATCCCGGATCGGCCGTAATGGGGCGGGGTGATTTCCAGCAGCAGCGATTTCTGGGCCGCCACCAGTTGGCGGCGTTCCAGATGATCCATGCCCGCCGTGCCGGAAAGCAAACCAATGATGCGGTTGCACAGGGACAGGCGTTTTTCGGGATCCGATTCGCCGCGCAGGGCCTGCTCCAGAATTTTAGCCACAAACGCGGCATACCGGGCCGGCTGTTCTTCGGCGTCGATTTTTCCGAAAACCGAGCGCAGGTCCGGATATCGCCCCAGAAGGTCGCGCAGGGCTTCATCAAGGAGCGCGTCATAGATGCCGGGATGGATGTCGGGGCTCATGGCGCTGTTTTCAAAAAAAGCCGGCAATAGGCGTCCACCACCGGCAGATCCGCCTCGGCCCAGTCCAGGGTGAACAGTTGGTTCCGGGGCAGCCAGGCCACGGCGGCATGTTCGCGCAGCTTGATGTCGCCGGCCGCAATGGAGCAGATAAACGGATAAAGCGTGATGGTAAAGGCCGGATAAGCATGCGTCACCGGCGCCAGGGATTGATGCACCGCGATGCTGACATTGAGTTCCTCGGCAATTTCCCGCCGAAGGCAATCTTCCGGCGTTTCGCCGGATTTGATTTTCCCGCCGGGAAATTCCCATTTGAGCGGCATGGCCATGGTTTCGCCCCGCCGGGCCGCCAGCACAGCACCGTTTCGCTCAATAATGGCGCAGGTTACGTGTAGGTGGTTTTTGGTCATCGGGGCTTTTTCCCATGTCTTTTTCAATCCGCACAAGGGGTGAGGTTTTCCTGATCGTTTTACTCAAAATAAGCCGCGAATTCAGAAGGTATTTTGACTTTTATCGATTTCAAACAGTTCAATCAGGATATCGTCCGGGGCTGGAACCATTATATATTTCTAAAATCCCAAGTCTGATATCCCTTTCTTAAATCAACATGCGCCTGATCATAAAAATGAAGCCTGCCTGTGCCTATTAACATGAAAACGTTTCTGGAAAACCATTCGCTCCAATGTTGGCCGAACGTCTATCGGACTAAAGGTCCAGAGGTTCTAAGTTGTCGCCACCAAA
>CAZRES010000232.1:0-2849 GCA_964598885.1 uncultured Desulfobacteraceae bacterium | reverse complement strand
GCAGACGGCCTCGCAATTCTGGCAGGTAATACAGCGGAAATGGTCGTATCGCTCATTGTGCGTGCATGTGCCATCGGTTATCATGAGCAATTGGATCGGGCATGATTGTACACAGCGCCCGCAGCCCTTGCATTTGTCTTTATCTACCGTGATAGAAGGGAAGACGGCAGGCGGCAGATGCGTCAATCGGTGGTTTTCGAGAAACATGGCCATACCTTTTAATCAGTAAAACCATATGCGGATGAAAAAGCCGTCAAATGCGATTTGGAAAAATGTTTTTCCAAGATTGATTGGCATAATAAAATACAATTGACTATACAGTCAAGTAAAATTATAATCGCTTTGTAATTGATGCAAGAACGGATTTCGATATATGTACAGTTGATAGATAAATGCGGCTGGCGGGCCGCACGCATGATGGAAATTAGCATGAACGATCAGACAGAATGGTACCGTATCGGGCAGCTTGAACAACTCTCCGGCGTACCGCGCCGAACCATCCATTTCTATGTGGAACAGGGGTTGCTGCACAGGCCCAGAAAGACCGGAAAAACCATGGCCTACTACGACAACCGGCATCTTTGCCGGCTCGAATTCATAAAAACATCAAAGCGCTCAGGACTGCCACTTGTTGCCATCAAAGAAAACCTGTCCGAGCTTGAGTCGTCCGACCCCGCTGCATTTAACGCTGATCAGCCGTTGAGGTCTTTCCAGGCCGGGTACTCCTTTCCCCGGAAAAAGGGGAAACGAAAAACGGCCGGAAAAAAGACGCGGGAGCGCATCCTCGATGCCGGTTCAAACCTTTTCAGAAAAAAAGGCTACAAGGAAACCAGGATAACCGACATCACAAAGGAATTAAATGTCGGCAAAGGAACCTTTTATTTTTATTTCCCGGATAAAAAAGCCCTCCTCTTTGAGTGCGTACCGCGAATTTTCGTTGATCTTTTTTCACAGGGCTGGGACCGCATCCGTGCGGTTGAAGATCCCCTGAAACGGCTTGAATTAAGGGCGGAAATCGTCATCCCGGTGCTAAAAGAATTCTGCGCGATCATTCAGCTCAGCAAAGAGGCCATGGAAGACGATGATCCGAAGCTTCAGCGGCTGGGCAGGAAAACATACCTTTCCATCTGTCGTCCCATTGAATCCGATATCAAACGAGGGGTTGAGCTCGGCCGCTTTGCGCCGATCAATCCCAAAGTCGCGGCCGTCTTCATGATCGGCATCATGGAACAGTTTTATTACCTGCAGACCATCGATCCGGGCTATCATCCTTCATTGGTCTGGGGAGATATTCAGCGGTTGCTTGTGGACGGCATCAGGGGGGCGGTGCACGCAGAATCATAACCTCCAATTCCAAAGGGAGCCATAAATGAGAGACGTAGCGGTTGTCGGCATCGGAATGAGCCGGTTCGGAAAATATCCGGAAAAAGGCATCAAGGACCTGGTTCGGGAAGCGGTTGAACCGGCATTAAAGGATGCCGGGTTGAATAAAGCGGATATCGAGGCCGCCTTTGTCGGCACGGCAGCGCCTGGTATCATGACCGGCCAGGAACAGATCAAGGCCCAGGTGACATTGAGCGCCATGGGTATTGATACGATTCCCATGTTTAACATTGAAAATGCGTGTGCAAGCTCTTCGTCGGCCTTTAACCTGGCTTGGACCGCCGTTGGCGCGGGGCTTTATGACTGCGCTCTGGTGGTTGGATTTGAAAAGCTCTACGACAAAGACAAAATGAAATCCTATATGGCGTTGGGAACGGCCGTCGACATCGAAAACGCTCTGGAGCATCTGGAGGCATTTCAGAGAAAACATGCGGCCGGGAAACCAATTATGGCCGAAGGAAGCGGTCAGAACCGCAGCATTTTCATGGATATGTATGCGTATTATACCCGGTCATATATGCAGCGATACGGTCTCACCCAGGAACATTTTGCCAAAATATCCGTAAAGAGTCATAAAAACGGTGCACTGAATCCGCATGCTCAGTATCAGAAGGAAGTAACGATGGAACAGGTGCTCGAATCCGGGGACGTGGCGTTCCCGCTGACGCGCATGATGTGCTCTCCGGTGTGTGACGGCTCCGCGGCGGCAATTATCTGTGCCGGGGATCATGTGAATCGGTTTAAGACAATGCCGGTCTGGATAGCGGGTTCGGTTGTCGGGAGCGGAAAGATATCCGACGACTTGAGCGATACCCTCACGAGCCGGCTGGGCCCCCGGTTATTTGCGACCGCCGGTATCCGTCCCGACGAGGTTGATATCATCGAAGTCCATGACGCCACGTCGCCGTCTGAAATTATCACGCTGATTGAACTCGGGCTCTGCCCGGGAGAAGATGCCGCAAAGTGGATTGACCAAGGATATCTGGAGATAGACGGAAGGCTGCCCACAAACACGTCCGGCGGACTGGCATCAAAAGGGCACCCCATAGGCGCCACCGGATTGGGCCAGATTCACGAAATCGTTCTTCAATTAAGGAACGAGGCAGGCCCGCGTCAGGTCGCCGGCCCGAAAATCGGCATGACCCACAACGGCGGGGGCATCCTGGGCGTTGACGCCGCGGCCATGGCTCTGCATATATTCCGAACGTAAGCGGCGGATGAAAAACGCTTTCGGCAGGTGCGAATATTTCGAAATTCAAAGTAAATATGCTGCAAGGCGCGTGCGTTAACCGGTCAAAAAAGGGCGCAGGTGGAAAAGATCGGCCGGTTTACAATTTTTTGAGGCAGTTTCGGAGATAAAATCTGACCCAGAATTTTTTGAGGGGATTCCGTGCCGTGTAGGTGTTTGAAATATGGCGCGCCCGGCAGGATTTGAACCTGCGACCTACGGATTCGTAGTCCGGCGC
>CAZRES010000231.1:0-2850 GCA_964598885.1 uncultured Desulfobacteraceae bacterium | reverse complement strand
AAATGCAGCAGGCCGCCATGATGGCCGGCATCCCCCTGGCAAACGGCGGCTCCGGGATTTCCCACGCCCTGGGCCATACCATCGGCGGCCTGTTTCATATTCATCACGGCATGATGGTGCTTCTGTTTATTCCCTATGAACTTCAGGTCTATGCCAGGGTCACGGACCGGCATTTGAAACTGTGCGACATGCTGGGGATTCGCGACCCCGCATCCGATGAAAAAAGTCTTTTAAACCTTATCGATAAAATCCGCGCGCTGATGAAAGCGGTAAACGCGCCCATCGGATTAAAAGACGCCAATGTCGTCCTGGCGGACCTGGAAAAAAATCTGGATTTTATCCTGGATCAGGCGCCCACGGATCCGGCGGTCTACTATGCCTGGTATGATCTGACCCGGGAGCAGTTCAAGGATATCTTTCTGGCCGCTTATGAAGGAAAATTGCTGGACATGACTTCGGATATATGGAGGTAGGCGTTTATGAACGGCTGTTTTGGAAAATATCTGAAAATTGATCTGACAAGCAGAAAAACAGAAGAAATAGCCATCAGCGAAGAAGACCAGAAAAATTTTATCGGCGGGTCCACGCTGGCGGCCAAGCTCATTTTCCCTCTGATCAAACCCGGATTCGATCCCTTGTCCCCCGAAAGTCCGCTGATCTTTGCCGCCGGTCCGTTTACGGGCTCCAATGTCCCCATGGTCAGCCGGGCCGCGGTGTGCGGCATTTCCCCGGCCACCGGTTTGTGGGGCGAGGCCACCACCGGCGGAAAGTTTCCCATCCGGCTCAAGGCATGCGGCTATGACGGCATCATGATAACCGGACGCGCGGACGGACCGGTTTATGCATGTGTAAATGACGGAACCGTTGAAATCAAAGACGCCTCGCATCTATCGGGCAAAGATATTTATGAAACCCAGGCGATCATTAAAAAGGAGGTCAGGGAGAATAAAGAAAACAAGGAAAGCAATGCCAGAATCTCCGTGGCCTGCATCGGGGCTGCCGGGGAAAACCGGATTCATTTTGCCACCATCATGAATGACGAGGGACGGGCCGCGGGCAGATGCGGCATGGGCGCGCTGATGGGGTCGAAAAATCTCAAAGCCCTGGTGGTTGCAGGAAATCAAAAAACCCGAATCGCCAATCCGGAGCAGTTAAAATCGTTAATAAACGAAGCCCGCGACTGCATCGACAGCCATGGCAATACCAACGCCTACCGGCTCTATGGAACCAATTTCTACCTGGACCTGGCCATGCGCCTTGGCGACGCGCCGGCGCGATATTTTACCAAAAGTGTTTTTCCCGCCTCCAAACTGCATGGCCCGGCGTTTCGAAC
Organism: uncultured Desulfobacteraceae bacterium; assembly: GCA_964598885.1. Lineage (GTDB taxonomy): Bacteria > Desulfobacterota > Desulfobacteria > Desulfobacterales > Desulfosalsimonadaceae > SURF-33. The sequence continues at coordinate 1,517 of CAZRES010000231.1, read as the reverse complement.
ACGGTATGCCATGGGCAATTACGCCTGCACGGGCTGTCCCATCGGATGCGGAAGAGTCATCAAAAATTTCAGCGACGATATCAAGCAGGTGGACGGCCCGGAATATGAAACGGTAACGGCCTTCGGCCCCTTGTGCATGAATTTTGACATTGATTCGGTGGTGCGGGCCAATCATCTGTGCAACCGCCACGGCATGGACACTATTTCCGCAGGGGTGGCCATCGCTTTTGCCATGTACCTGTATGAAAAAGGCATATTGACCGCTGAAACGGCCGGCATGGAAATCCCCTGGGGAGACGGCGGCGTGGTGTTAACACTCGCGGATCTGATGATCCGGCAGGAAGGGATCGGAAAACTTTTAAGCCGGGGCGTCAAGCGCATGGCGGAAGAACTGGGGGTTGACCCCGAGGAAGCGGCCCATGTCAAGGGCCTTGAAATTCCCATGCATGATCCCCGGGCCTACCAGGGATCCGCGTTGACATACGCGGTGGGGCCCCGGGGCGCGTGCCATTTGAAAGGGAGTTTCTACAGCCTGGACGCGCCGGGAACCGAGGTCGGCATGGACCTGGGCATCACATTTTCCGACAAGAACGATCCCGCGCAAAAAGGCGCGATGTCGGCTAAAATTCTGTGGTTCTGCGAACTCTACAACAGTTTTACATTATGCCAGTTTTCGCCCATACCGGCCGCGTTGATCGCGAAGCTGTTTTTTTGCATCACGAATATACCTTTGAAACCCATGGATCTGCTCATGTTCGGTGAACGTTCCTTAAACCTCAAACGCGCCATCAATAACATCCTGGGCGTCACCCGTAAACATGACAAACTGCCGGCAATCACGCGCCGGCCCCTGCAGGAAGGCGCTACGGCCGGCATGGAACCGGACATGGATCTCATGCTCAAGGAGTTCTACGCGGTGTGCCAATGGGATTGGGAAACCGGCATGCCGGCAAAATCCCGCTTGAATGAAACCAATCTTCAATGGGTGGCGGACCATCTGTATGCCAAATGAACGGACCAAGGTCTGCAAGCCGTTCACCCCAGTCCGTAATATTTCATCAATCCCTTTTCAAAAATCCGGGAGGGGACCAGTTGTTTGATGAAAACAGCCAGTCGCTGGTCGATTTTGCCGACGGTATACCGAACCGCGGGATTCGGAAGCCCCATGATTTTCTCCACCAACGGCGCAATGACATCCGGGGAAAGGCCGTTGATTTCCTCGTTTTCCATATATGCCAGCGTTGACTCGCACCTGTCGTGATAGGGAGAATCTTTTCCGCATCGTATTCCCCAAACCCTGTTTTTCATAAAATCGGTATGAAAATCGCCGGGCGCAATGAGCACCACCCGGATGCCAAACGGTCTGACCTCCACGCGAAGGGCTTCGGTCAGCCCTTCCAGGGCGAATTTAGAAGCACTGTAGGCGCTCTGAAAGGGCAGACCGATCCGGCCGCCCAAGGAACCAATATTGATGATGCAGCCGGCGCCTCGCTCCCGCATGTGGGGCAATATCGCCT
>CAZRES010000230.1:0-2876 GCA_964598885.1 uncultured Desulfobacteraceae bacterium | reverse complement strand
ATCCGCACGCCCCATATCGACGCCATGGCCGGCGAGGGCACGCGTTTTACCGAATACTATTCCTGCGGCGCCGTGTGCGCTCCATCCCGAGCCGGGCTGCTGACGGGCCGCTATCCGTTTCGCACCGGCATTATCGGCAATGTCTATCCCGAAAAGGAGCCGGCCGCCCGCATCCTTGCCCGAAAATTCGGAAGCGCCCTCAAAGGCCTCGGTGTCCTCGATATCCGCGAGGATTACGTGGCCCGAGGGATTTCCCGACATGAAATCACATTGGCCGAAGGACTCAAAAAAGCCGGATATCGAACCGGCATGGTGGGTAAATGGCATCTGGGCGACTACAGCAAGCAGCCGGAATTCAACCCCTTGCGGCACGGGTTCGACCGCTACTTCGGTGTTCCCCACAGCAACGACATGGTCCCCTGCCCTCTGTTTCGCGATGAAGAAATGCTGGAAGCCGATATCGGCAGCAATCAGGCCCGTTTGACGGGGATGTATACGAAACAGGCTCTCAACTTCATCGATGAAAGCGGCGACGCCCCGTTTTTCCTTTATTTTGCCCACACCTTTCCCCATCAGCCCCTTTACGCGTCCGAGGGTTTTGAAAAGCAATCAAAGGCCGGACTTTTCGGGGACGTGGTCGAAGAAATCGACTGGAGTGTGGGAGAAATGGAAAAACATTTGAGAAAAAAAGGTCTTGCGGACAATACGCTGATTGTCTTTACCAGCGATAACGGCCCATGGTACGAAGGAAGCCCCGGCACCTTCCGGGGCCGGAAAGGCCAGAGCTACGAAGGCGGCTTCCGGGTGCCGTTTATCGTCAAATGGCCGGGACAGATTCCCGCCGGCCATACCAGCAGGGTGCCTATCATGAATCTGGATCTTTATCCCACGTTTTTGCATCTGGCAGGCGTTGAACCGCCCGGGGACCGGATCATCGACGGAAAAGATATCTTCGGCATTTTCTCCGGCAAACATCAGAACCATCCCCATGAGGCCATCTATTTTTATCACTATGATCTGCTGGAAGGCATCCGCATGGGACGATGGAAATACTTTGACAGGATCAACCGCTATGTCTGGCCCATTGCCATGGATGCCGCACCGGTGCCGGAAGCCCTGGGCGGCAAGCAAATGGGAAACCGCTGGCCCCTGCTCTATGATCTGAAAAACGACCCCGGCGAAAACTATAACATGATCAACACCTATCCCGACATCGCCGCCGAACTGAAGGCCGCCATGAAAACCTGGGAGCGCGCGGCCGCCAAAAATCCCAGGGGTTTTATGTTATGAAAAAACCCTTAAACGGCCTGCTGGTAAAACCGGCCGGAGCCGACTGCAACATGGCCTGCCAGTACTGCTTTTACAGCGACAAGAAAAGTCTTTATCCGGACGCAAAACAGCACCGGATGGATGACGCGGTTTTAAGAGAGATGATCCGGCAGATGATGGTCCATGGGGAACCCGAAGTTTCCTTCTGCTGGCAGGGCGGGGAGCCCACATTGATGGGAAGCGATTTTTTCGGACGCGCGGTGGACTGCCAGATACAATACGGCCGCGGTAAAACCGTGGGAAACGCCATCCAGACCAACGGGCTGCTCATTGATCAAAGCTGGGCGGATTTCCTTTTTGATCATCGCTTTCTGACTGGCCTTTCCCTAGACGGCCCCCGGCATATACATGACCGCTACCGGCGCATGGCCGGTGGCGGTTCGTCCTGGGCAAAAACCCTGGACGCGACAAAGCGGCTTCTTGATCGCGGCGTTTCGGTCAACGCCCTTTCGGTGATCAGTGATTATTCGGCGCGATACCCGGATGAAATTTACGGTTTTCTGAAAGAAACCGGCCTTTCCTACATGCAGTTTATCCCCTGCGTGGAAACCGATCCGGCCGCGCCCGGCCGCGCGGCTCCTTTTTCGGTTTCATCGGATGATTACGGACATTTTCTCTGCCGGATTTTTGACCTCTGGCACGCTGATTTTCAAGGCGGCAGGCCTGCCACCTCCATTCGATTTTTTGAGTCCCTTCTTTTTGCCTATGCCGGCATCATCCCGCCCGATTGCTCCATGATGGAGGAATGCGGCGTCTATCTGGTGGTGGAGCATAACGGCGATGTTTATTCCTGTGATTTCTTCGTAACGCCGAAGCACCGGCTGGGGAATGTGATGACCCACAGACTTGATAACATGCTCAATTCCGCCCCACAGAATGGGTTCGGCAAACAAAAAAAATCCCTGCCTCCCGATTGCCGGAACTGCGTCTACCTACTCCTTTGCCGGGGCGGATGCCCCAAAGACCGGATACGGGACCCGTCCGACAACGGCATGAATCATTTCTGCGGCGCGTACAAAATGCTTTTCGATCACGCCGGGCCGGAATTGCAACACCTCGTGGATGTCTTTCGTGAAAAACAAAAATCTAGGCAAACTTTCATCCGGGAGCCATCCGAACGCGTGGGCCGAAACCAGCCCTGCCCCTGCGGCAGCGGCCGCAAATACAAGAAATGCTGCGGCGCGGCTTAAAACGCGTAGCGGAATCCGAAACCGCCCCAGGGATCATCAATATGCATCAGCTCGGCATAAAGGGAAAACTGCGGGTTCAGTTGAAAAAGCCCGCCGCCGCCCAGGGCCGGGGATATTTCCGAGTCCGATCCGCCGTTGCTGACCCGGCTGTAATTAATCCCCACATAACCATAAAGGGTCAGCATATCAAAATCTTTGCTCCCGACAGCACCAATATTCGCGGTGATAATGTCGATGCCCGCGGTTCGGGTACGGTATCTTCCTCTGTCCGGATCCCAATGGGAACGATAGGTAAAATCATAGGTTGCATACCCCAGTGTTCCCCGGGCGGCCATGTCAAAGGGAATATCCGTTATC
>CAZRES010000229.1:0-2903 GCA_964598885.1 uncultured Desulfobacteraceae bacterium | reverse complement strand
GGCTGCCGGCATCTCTTCTGCCGCGGTACAGGTTTTTCATGAGGGCCGTTCAGGATGCATATGGCTGGGCACTTCACAGGGGCTTCAGCGTTATGACAGAAATACCGGCGGGTTTGAACAGTATATGCCGAATCCTGAAAATCCGCTGTCTCCGGCAAATCAAATCACCATTGTCCAGGAAGACGTGTTCGGAAATTTGTGGATGACAACACAAGGAGAGGGCGTCTGGCGTTTTAACATCAAAGAAAAAGCATTTCATCATTTCAGGCATGATCCTTCAGACCCGGCCAGCCTGAGTCATAATGATGTAACAGCAATATATGAAGATCCTTCAGGTGTTTTATGGATTGGAACAAATGCCGGGGGATTAAATATATATGATCATTACAGGGAAAAATTTGAAACCTTTTCTCCTGTTCCTGATCGTCAGAATTCTCTGAGCGGCAGCATGGTCCGCGCGATAATGGAAGACAATAAAGGCAATCTGTGGATCGGCCTGGCGGAAAACGGCCTGAACCGGTTTTCGCCGGACAGAAAAAGCGTTCGGCATTTTCAGCATGATCCTGAAAATACGAACAGCATCAGCAGCAACCGGGTCTGGTCTTTATATGAAGACCGTTCCGGCGCGATATGGGCAGGCACATTCGACGGGGGGCTGAACAGATATGAACCTTCAACCGGAAAATGGACGCGTTATATCAGCGCAAACGGCCCTTCAGAATTAAGCAGTAATGTTGTCCGCGTTATTACGCAAGATGACAATGGCATGCTTTGGATCGGCACAGACGGCGGCGGCCTGAACAGATTTAATCCGCAAACCCAACGTTTTGATTTTTGGATGCATGATCCTGATGATTCGGCTGCTATCGGCAATAATTCCGTGCGCGCTATTCATATTGACAAGAGGAACAGGTTCTGGATCGGCACCTGGGGCGGATTTCATCGGTTTTATCCGGAATCCGGTGTTTTTAAACGTTATTTATATTCAGAAAATAATCCTGAAGGCTTAAGTTCCAATATGGTTCAAAGCATTAATGAAGACAGCAGAGGAAGGCTTTGGCTTGGTACTTTTGGCGGCGGTTTAAATGTGTTTAACCCTGAAACAGAAGCGTTTGAATCTTTTACGCGTTCAAACAGCGGCATTTCAAGCAATGTGGTTTACGGGGTTATGGAAGACGGACAGGGAAGCCTGTGGCTTTCCACAAATAATGGGATTTGCCAGCTTTTTCCTGATGACGGCCGGTTTAAGATTTATACAGTTGATGACGGCTTGCAGAGCCTGGAATTTAACGGCCAGGCCTATTTCCAAAATAAAAAAGGAGAAATGTTTTTCGGCGGCATTAACGGATTTAACGCCTTTTTTCCGGACAGCATCAGGGATAATCTTTTTGTGCCTCCTGTCATTTTGACAGATTTAAATGTTTTTGATCAGTCCATTCGTTACCGTTTTGATAAAACAGGGTTTAAAACCATTTGTGAAACCGATTCGATCATCCTGTCTTACCGAGAGAATGATATAACCGTCTCTTTCGCGCTTTTGCATTATAATCAGCCCTGGAAAAATCTTTACAGCTATATGCTGGAAAATTATGACCCCGCCTGGAGGCAGCCCAATCGTGAGCGCCAGGCACGCTATACAAATCTTGACCCCGGGCGCTATGTGTTTAAGGTAAAAGCCGCAAATAATGACGGAATATGGACGCCTGAACCCGCGGTGCTTGTTATTTATATCAAACATCCATGGTATCAAACGAATATGGCTTATGCTGTTTATCTTCTGCTTTTGATGGGCATTGTCTTTGGCGTAGACCGTTTTCAGCGCCGCAGGCTGCTAAGGCGTGAACGCGAAGAATCTCTAATGCGTGAGGCGCAATTGCGGGCGCGTACCGCGGAAGCACAGGCCAAAGCCGTTGAAGCAGAAGAAGCCCGCATGAAATATGAAATTGAACAGGCAAGACAGGTGCAGCTTTCCATGCTTCCTGAAAAGATCCCCCAGCCTGCGGGACTGGAAATAGCTGTATATATGAAAACCGCCACGGAAGTGGGGGGCGATTATTATGATTTCTTCCCGCTGGAAAAGGATTGCTGGGGCGTGCTCATCGCCGACGTCTCGGGCCACGGCTCGCCCGCCGCGGTGCACATGGCCATCACCCACACCCTCGCCCACACCCACCCCAAGCACGAGATCCGCCCGGCCGAACTGCTCGAATACGTCAACCATCACATGTCGAGGCGATACACCGCATCCGGCGGCACGGCACACCGCCGACCGAGGCCGACGTCGAGTCGCTCTTCCAGGAGTTCATCCCGCTTCAGCTTGAGGCGCTCCCTCGCTACTGCACCGTCATTCCCGGCGTGGTCGAGGTGGTCGACTCGCTGCGGAGCCAAGGGATGGCCATCGGCGCCACGACCGGCTACAATGGCGAAATGATGTGTCTTTGCATGGAGGCGGCCTCGCAGGCCGGCTACCGGCCCGACGTGTCGGTGGCCGTGACCGAAGTACCCGCCGGGCGTCCGGCGCCCTGGATGGCCCTGAAGGCCGCCATGCAACTGGGCGTGTATCCGCCGGAAGCCCTGGTGAAGGTGGGCGATACGCCGGTCGACGTGGAAGCGGGCCTCAACGCCGGCATGTGGACGGTCGCGGTGGTGGAGTCGGGCAACGAGATGGGGCTTTCCGAGGCCGATCTGGCGGCGCTCGCTCCGTCCGCGCGGCAGCAGCGCCGCCGCCGCGCCTGGGAAACGCTGTCCCGGGCCGGCGCGCATTACGTCATCGACCGGATCGGCCAATTGCCCGGCGTCGTGGCCGAAATCAACGCCCGACTTGCTCGGGGCGAGAAGCCGTAACGAAGGGAAAACGGGACAGGTCCGATTTGTGCGAAGCACCCTTCGGGCCGTTCCGGCAA
>CAZRES010000228.1:0-2911 GCA_964598885.1 uncultured Desulfobacteraceae bacterium | reverse complement strand
AAAATTGGGGACAGCCACTAATTTTTCCGGCAGTCGATCGAAATCCCTTTACATCTGTCGTTGAAAACTGTTAAATGGACTAAGCTGTATGGACTAATTTTTCATGGGGGTTGACGATGGAAATGATCAATATCCATCAGGCAAAAACACAGTTTTCGAAATTGTTGCTTCGCGTGCAGTCGGGTGAGGAAATCATTATATCAAAAGCCGGCAAGCCTTATGCAAAACTGATCCCGCTGCAGGCGCCGACAAAAAGAACGCCGGGCATTGCAAAAGGGCGGGTGACGGATGCCTTTTTCGACCCGCTGCCTGAAGAGGAGCTTGGCCAGTGGGAATAACGCCCGTGCTGCTTGACACGCACATATTTCTCTGGTGGCTTTTTGATGATCCCCGGTTGCCGCGGGCAATCAAAAAGGTACTTGAAGATGTCAACAATCCCGTTTATGTCAGCGCCGCTTCCGTATGGGAAATTTCCACAAAATTTCGCCTCGGGAAACTTCCGGAAGCATCCTCTGTCGCCCGAAACGTTCCCCTCTGGATAACAAAAGCAGGGTTTTGCCCGTTGGCGATCAGTCCGGAACATGCGCAATTGGCGGGAAACTGGGATGTCCTTCATCGTGATCCTTTTGACCGCATGCTGGCGGCTCAGGCGAAAATTGAAAAAATGCCGCTCGCAACGGTTGATAAAGTCATGGAAATTTTCTCGGTCAATCTTTTTCATTGACATTAAAAATTGGGGACAGCCACTAATTTTTTTTTCTTAGATTTTTAAACTCAGGTATCAGCTTAGGCTTTCGGGTTTTAAAAATCAGTGGCTGTCCCCAATTTTTCAATCGGCAAAAAAGGCATGAATTTTGTCATAGAGCATACCAAGATCCTTGACCGGCCAAACTTCCCAGTCGGATCTTGGTTGATGTTTCGTGCCGCCGTAAACGACCAGGCCGCCTTTGACCCGGTCTTCCGCCACTTTGCGAAACCGTTCCAGGCCTTGAAAATAATCGCGTGTTACGGTCTGGCCGGATTTGATTTCCATGAGGGCGAGGTCACGTCCGCGTTCCAGCATCAGGTCAACCTCATTGCCGGTGCTGTCGCGGTAAAAGCAAAACCGGGGGCGGATTCCTTGATGGTAACATTGCTTGAACATTTCCGCCACCACCAGGTTTTCGAAAAGGCTGCCGCGAAGCGGATCGCGGGCCACCTGCTTTTTTTCTTCAAGGCCCAACAGATAAGATGCAAGGCCCACGTCCCAGAAATAAAGCTTTGGCGTTTTGATGAGACGTTTTGATATGTTGGCATGCCAGGGCGGCAACTGGAAAAGGATGTAACTTGCCTCCAGAATGGAAATCCATTCCCGGGCCGTGGTGTGGGAAATGCCGGTGTCGTTGCCCAGGCTGTTGAGATTGAGAAGCTGCCCGATCCTTCCCGCGCAGAGGCGAACAAATTTTTCAAACAGCCCGGCGTGCCGGATTTGCATGAGCTGGCGCACATCCCGCTGCACGTATGTTTCGAAATAATCGGCCATTGCCTGGACCGGACGGATTTGCATATGGTGGGGGCGCGGATAAAATCCATGCAGTATGAGCCCGTCTGTATCCGATACATCCAGATAGGCCCTGACCTCGTTTACGTCAAACGGCAAGAGCGTCAGTATGCCTGTTCTGCCGGCCAGGGACTGGCTGAGGGCTTCCCGGACGTTAAACTGCCGGCTTCCTGTTAGAATAAAGCGTCCGGGTGTGGGATCATCGTCCACCATGGGTTGAAGATAGGATAGGAGGTCCGGTGTCCGCTGGATTTCGTCGAGAATGGCGCCATCCGGAAGGGCGTTGAGAAATCCCCGTGGGTCATCGGCGGCGAATTGGCGATCGTCGGGTGATTCAAGATTCACGTATGCCATGTGCGGAAAGACTTTACGACATAGCGTGGTCTTGCCGCTTTGCCGGGGTCCGGTGACCGTCACCACCGGATACTTTCGGGCCAGCTCCTTGAATGCCTGTTCGATGGTTCTGTTTTGCATAGGCCATTTTATAAATTTTATTTTTGCAAATTGCAAGTTAAACTTTCAATCTGCAAATAAAAAATTGGGGACAGCCACTAATTTTTAAACCCGATGTTACGGTTAAATCATTGGTGACTCTATCGGTGACCTTATCAGTGCCTCTATTGGTGACCCTATGCCGCGTAAACTTCTTCCCTGGAAAGACTTCTTGCCGCATACATAAGCGCAGCACGGATATCCTCTTCATCGATAAAAGGATAATCCGTTTTTAATTCTTCAAATGTCGCCCCATAAGCCAATTTTTCAAGAATCAGCGCAATGGAGATGCGGGTGCCCCTGAGCACGGGTTTGCCGAGCATGATGTTGGAATCAAGGACGATCCTGTCAAGAAGCATTGCGCTATCCATATGATATCCTCAATTGTAAAAAGTGTTTATCGGCTAAACGCCAGGATTTGATCCCCGAATTCGATCAAATCATCAAGACCGGAATAAATAACCGTCTTCACGATATCCACATCCATTTTTTGATATTGATGAATGACCGTGTTTCGGAAATGGATCATCTTTTTGAGTTTTTCCGCCAATCCGTCGTTGATGACATGTTGTCGCTGCAACAGATCAAAACTTTCCGCACTGGACGTTGGAATGCCCATTTTATGGGCTTTGATGATATGATTGGCAAGATCTATGGCCTGCTCGCAGGCCCGGAGAATATTCATAACCGCCGCATCCTGGCGGGAATAGTTGGTCTCAAATGCGTCGGGGTCGGCCTGATGCTCCTCCCTCGCCCGCTGAATGCATCGCTGAATACTTTGAATTTTATTGATGATAATGTCGTTCATACCGCATCTCATCTATAAATTGGGGACAGCCACTAATTTTTTTCCTGTCTTGCAGTAAGTTTTTCGGATTA
>CAZRES010000227.1:0-2948 GCA_964598885.1 uncultured Desulfobacteraceae bacterium | reverse complement strand
CTCGTTTATCCGTCCCACACGGGGCATCCGCGCTACCTTGTCAGCGGAAGTTTCAACGGGAATCAAAAATTCCCTGGATCAATTTATCAAATACCGTGCCGATGTCAGAGCTTATCATACCCCCCTTTCCCGGGTCACCCTGGCGGTACGGGCACGAATCGGCCATCTCGACGCTTATGGCTCCCAGGGCCGGATCCCCGAAGATCAGCTCTTTTTTTTGGGCGGCACGACCAATGTTCGTGGATTTTCCGAAAACAAACTCCGGGTCGATTCCCAGGGCGATCCCGTGGGCGGCCGGACCAGCCTTTTGGGCAGCGCTGAAATCCGTTTCGACATGGGGATGAATTTTGAACTGGCCGGGTTCTATGACATCGGCGCCGTCCGGGAAGTCATTCGCGACAGAGGCTCCGACGCCTTCCGGGACAGCGCCGGCATCGGCCTGCGTTACGTCACCGCCATCGGTCCCATCGGCCTCCTGCACGGCTGGAAACTGGACCGCCAGGCCGGCGAAAGCAGCGGGGCGTTTCACTTTTCCATTGGATATACGTTTTAAAAGAATGGTAAACCATTAAAATGGGATATGGGAAAATCAACGTGGGAAAAAATATCCGGCCATATCCACTCTAACCAAAGGAACAGTCATGCAAACAGACCTCTACCGCCAATTGCAGAAGCAGCTTGATCAGTATTCCATGGGGTTTCCGGCAACCGAATCCGGAATCGAAATCAAGATCCTCAAATACCTGTTTTCCGAAGCCGACGCCGTAATGTTTCTGGCTATGACCCCCATGCTGGAGAATCCCGAATCCGTGGCTTCCCGCCTGAATCGACCGGCGGCGGATGTGGCCGCGCACTTGGAGGCCATGGCGGAAAAAGGCTTGCTGTTCCGGTTGAAAAAAGAAACGGAATCCCGATACGGCGCCATTCCCTTTGTGCACGGGCTTTATGAATTTCAGGTAAAAGATCTCAAACCCGAGTTTGCCGAAATGGCCAAGCAGTATTTTGAAGAAGCCTTTGACCGGGCCATGCAGGCCGGCGCGGATTATTTTCTCCGCACCATCCCCGTACAGCAATCCATTGAAGTGACCCACAATATCGCCGCTTACGACGATGCCGTGGAAATTTTGCGGAGCAAACCCTTTATCGTGATCACGGACTGCATCTGCCGCAAAACCGCCGATCTGATCGATCATGACTGCGGCAAGCCCCTGGAAGCCTGTTTTATGTTCGGCTCCATGGGACAATATTATCTGGACCGGGGCATGGGCCGGGAAATTTCTTTAGATGAAGCCGTGGACATCCTGGCCAGATGTCGGGACGCCGGCCTGGTGACCCAGCCGGCCACGGCACAGAATCCGGCCGGCATGTGCAACTGCTGCGGCGACTGCTGCGGCGTGCTCCGGGCCCTTAACAAACATCCCAAACCGGCGGAAATCGTGTTTTCCAATTATTTGGCTGAAGTGGACGTCGAGGCGTGCAGCGGCTGCGAAACCTGTCTGGATCGCTGCCAGATGGGCGCGCTGCGCATGAACGATGAGAACGTGGCGGTGGTTGACAAAGACCGCTGCATCGGCTGCGGCCTCTGCGTGACCGCCTGTCCCACCGACGCCCTCAGGCTGGTTCCCAAGTCCGAGAACCAAATCCGCACCCCGCCGGCCACCATGATGGAGCAGATGATGCTGATGGCGCAAAAGCGGGGAGTGCTGTGAAAATCGTCTTTGGAGAATGTAAAACCCGGATGCCACAACGACCAGGACGGCAACTGTCTGCAGCCTGGCGTTGATGCATTAATTCAAACACATGTTGTCTTTAAGATTATTCCCTAAATAAAATATCTTACCTATAACGACTGAAAGCATGTTATCCCTCCCATGATAAAAGACAGCCAACTGATCGCCTGCTCCAGCCGGGGCCGGTGTCCGAATACGGCCAACACCGCAACCGATCTTTTCAACAGGATTGATGAACTGCTGAAAAAGGCCGATTTGGCGGGGTTCATTGAAACCGATGTAAGCAGCGCCATAAAGACGCACCAAAAGTTTCGCATTTCCCTGGCCGAATGTCCCAATGCCTGTACCCAGCCCCAAATCAAGGATATCGGCATCATCGGCGCGTGCATGCCGCAAATCACCGATGCAACCTGCACCCATTGCAACGCCTGCGTGGAGGCATGTCGGGAAAACGCCGTATCCCTTAAACCCGCAACCGCCGTACCCGTCATTACTGCAGACCTTTGTCTTGCCTGCGGATCCTGCGTTAAAGCGTGTGCCTCGGGCACCATTAAGGAAGGAAAACAAGGCTGGCGGGTGATGCTGGGCGGGCGGCTCGGCCGTCATCCCCGCCTCGCCCTTGAACTGCCCGGCATCTTTGATCAGGACCAGGTCATGGATATCGTCAAACGGTGTCTTGCCTGTTACAAAACCGCCGTCACCAGAGGCGTTCGATTCGCCGACGTTTACCGCGGCCCGGAATCCATCGGACTGCCAGAAAAAAAATGCATTAAATTATAAATATTACAATATAATAAAAATAATATTTAAGGTTCAACATTAACTTTTTACAAGCTTTCCAGCCAGCAATGGTTTTTCAATTATAAAATTATCTTCATCCAGCGCCTCGGCAAACCCTTCCATGTCATGAAGTTCGGATCTGAATATGCCGGCAAAAAATTAAATGCAGAGTAAACAGATCAAAGCATTCTATTAATTATACTGTATAATTAAACTGAATATACTGTATATCCAACCACTTCTGAATTTTTCCTGTCGAACTCTTTAAGCTACTTGGAATAATATAAAATTCCGGATATAAAAATTTTTCTTGCTACTGTATAAATACTTTTATACAGTCTAAATCAATTCAAACAGTCTGTGTAAAAAAATAACCATTTTCTATGATCGCTCAAATAATGATTGAGCGGGAGGTCGCCATGGAAAAAGCAGAACTGC
>CAZRES010000226.1:0-2948 GCA_964598885.1 uncultured Desulfobacteraceae bacterium | reverse complement strand
TATTTTTTCTTGACATAACATCCTTATAATACTAAATTCAAGAATTTATTGGTGCCCGGACAAAAACGGCGGCCATGGCGGCCTGCGCGTTTTCGTCCGGGCATTACTTGCTGAAAACAACCGGTTGCGATATCATGTTTGAAAATTTAAACGACAGACTGAATTCGGTTTTCAAGAAGCTTAAGGGCCACGGAAAGCTCACCGAAAAAAATATCGAAGAAGGCCTCAAGGATGTGCGGATGGCTCTGCTGGAGGCCGATGCGCATTATAAGGTGGTCAAACAGCTTATTTCCGATATCCGGGAGCGGGCTGTGGGGCAGGAGGTGTTGTCGAGCCTGACGCCCGCCCAGCAGGTGATCAAGATCGTCAATGAAGAGCTGACCGCCCTGATGGGCGGCGCCAGCGAGGAATTGAGCCTGTCCGGGCCCTCTCCGGCTGCCGTCATGCTGGTGGGCCTGCAGGGTTCCGGTAAAACCACGTCGGCGGGCAAGCTGTCGGTTCAACTGCGAAAGCAGGGGAGAAAACCGTATCTGGTGTCGGTGGACGTATACCGGCCCGCGGCCATGGACCAGCTCAAGAAGCTGGCGGGTCAGCTTTCCACGCCGGTGTTTGATTCCAATCCGGATATGGCGCCGTTGCAGATCTGCCGGGAGGCGAGGACTGCGGCCGCAGCCGAAGGGTGCGACACCCTGATCGTCGATACCGCCGGGCGCCTGCACGTGGACGAAGAGCTGATGGACGAGCTGGTGGCCATCAAAAACCTGCTGGCGCCGTCGGATATCCTGCTGGTGGCCGATGCCATGACCGGCCAGGATGCCGTCAACATCGCCCAGTCCTTCAATCAGGCCTTGGATATCGGCGGGGTGCTCCTGACCAAAATGGACGGCGACGCCCGGGGCGGGGCCGCCCTTTCCATCCGGGCCATTACGGGCAAGCCCATCAAGTTCGTGGGTGTGGGTGAAAAGCTGAACGAGCTGGAGCGGTTTCATCCCGACCGGATGGCTTCACGGATTCTGGGCATGGGTGACATGCTTTCTTTTATCGAAAAGGCCCAGAACGTGGTGGATGCGGAAAAGGCCGCGGACCTTGAGCGCAAGCTGCGGAAAAATGAATTCACCCTGGAGGATTTCCGGGACCAGATGGCCCAGGTGCGCAAAATGGGGTCCCTGGGGGACCTGCTCAAGATGATCCCGGGGTTCGGCAAGCTCAAAAACAAGGATATGGATATCGATGACCGGGAGCTGGTGCGGATCGAGGCCATTATTAATTCCATGACTCCGGTGGAGCGGCGGAACCACAACATCATCAACGGCAGCCGCAGAAAAAGGATTGCAAAAGGCAGTGGAAACAGTGTACAGGATGTGAATAAAATGTTGAAAAATTATACCCAAGTATTAAAAATGGTTAAAAAAATAAACAAGGGCGGGTTCATGCGCGGCATGGGACGCCACATGATGCCTTTTTAAAGGAGCGAAACGGAACATGGCGGTAAAAATCAGATTGGCAAGGTATGGCGCGAAAAAACGGCCGTTTTACCGGATCGTGGTGGCGGACGGCCGCTATCCCCGCGACGGCAGATTTCTTGAAACGGTCGGTACGTACAACCCGTTGAAGGATCCCCACGAAGTCACGCTGAAAAAGGACCGGGTCCAGTATTGGCTTGGCACGGGGGCGATTCCCACCGATACGGTGAACAGTCTTTTAAAGAGAGAAGGGCTTTTTTCAAATCCTGATTGATTTCAGAACGTTATCCTTTATTCCAAGCAGCCTCGACAAGGAGACGGACCATGAAAGAACTGATCACGTATATTGCGAAAGCACTTGTGGACAAACCGGATGAGGTCAAAGTCACCGAGGTGGAAGGTGATCAGACATCCGTTCTGGAGCTCAAAGTCGCAAAAGAGGATCTGGGAAAGGTGATCGGTAAGCAGGGCAGAACGGCCCGGGCCATGCGCACCCTGTTGAGTGCTGCGTCCGCCAAGATCAAGAAACGTACGGTTCTTGAAATCGTGGAAGACTGATTGACGCAGCCGGATGGATGAAAAAGACTTTCTCCACATCGGCAGGATCGTGGGAGTTCACGGAATCCGGGGATATCTGAAGCTTTATTCTTTTGCCGAATCCCCCGAACTGTTCGCGCCCGGCGAATGCATCCGGCTTCAGCGCCGTTGCGGCCGGCCGCAAATAATGACGATTCGGGATTTTCAGGCGCACGGCAATTCATGCCGCATTGCCTTGGAAGGAATTGATGATCGGGAAAGCGCCTATGCCCTGCTGGACGCGGATCTGTATATCGAGCGTTCCGCGCTGCCGGATCCCGAGGAAGACGCCTGGTACCGGCACGATCTGATCGGGCTGGATGTGTTCGGCATCGACGGCGCCTATATCGGCCGGATTGAAAATATTTTTGCCACCGGGAGCAATGATGTGCTCGTGGTGGAAAATCGCGGCGCGGAAACGCTGGTGCCGGCCATTAAATCAGTTGTTCTGGAAGTTGACCTGGCGGCCGGCCGGATGACGGTCGACTTGCCCGAAGGACTCTAACGGCAAGGCACGGGCGCCATGAATTTCGGCATACTGACGATTTTTCCGGAGATGTTTGATTCATTTCTGGCCCACGGCATTGTCCGCCGGGCCATTGAGAACGAGATCATCCGGGTGACGCCGGTCAATATCCGGGATTTTGCCAAAGGCGTTCATCGGACCACCGATGACCGGCCATACGGCGGCGGAGCCGGAATGGTGATGAAACCCGAGCCGCTGACAGAGGCCATCGCCCATGCGCAAAAGCAAATACCGGATGCGCCTGTTATCCTGCTTTCGCCCCAGGGCAGACCGTTTACGCAGCCGCTGGCCCAGGAGCTGGCGACGCGAAACGGTCTTATATTTGTTTGCGGCCGGTATGAAGGCGTGGATGAGCGGATTTACGCGCATATCGACGATGAGAT
>CAZRES010000225.1:0-2991 GCA_964598885.1 uncultured Desulfobacteraceae bacterium | reverse complement strand
CTGAAATGAAATATCCGAAAAAAGTGGTGCTGGGTGACATTACCGTGCGGGACGGCTTTCAGCATGAGGAGATTTATGTGCCAACCGCGGCCAAGCTCTGGGTTCTGGAGGAACTGATCCTGGCCGGATTTAAACGGTTAGAAGTCACCAATTTCGGCAATCCCCGTGGAATGCCGCAATTCAAAGACGCGGACGATCTTTACAAAGCGCTTTTTAACAGCCGCCGGGTAAAGCATCTGCTCGACGAGGTGGAAACCACGTCCATCACCATCCGGGAAAAAGCCGTGGAACGGGCTATCGCCGCAAAGCAGGCCGGCCACGGACCGGACCGGATTCTGTTCATGGTTTCCACCAGCGAATCCCACCATCGCACCAATTCCGGGCTTTCTTTGGCAGAATACTGGAAGATGTGCGAAAATCTGATACCAAAGATCCACGACGCCGGCATAAAGGTCTGCGGAACGGTCAGCACCATCTGGGGATGCCCCATCGAAGGCCCGACAGAGCTGCAAAAAGCGCTGAAATTCACCCAGCGGTGGCTCGATATCGGCGCCGACGATATTGAACATGCCGACCACGACGGCTCGGCGCCGCCTCACAAAGTCTATGAATATTTTTCCATGATCCTTGACGCCATTCCGGACACGTCCAAGCATATCGCCCATTTCCACACCACAAGGGGATGGGGCCTGGCCAATGTGCTGGCCGCCCTTAATGCCGGCATCACCCATTTTGAATCCACCGTAGGCGCCACCGGCGGCCAGCCGGCCAATTTCGTGGACCGCGTCCCGGTGGCCGGCACCGGTAAATACTATTACCAGGATCCCACCATCGTGGGGCTGGTTTCCACCGAAGACATGGTGGTGATGATGGATGAAATGGGCATTGAAACCGGAATCGATATCGACCGCCTGCTCGACATCGGGCGTATGATGGAAAAAATTCTCGGCCGTCGGCTGCGTTCCGAATGCGTGCATTCCGGCCGCATACCCAAGAGTCTGACCGGGCGTCGATAGTACCCGCAGTGTAAAACGCGAAACCCGGAATACCGCCATCTTGCTCACGGTTTCCGGGTTCTCGCCTCTATGAGCATATCCCACAGGAGACCCGTATGGCCGAAATATTATGGCAACCGACCGAAGATCGCATCCGGCAGACCAATATGCACCGTTTCATGGACATGATCAACCAGCGGCATGGATTGCAGCTCCGTGATTATCCGGCCTTGTACGAATGGTCCGTCAATCGGATTCCGGACTTCTGGGCAGCGGTCTGGGACTTTGTTGATATCCGCTGCTCCCAACCTTTTAACCGGGTGATCGACGATGTGGGCAAAATGCCCGGCGCCCGATGGTTTGAAGGCGCGCGCCTGAATTTTGCCGAAAATCTCCTGCGCTGCCGGGATGACCAGACAGCCCTGGTGTTTCACGGCGAGGACAAGATATCCGTGTCCCTGACATATCATGAGCTTTACACGGAAACCGCCCGGGTGGCGGCATCGTTAAAAGCCCTTGGCGTAGAGCCCGGTGACCGGGTGGTGGGGTTCATGCCCAACATGCCTCAGACCATCATCTCCATGCTGGCCGCCGTCAGCCTCGGGGCCACCTGGTCTTCCTGTTCGCCGGATTTCGGCATCAAAGGCGTCATGGACCGGTTCGGCCAGATCGCTCCCAAGGTCCTGTTTACGTCAGATGGTTACTTCTTCAAAGGCGCGGAAATCGACTCGCTGGCCCGCATCACCGAAATCGCCCTTCAGATTCCCTCCATAGAAAAGATCGTTGTTGTACCGTACACTCAGGTCTCCCCGGATATTTCCGTTATTCCCAACGCGGTTTTTTTTGATGACTTCAAGGATCATACCGCCGCGGAAATGGAATTTGTTCAGCTTCCGGCAGATCATCCCCTTTATATCATGTATTCCTCCGGCACCACCGGTCTCCCCAAGTGCATGGTGCAAAGCAGCGGCGGGATTCTGCTCAACCACCTCAAGGAACTGGTTCTTCATACGGATCTGAAGCGGGATGACGTGATTTTTTATTTCACGACCTGCGGCTGGATGATGTGGAACTGGCTGGTCAGCTCCCTTGCCGTGGGGTCAACAGCGGTGCTCTACGACGGCAACCCGTTTCATCCCGATCCCGGCGCCCTGTGGCGCATGGCGCAAAATGACCGGATCACCGTATTCGGCACCAGCGCCGGATATCTGGCGGCTCTGAAAAACAGCGGGGAGCGTCCGGCAAAAGAGTATGATCTGCGTCCGCTTCGCGCCGTGCTTTCCACGGGATCGCCCCTGTCCGAGGAAGGCTTTGATTTTGTCTACCAGGACATCAAATCCGATCTTCAACTGGCTTCCATTTCCGGCGGCACGGATCTTAACGGCTGCTTCGCCCTGGGCAATCCCATGGGACCGGTCTATAAAGGTGAACTGCAGTGCCGGGGCCTGGGCATGAAAGTGGAGGCATTTGATGCGTCGGGCCGCCCGGTGGTTGGTCAACAGGGCGAGCTGGTCTGTACGGCCCCGTTTCCCTCCATGCCCATTGCCTTCTGGAATGATCCGGACGGCGCCAAATACCACGACGCTTATTTCGACGTCTATCCCGGCATCTGGCGGCACGGGGATTACATTGAAATCAACGATCACGGCGGAGTCAAGATCTACGGCCGTTCCGATGCCACCCTGAATCCCGGCGGCGTGAGGATCGGTACCGCTGAAATCTACCGGCAGGTGGATCAGCTCCATGAAATCGCCGATTCCGTGGTCATCGGCCAACAATGGAAGGGCGACGTCCGGGTGGTGCTCTTTGTTCAAATGGCTCCGGGTCATGAACTGACCGAAGAACTCAAACAGAAAATCCGCAAGACCATCCGTTCCAATGCCTCCCCTCGCCATGTGCCGGCCAGGATCGTGGCGGTTCCGGATATCCCCTATACTCTGAACATGAAAAAGGTGGAACTGGCGGTCAAAAAAATGGTAGAGAAAAAGCCGGTGCT
>CAZRES010000224.1:0-3010 GCA_964598885.1 uncultured Desulfobacteraceae bacterium | reverse complement strand
GCATGCGGCCATGACGGGCCTTTGTCGGATTTTCGGTATCTGTATAACGCACGAATCGATGAGTCCATCAGCATTCGCCAGTGTATTCATTGCGAAGAATGGGTGGCGGTGGATGAATTAAAAGGCGCGACCCTGGAAAAAATCACGGGGGGCGCGGCGCCCTGGGGCAAATCCGCCGGCATTGAAGGCCTTGCCCCGGACGCGGCGGCGTGACGGCAACGTAAAAAGCCAAAGAAAGGAGAATCCTTTGCATTCTTTTAGCGCGGCGGGTGGCCTATGAATCCGAATCGTCCGAAATTAATGGTTCCGGAGGCGGATCCGCATTTTTTTCTTCCGGAAGATATCATCGAAAGCATGGAGCGGGTGCGGCTTTTGTCGGAGCGGCACCCGGTCAACGTGCTGGTGGCGGGCAAGCAGGGGTGCGGAAAATCGACCCTGGTGAGGCAGTTCGCGGCCCGGAACAAGCGGCCCCTGGCGACGTTTCAGATCGGGATGCTATCTGAGCCGGGCCAGTTGTTCGGCGAACACGGGCTCAAAGACGGCCGGACCTATTACCGGAAATTTCTGTTTCCCGATGCCGTTCAGACCAGAGGATGCATCATTCATCTGGAGGAGATCAACCGGCCGGAGCACCCCAAGGCCCTTAATATGCTGTTTTCCGTGCTTTCAGAAGACCGGAGCATCTACACCGACGAGCTGGGCCATATCAAGGTGGCGGAAAACGTAGTGTTTTTCGCCACCCTGAATGAAGGCGACGAGTTTATCGGCACCGAAATGCTGGATGCCGCCCTCCGGGACCGGTTTTACGTGGCCATGCTCGACTATCTGCCCCGTGAGGTGGAAACCCGGGTGCTCTGGTTGAAAACCGGCATCGAGGAGGCCGACGCCCTGACCATTGTCAATGTGGCCGGCCAGTTGCGCAACAACAACCGGGAACCCATCGTGGTCTCCACCCGGCATACCCTGATGATCGCGGAAATGGTTTCCATCGGCGCGAGCATCGAAAAAGCCTTTGCCATGAGCCTGCAGATCAGTCCGGATATGCTGGAATCGATTCTGCTATCTTTTCACGTGGCGATGAAACAGACCGGAAGCGGGCGTCATGGTCAAAACTATCAGCTCTATTAACTTCAAGCCGCAATGCGGCATGGACCCGGGTGATCCGGTATTTTCAGGCGGCGATATTCGGCCGGATTGTCCGGACCGCTGCCGGGAGTCCGCAGCAATCGACGGGATATCCGCTTTTTGGCGGAAAAACACGTCTTCCAGGGAATCCATTGAACTGGCCAATCTGTTGAGGGCGCTGCGCAAGGTTGCCGGCCATCTGGGGGCCAATACCGGCCGGATCGAATACGACGGCATGTCCTCGGCGGCCGACGGGGCCATTCGGATCAGCCCCGAGTGGGTGATGGGCCAATATCCGGTGCCGTCCGAAAAAGTTGATCCGGTCATCGGGCATGTGGTCCATGAAGCCCTGCATCGCATGGAATGGTCCGCCCATGTCTGGAAACTCCTTGAGCCGGACATGGAGCCCATGCCGCCGCTTCAAAAGGTGATGTTTCAGAAAATGGTGGTCACCGGCGAGGACATCTATGTGGACCGGAAATCGGATTTGTCCGTGTTCGGCCTGTATACCGCGGTTTTGAGAGGCCATGATCTGGCGGGCCAGGACGCCAGGGTGCCGTCAAACGGCATTTCCGTGGATGAGCTGATGCTGACCTGGCGGGCCGGATTGTTTGATGATCCGGCCGTCCGGGAGCCAAAGCCCGAATACAGCGAATTGCTGGACGCGTTGAATCATCTGGCGCGGCGGTTGTTCAACGAGGCTGGGGCCGACCGGCGGGTGACGAAAAAATGCAGCAACCGGGCATCCTTTTATCGTGATGCCTGGCGGCAGGTGGAAGGGCCGATCAAGCAATTGCCCGTTTACCATAAACAGCTTTACTGGTTTTCCCGCCCCAGCCCGGCCCGGGTAAGTCCGGCCGGGGGAACCGGGAGCGCAAAACCCGGGGAACCGGCATTGCCCCGGCCCCTGGTTCGTGAAATTCAAACCTGTCTGGCCGCTGATGCCGTTGATATTACGCCGCTCATCCGATCCGTGGCCGGATATGACAATGAAACCGTTGAGCCCATGTCCCGATGGGATTTCAACATGCCGTCCCGGCCGGTGATCGACCGGCGGATGATCGGCAGGCTCAAGGCCACGTTTCAGAATTACGCGGCCCGACGGACCATTGTGAGCCGTGGTCTGCTCACCGGCCGGATCGATCCGGGGCGTCTTTATCGGGCCCCGGTGAACGGCAGGTGTTTCAGGGAGGACCTGCGCGTCCCGAGCCTGGACTGGTGCATCGGCCTTCTGATGGATGCCAGCGGTTCCATGCGGGGAAGCAAATGGAAAATGGTGGAAAGCATCATCGCCAACCTGCACAAGGCCCTTTCCGGGGATAAGAACCGTCTGAATGCCTGGGCCTATTTTGAATCCGGCGGGATTTCCATGATTTCGCGTCTGATCAAGGAAAACACCCTCATGTCCGTGCCGCCGTCCGGCCAGACCGCGTCCGGTCAGGCCATTATCGCGGCGGCCATGATGATGCCCAAAAACCGGCGGCGGAAGATTCTCATCCATGTGACCGACGGCGAATCCAATTTCGGGTGCGACGTCTCATATGGGATCGAGCTGTGCCGGAAGGAGAAGATCGATCTGATCACTCTGGGCTGCGGATACAGGGACCGGCAGGCCTTGCAGGAGCAGTACGGCCGGAACATCCAGTTTATCGACCATTTTGAGCAACTTCCCCGTGGCCTGGAAAATCTTGTTAAATCGATTTTTTTATATGGGTCACGGGCGGGGAAGTCCTGGGCCTGACATGGAATTACGAAAACTAGCGGCAGAGTCGCAACACATCGGATTATTCGACTCGGGAGTCTTTCGGGGCGCGATTTTCATGGATGCTGAATGGCAAAAACTCGGCGCAGGCGCCTCAAACAGTTTGCCATTCTTAACGCATCC
>CAZRES010000223.1:0-3010 GCA_964598885.1 uncultured Desulfobacteraceae bacterium | reverse complement strand
TCAGCACCGCGGACTTGTCTTCATCCCGCACGCTGATGAACACCACTCCTTCGGTAGGGAGTTTCTGGCCGGCGCCGAGCTGGGCCTTGGCATAGGCCCGGCCGAACCCGTCGTCTGCGCCCATGACCTCGCCGGTGGATTTCATCTCCGGCCCCAGTAGCACGTCCACGCCCGGGAACCGGTCAAAGGGCAGAACCGCCTCTTTAACGGAAACATGTCTGGGCACGACTTCTTTGGTAAAACCGAGATCGGCCAGGGTGTTGCCCGCCATCACTTTGGTGGCGATCTTGGCCAGGGGGACCCCGGTTGCCTTGCTGACAAAGGGGATGGTGCGGGAGGCCCTGGGATTGACCTCCAGCACGTAGAGCCGGCCGTTTTTGACTGCATACTGGACGTTCATCAGGCCGATGACGTTGAGTTCAGCGGCCATGGCCCGGGTGGCGTCCATGATGGCAGAAATGACTTCGGGTGTTAAGCTGTGGGGCGGCAGCACGCAGGCCGAATCCCCGGAATGGACGCCGGCTGCCTCGATATGCTCCATAATGCCGCCGATGACCGTTGTCCGGCCGTCGGATACGGCATCTACATCTACTTCCACGGCATCTTCCAGAAATTTGTCGATGAGCACCGGATGCCCCGGCGAGGCTTCCATGGCCAGGCGGGTGAAATTTTCCAGGGATTTTTCATGATAAACAATCTTCATGGCCCGTCCGCCCAGAACGTACGATGGCCGGACAATGACGGGAAATCCGATATCCGCGGCCACCTGTACGGCCTCGGTCACGGATCGGGCGGTGCCGTTGGGCGGCTGGAACAGTCCCAGCTTGTTGAGCATGACCTGGAAGAGTTGGCGGTCTTCCGCCCTGGCGATATCGTCCGGATGGGTCCCGATGATGGGCACGCCGGATGCCAGCAGGTCCATGGCCAGGTTCAAGGGCGTCTGACCCCCGAACTGCACGATAACCCCGTCGGGCTTTTCGGTTTGAACGATATGGAGCACATCTTCGTGGGTCAGGGGCTCGAAATAAAGCTTGTCCGAGGTATCGTAATCGGTGGAAACGGTTTCCGGGTTGCTGTTGACCATGATGCTTTCGATGCCCAGCTCCCGCAGGGCAAAAGACGCATGCACGCAGCAGTAGTCGAATTCGATTCCCTGGCCGATGCGGTTGGGCCCGCCGCCCAAAATCATGATTTTCTTGCGATTCGATAGCCGGGCCTCATTTTCGGTCTCGTAAGTGGAGTAATAATAGGGAGTGGCGGCCTCAAATTCCGCCGCACAGGTATCCACCAGCTTGTAGACCGGGAAGATGTTTTCTTTTTGGCGCATCTGACGCACGGCTTCGGGGTCCGTGCCGGTAAGATGGGCGATCTGGACATCCGAAAAGCCGCGGATTTTAGAGTCTTTCAGAAAAGCGGCATCCATAACGCCCCTGCTCCCCCGGGCGGCAATGGCCTGTTCCATATCCACGATCTGTTTCATCTGGTGCAGAAACCAGGGATCGATCCCGGTCAGATCGTAGATGGCCTCAATGGACATGCCCGAAAGCAGGGCATATCGCAGATAAAACATCCGTTGGGAAGTCGGTTTTACCAGAAATTTTTCGATTTCCTCGGCCGACGGCAGGTTCACCCCGCCGTCGGGATTATCCTTTCCATCGGCCCCGAAGCCGAAGCGACCGATCTCTAAGGACCGCAGCCCTTTCTGCAAGGCTTCCTTGAACGTCCGGCCGATGGCCATGGTTTCGCCCACGGACCGCATGGCCGTGGTGAGCACGTCTTCGGCATCCGGGAATTTCTCAAAGGTCCACCGGGGGATTTTCACCACGCAGTAATCCAGGGCCGGTTCAAACGAAGCCACGGTCTCGCCCGTGATATCATTGGGAAGCTCATCCAGGGTATATCCCACAGCCAGCTTGGCAGCGATCTTGGCAATGGGAAACCCCGTAGCCTTGGAGGCCAGGGCCGAGCTCCGCGACACCCGGGGGTTCATCTCCACGATGATCATCTCGCCGTTTTCCGGGTTGACGGCAAACTGCACGTTGGAGCCACCGGTATCTACGCCGATTTCGCGCAAAATGGCGATGGCCGCATTCCGCATGACCTGGTATTCCCGGTCGGTCAGAGTCTGCGCCGGGGCCACGGTGATGCTGTCGCCGGTATGGACTCCCATGGGATCAATATTTTCAATGGAGCAGACGATCACCACATTGTCGTTTTTGTCCCGCATGACCTCAAGCTCGTATTCCTTCCATCCCAGCACCGATTCTTCCAGCATCACCTGGTGGATCATGCTGGCCTCCATGCCGGAATTGGCCAGAATTTCAAGGTCTTCCGGGTTGTAGGCGATCCCGCCGCCCGTGCCGCCCAAGGTGAATGCCGGCCGGATGATGATGGGAAACCCGAGGTCAGCGGCGATTTGGCGTGCCTGGTTCATGTCTGTTGCAATCCCGCTTTTCGGTACGCGCAGTCCGATTTTTTCCATGGCCTTGCGGAACAGGTCCCGGTCTTCGGCCTTCTGGATGGCATCCAGGTTGGCGCCGATCATCTCCACGCCGAATCGGTCCAGGACCCCGGATTCAGCCAGGGCCACGGCGGTATTGAGTCCGGTCTGGCCCCCCAGGGTCGGCAGCAGGGCGTCGGGACGCTCCTTTTCGATAATCATGGCCGCGGTGGCGGGGGTAACCGGCTCGATATAGGTGGCATCGGCCATTTCCGGATCGGTCATGATGGTGGCGGGATTGCTGTTGACCAGGACTACGGTATATCCCTCTTCCTTGAGGGCCTTGCACGCCTGGGTTCCGGAATAATCGAATTCGCACGCCTGGCTGATGATGATGGGCCCGGCGCCGATGATCATGATCTTTTTTATGTCGGTTCGTTTCGGCATCTGTTTTTACCTGACGGCTCGCAAGCCATCAATCTGTTCGCTCAGTGCGCGTGTTGCCGACCAAATCTGTTGATCCGCTGAATTTCTCAAACTCGGGCTTTGCCCTCAAACAGTGAGAAATTC
>CAZRES010000222.1:0-3021 GCA_964598885.1 uncultured Desulfobacteraceae bacterium | reverse complement strand
ATCATGTTGATTTCCTTCCTGCGTCTTTTTTATATTTATAAAATCTGACGGGATCGCGCCCCGAAAGACTCCTGAAACGAAAAATTCGACAGTGCGCGATCCCATCATCCTTTTACCACGGCAATCGGCCGTAACCGCGCTACTTTTAATGATATGCCGGCCCCGTGCACCACGTCGATCACCCGATCGATATCCTTGTAGGCATCGGGCATCTCCTCGGCCAGCGTGGATCGGCTGGTCCATTTAACCAGAATGCCCTTATCCTCGAGTTCCCGGTGGATGGACCGGCCCCGGGCCGCTTTTTTGGCTGCGGTCCGGCTCAAAACCCGGCCGGCCCCGTGGCAGGTGGAGGCGAATGTTTCGTCCATGGCCTGTTTTGTTCCCGCCAGTACATAAGAAGCCGTTCCCATGTCCCCGGGAATAAGAATGGGCTGGCCCACGGACCGGTATGCGTCGCACAGGGCCGGATGTCCCGGAGGCAGGGCCCGGGTGGCCCCTTTCCGGTGCACGCAGACTTTCCGGGAACGACCGTCGATCATATGGGTCTCGAATTTGGCGATATTGTGGCACACATCATAGACAAGTCGAAGGCCCAGAGCCCGCGGACTGATCTTCAGCGTCCGCATCATGGCTTCTTTTGCCAGATGCATGAGGGTCTGGCGGTTGGCCCAGGCGAAATTGGCGGCGCATGCCATGGCTTGGTAGTACCGCTCTCCCTGGGCCGATTGGATGGGGGCGCAGGCAAGCTGGCGATCCGGAAGGGTGAATCCCTCCAGGGGACCTTTTCGGGTCATCATGGCCAGGGCGTCGTCGCAGATCTGATGACCCAGACCCCGGGATCCGGTGTGCAGCAGGATGGTGACCTGGTTTGGCGACAGGCCGAAAGCAGCGGCGACGGTGTAATCAAAGATTTCCTCCACCACCCCGATTTCCACGAAATGATTTCCCGAGCCCAGGGTGCCGATCTGCTTTCTGCCCCGGTCCAGGGCTTTATTGCTCACGGCGTTGGGATCGGCATCGGTCATACAGCCTTCTTCTTCGGTGCGCTCCAGGTCGGATGCTTCGCCGTATCCTCTTTCCAGGGCCCATTGTCCGCCTTTTTTCAGAAGGTGTTTGAGTTCGGTATCGGTCAGACGGATGCTGCCGGTGGATCCGACGCCCGATGGAATGATGCTGTAAAGGGCATTGACCACGTCATCCAACCGGGGAAGGATTTCCTCTTTCGTGAGATGGGTAACGCCCAACCGCACCCCGCAATTGATGTCATAGCCCACCCCGCCGGGAGAAACGACGCCTTCTTCGGCATCAAAAGCCGCCACCCCGCCGATGGGAAATCCGTATCCCCAGTGGATATCCGGCATGGCCATGGCGGCCTTGAGAATACCGGGAAGTTGGGCCACATTGGTGAGCTGAGTGAGAGTTTCCTCTTCCCGGATGGCCGCCATCATCTCTTTTGTGGCATAGATCCGGGCCGGGACTCTCATGGCCCCGTGCTGCGGAATCTCCCAACGGTACGGGTCGAGTTGAACCGGTTTCATTTGCCATCCCTCTCCCACCTGTCGTCTTTTCGGCTCGACAGGGGATTTTTCTTTTCCCTCCAGGTGCCGTCAGGCTGCCGGCACAACACAATATTGAAATCATGGGTTTTGTCTTTTTTCCCCCAGATCTCGGCCCGGATTTCATAGCAATCGGCATCTTTTTCCGTATACTCTCTGGTAAGGGTGATATTGCCGCGATTCTGGGATGCCGGGTTCTCCCATGCCATTTCCTCGCCGACAATCCCGGTTTCAACCACTTGTATGGCGGCTTCCCGTAACAGGGCGATATCCGCATCGCTTAAATCGACGCTCTCACTGCCGGGCAGCACCAGATCCTTGAGGCGGGAACTGATGTTCAAAGGGTTGAGTATTCCCATGAGAAGGCCTTCCACCGCACCTTTGCTCGCCTCCGAGCCAAAGCGTTGCCCCTGGGTCACGATTTGTTCCGCCTGAGCCACGGTTTGCTGGGCCTGGGTTACGATCCGTTCGGTCTGATCAAGCATTTCGGGCAGAGCCTGACGGGTTTTAGCGATTTCATCCAGAGCTTCCGGCGAGGCCTTACGGATTTTTGCCATTTCCGTGGAAAAGCTCCGGAGGGTTGTGGATGCGTTATCGATGGTTTCAAGTATCTGCGGTAGATCCTGGCGGATGGCGCTGATTTCCTCCCGCAGGGGTGGAAGCTGTTTTTCAACGGCATCGATGCGTTCCAGAACCGATGGGACCATCTCCCGGGTCTGGCGGATTTCCGTCAGCATATCGGGCATGACCTTCCGGATTTCATCGGTTTGCTCGACAATGGCGCTGATCCGGTCAAGAATGTCCGGCAGGGATTGTCGCGTGTGTTCGACTTCTTCAAGAATGGAAGGGGTGATCTGCCGCACCTGTTCGATTTCATCGGCAATGGGTGGAATATGGCGGCTGATTTCGGCGATGCCCGATACCGTAGGATGGATGACTTCCGCGGTATGTTCCATCTGAACCAGGATATCCGGAAAATCCGTGCGGAACCGGTAGAGCTCATAGGCCAGATAGGCGATGGCCAGGGCCAGACAGAAAATACAAAAGGAAAAAATGAACGACGTGGTTTTTTTACTGGTTTCCATAGTTCCTGCTTATAGCACAAGGTCTTCAATAAAATCAATGAGCTGGTTGAGATTCCGGCAGGGCCGGACTTCGTGGCAATAGGCCTTGTAGGTGTTCATTTCGCTATCCCCGGTGCCCCAGAAGGTCTCGGGTTCGGGATTGAGCCAGATCACCCGGCGGCATTTGGTCCGGAGTTCCTCCAATAGTTTTTCCCGGGGATTGTGGTAATTGGAGCGGCCGTCGCCCACGATGATCAGGGTGGTCTTACGGGTCAGCCGGTTGAGGTGGTCCCGGTGGAACTGGTAGAACATTTCCCCGTAATCGGTCAGGGCGTTGAAATTGATGTCCGTGTCGGTCAGGACCTTTTCAATGGCTTTGTTGACCTCGTTTTTTTCAAAAA
>CAZRES010000221.1:0-3026 GCA_964598885.1 uncultured Desulfobacteraceae bacterium | reverse complement strand
GATATGATTTCGGCATATGGGTGCATGGGCGCCCTTTAAATAAAATTTGACAAAAATAAAAAATTTCTGCGTAAGTTCCGCATATTGACTTAAGTCAACGACACCAGCCGGAAACCATGTCATTTTGTGGACAAAAATCAGAAAAATTGAATTTACCATAAAAAGGAAAAAAAACAAGGCATCTGTTCAAGTGTCAAACAGATGCGACAAGGAGGCCGACCATGAAATGTCCGGGACAAGACAGTCGCTACTGGAAACCCGATGCCATTTTTGAAACCACCTGCCCCGAATGCCAAAAGCCGGTGGAATTTTTCCGGGATGACCCCACCCGGAAATGCCCGTCATGCGGTCACCGATTCGCCAATCCCCGGATGGATTTCGGCTGCGCCGCGTATTGTAAATTCGCGGACCAGTGCATCGGTTCCCTGCCGCCGGAACTGGTGGCCCAGCGGGAAAATCTCCTCAAGGATCGCATCGCCGTTGAAATGAAAAAATACTTTGGCAGGGATTTTAACCGCATCGGTCATGCCACCCGTGTGGCGCGATACGCGGAAAAAATCGGCCTGGCCGAAGGCGGCAACATGGCCGTGATCCTGGCATCCGCCTATCTGCACGACATCGGTATCCATGAGGCCGAACGAAAATACGGTTCCTCCGCCTCCCGTCACCAGGAAGCCGAGGGACCGCCCATTGCCCGCGGCATTCTGGAAAAACTCGGGGCGTCGGCCGACCTCATCGACGAGGTGTGCGATATTATCGGACACCATCATCATCCCCGGGATGAGGAAACAACCAATTTCAAAATTCTTTATGACGCGGACCGGATCGTCAATATCGAAGCAGTCCACAAAAAAAACCCCATGCCGGCGGATAAGCTTCACGACATGATTCACAAAGGATTTTTGACCCCATCCGGTCGCGAAACCGCCATTGAGGTTTTATTGGCATAAAAAAAACTCGACATAAGATAAGGAGAACTTTGATGAAAGTCATGCGTAAAATAATTGAAATCGACGATGAACTCTGTGACGGCTGCGGCCAGTGCATTCCCTCCTGCGCCGAAGGCGCGCTGCAGATGGTAGACGGCAAGGCCCGTGTGGTGGCCGACAACCTTTGTGACGGTATCGGAGCCTGCATGGGAGAATGCCCCACCGGGGCGCTTCGCATTGTGGAACGGGAAGCGGATGAATTTGACGAAGCCGCGGTGGAAAAGCATCTGGAGGTCACCGCGACTTCTGCGGCACCTGTCCCCAAATCCGGACCCGGCGCTCCGGTCATGGCTTGCGGGTGTCCGTCGCAGCAAATCCGGAATCTTGAACCGCGCCCGGATCCCGATGGTCATGTTGCAGCGGGCCAGAGCGCGTCGGGGTCTGTTCCGTCCCGGCTGGGCCACTGGCCGGTTCAGATCCGCCTGGTTCCGGCCAATGCACCGTTTTTGAAAAACGCCGATCTTCTGGTGCTGGCCGATTGCGTGGCCGTTACCTGCCCGGATCTTCATGAGAGGCTGATTGCCGGCAGGACCGTGATGATGGGCTGTCCGAAATTCGATGATGTGGACGGGTATGTTCAAAAATTCAAGGAAGTGTTCGAAAAAGCCGACATCCGAAGCGTCACTGTAGCGGAGATGGAAGTTCCCTGCTGTGCCGGACTTCCCTGGATCGTCAAAAAGGCATTGGAGACGTCGGGGAAAAAAATTCCCGCCCGGGAAATCGTCGTTGATCCCCGGGGCCGGATCATCGCGGACAAAAATCTGTGATCACTCTTGTTGATTCGGCGAAAAGTCCGGTTTTTCGCCGAATCAACATCCGGGGATTCTGCCGATGAAAATCCCGGTTATTTAGCTGAAACAGACAGCACCGCGCACGGCGATCGCCGCGCCACGCGATCCGTGTTGGACCCCACCAGCAGCTCCTCCACCATGCCGTATCCCCGGATACCGAGGGTAATCAAATCAATATCATTGAGTTCCGCGTAGCGCACCAGCTCCTCATAAGGTTTGCCCACCACCACACTGGTTTTGGGAGTCATCCATGGCAGAGCTTCCTGGGGAACCATGGAGATGAGCTTTTCCTTGAGCATGTCATAGAGCTCCTGCTTGAATTTATCGCCCGCATCCGCCGGCAGCTTGAACAGGTCCTTGTATCCGGACGGCTCCACCACATGGACCAGGTGAAGTTCACTTTCAAACTCCTGGGCCATGCTGAGACTGTATTCAAAGGCCTGATGGGAATCCTCGGAAAAATCGCATCCCACCAGAATCTTTTTGAAGGGAAATTTCTTGAGCTTTTCCGGAATTTTTTCATCGTCCGAGCCTCGCAGCACCAGCAACGGACATGGCAGGGTCCGCATGAGACGCTCGGTGACCGACCCCAGGAAAAACCTCTTCAAGCCGGAACGGCCATGAGTTGCCGCAATCACGAGATCCACGATGTTTTCCCTGGCAAGCCGGGTGATCTCGTCAGTGGCAATTCCAAGTGTAATTAATGGTTTATACTCAACAGCCTCATCACCTACCAGATTTTCAATTTCCTGGCGGGCGTATTCCATGAATCGGTTCTGATGTTCGATGGGTCCGATAACCGCCTCGCCGTATACCGATACCGTCGGGACATCGACGATATGACAGATATAAAGGGTCGCATGAAACTCTTTGGCCAGGCGAATGCCGTAATTGACCACATCCTGGGAAAACCGGGAAAAATCGGTCGCGCACAATATCCTGTTAATCTGTCGTCTCATATCTTCTGCTCCTTTGCTCGGGCGTTTGGCGTGAATGAATGATGCCCGGATGAAACCCGGCATCATTACTTACACTACACGTTATTATGCGTTATTAATCAAGAAAAAAATAAAATCCATGTTGCAGGACCAGTTATGCTGTAAATTATCATCGTATGGCAATACTATTGTAAAGGATCAAATAGTGACGCGTCTGCCCTTTTATGGCAAAGGTTAGTAAAATTTCATGTCGTGCGATTCTCCTTTTTTAAATGCTTATCGCAACCAAAATTGCCGAAGTCATAATT
>CAZRES010000220.1:0-3062 GCA_964598885.1 uncultured Desulfobacteraceae bacterium | reverse complement strand
CGCTTAGAATTTGTAACATTGTGTAGAGGCTCATGTCCAAATCCAGCCGTTTTTTATAATCGCCACCAGCACATAAATGCGAACGGCGATCCAGATTTGAGTCTTTACCGCATTGTCAGTTGTTCCATAAAATGCTTTGATCCATTTAAAAAAAGCTCTACCTGCCAGCGGCAGCGATACAACTCGGCAATAACTGCTGCCGGCAGTTTGAAATTGTTGGTCAAAAACACGAACATTTTGTTTTTTTGGGCATCGAAGTACTTTATCCGTCTGAGTTTTTCCGGATAATCCTTTGATGATCGACCGCCGTTCAGCAAGATGGTTTGATCGCATTTCAAATCGGTGGTCTTGTCGATGGTATGGGAATACAGCCGACGGTAATCGAAATTTGATTTTGTCCGGGTAACGAAAAATGACAGATGTTGATGCATGGTATAGAGCCTTGAGAAATCCACATAGGCGTGATCCATGACGTAAAAGCTCCCTGGCTCGGGAACGATTATATCGAGGATACGCACATCGTGCGTTTTTCCATCGGTGATATGAATGAAGGTCGGAATATTGCCACGAAGGTCCAAAAGCGTATGCAGCTTGACGGCGGCATCGGTCTTGCGAAAATTGGCCCAAGGGAAGACACTCAAACAAAGATCGATGGTTGACGAGCCCAGAGCGTAGACGGTATTCTCTAATTCCACATCGAGTTCGTCGCCAATGTATAAGCGGCGTGCGATTGCAATTAAAGACTGGGCGAAATCGGCGTAAATCCGCCAATCCCTTATTTTGTTGGAATTGGCTAATGTGTTTCGAGAAACGTTTCCGCGGATGCCTATATGATAGAGTTTTTTCTGTTGGGCTCTGAGACATGCCTCGATATCCCGAAGGCTTTCGCGAAAAGTGATCTGCGCAAAGGCCAGGCATAGATATTGATCGAGACAGGAAAAGGTTTTTATCTTGTGATTGCCATTGTATCGATTCACACATCGCCGGAAAGACGGGATTGGCAGGTGTTCCATGACTTGGGAGAAAACGATTTCGCCTGTATTCATTTGAAAAGACCTCCTTCGCCTGGTCTGGCGAAGGAGTATATGCGGATTTTTGAAAAAATTTCAAATCGGTATCAGGCATTTTCGTCAATATACTAAATAATTTTAGTCAATTAAATCACTTCATGCGAAAGTAGATGAGACACCAGTGGGATTCCATATTAAAATAGATATTTGCCTTGACAGAGAGTCAAAATTAGTTCATAGAAAGTTTTAATTATCCCACTTCTTAAAGATAAACTCATATCAGGAGGTAAAAAATGCTTAAGCATGGTGGTGCTGGCGCAAAGGGTTTTTTAAAGCCAAACGCAATAAGGGCTAAAAGGACTAACGGGTTGCGGGTTTTATTTTTATTTATTTTAAGTGTGTTCTTTTTTTCAACCAACACCCTGGCTGCCACCCCCCCACTGGTGCCGTTTGATAATACCGGCGATCTCTATGTGCTGGACAACGGATCAGATGGCATTCTTCGGATTACTCCAGCCGGTGCTGTTTCTGTTGCTGTGACCAAGGCACAAATTTTAAGCGCTGCAGGGGGGGATCCGGGTGATAATATCAGCTTTTCCAATTGCGGAATTGCCTTTGATGCATCCGGCAATTATTATTTTGTTGCTGCAAATACATCTCAAGATCCAAATGACTTTGGAATATTCCGGGTTGATGGCATTTCAGAGGTTGTTACCCTTATAACCAGCGAAGCAGACCTTAGTGCCGTGTCTGCAAACGCTGATCCTGAAGGAATGGCTTTTGGCAGTGACGGTATGCTCTATGTTAATGACGAAGGCAGTGATTCCGTACTTCAGGTAAATCCGACAACCGGTGCGGTAAGTGTTTATGTCAGTGAAGCAACACTTAATGCGCTTGGCGGAATAACAAATGCTAGTCTGGATAGCGCAATTGTCGGTGCTGAGGGTGGAATTCTGTATACTGCCGGGGATGACGATGATAACCCTCCGAATGCGATTTTTTCCGTTACCGGTGGAATCCCCACCGTTCTGGCCAGCGGTTCCCCCTTTGACGATCTGGATGTGTTTATGACGCGCGCGCCCAACGGAGACCTGATCATTGCGGATAATTCGGGTTCTGATACAATTCACCGGGTGACACCAGCCGGTGTGGTATCAACTTTTCTTTCCGAATCCGCTCTTGAAACAGTAACCGGCCAGGATGTGGACCTTGAAGGAGGGATTGCTTTTGATGACGCAGGCATTTTTTATGTGGCTGATGAGGCGACGGACAGTATCTGGCAGTTTGATATCGGTCTTAACGGATCCGTTTTTGTAACTGAGAGTGCTATACAGGCGGTAACCGGATCTTCGCCCGATTTTGAGGGCGGCATTGCCTTTGCTCCTGTCGTAACACCTGCCCAGATCCCCACAATGAATGAATGGGGAATGATTTTCTTTTCTTTGCTCCTTGCCGGAACTGCTTTCTGGTTTATTCGTCGACGGGCAAATGCTTTATAGTGAACGAAAAGAAGGGACTCTGAGTTCCTCAAATATCTTGAGAAGCCCCATCAATTTGATGGGGCTTTTTTTATTTTAACTCAACTTTCGGGGAAGGCGATTAAAGCTTAACCTTCCGACATTAAGATGGATTTGTTCTCAGAAATACCAAAAAATACAATGGCAGCTCCCATTACTGCTTCCATCATGGACTGCACCAGTTGTTCTGAGATCTTCCGCACACTGAGCATGGCCGCCATCGCCAGTTGCAGGATTCTTTTTAACGCATCAATAAACTTGATGTTTTCAATTTCTTCATTACACAACCGGAACAAATCGCCAAAGGATCTCTGGTCAACCCGTTGCCGCTGGTACCAGGATAGGACGTTGTATCGGGCAAACACCATTGATGTATGGCTGATCAGGCCGTCAAAGTCTCTGATCTGGATCTCTTTGACCAGTTTCAGGTGCTGCTTGCACATTTTGAAAAACACTTCGCGATTTTAAATTCGGCAAAGGAATTGTTAAAAATTCCAAGTTTCTGAACGGTTACGGTTTGATTTTCTTTTACAAT
>CAZRES010000219.1:0-3086 GCA_964598885.1 uncultured Desulfobacteraceae bacterium | reverse complement strand
TGCCCGAACTGCCCGATGTGGAAGTTTTTAAACAGTATTTTGACGCCACTTCCCTTCACCAGACCATTACAGACGTTCATACGGAAAAGATACAAGACATGCTCGTCGGGGTCAGCCGGTCGGAAATGCTAAAAAAGCTTGAAAACAGGCAATTTATCCGGACCAGGCGCCATGGGAAATACCTGTTTGCCGCCACAGATGAAAACCAGTGGCTGGTGCTGCATTTCGGCATGACCGGCTTTTTGAAATATTTTAAAAAAACCGGGCAAAAACCGGACCATATCCGACTGCAGACGGATTTTAAAACCCATTACGCCCTGGCCGTTGTCAGCCAGCGGCGCCTCGGCAAAATCGGCATCATCGACGATCCGGATGCCTTTATCCGACAGAAAAAGCTGGGCCCGGATGCGCAACACGACTTTTCACGCGAAACCTTTGGAAAAATCATCCAACAGGCACGCGGAACCATCAAATCCCTTCTGATGAATCAAAACAGGATTGCCGGCATCGGAAATATTTATTCCGATGAGATTTTATTCCAGTGCGCTCTTCATCCCTGCACGCAAATCAAAAAAATCAGGAAGGATTCCGAAAAGGTGGAATGCTTATACCAGGCGATTTCCGATGTTCTGGAAAAATCCATAACCGCCGGGGCGTCTCCGGAAAAGATGCCCCACGGCTTTTTGTTGCCGAATCGCCAGAAAGACGGCAGATGCCCGGTTTGCGGAAATACGATTGCAGTCGAGAAATGCGCCGGCCGGACCAGTTATTTTTGCCCAAATTGTCAGAAGTCATGAAATAGGTGGATCTGTTTTTTGAACCCATCGCAGGAGACGTCATGAAGGCACAGCGAGAACAAATGGTTGAAACCCAGTTGAAAAGCCGCGACATCAGCGATCCCCATGTTCTGCGCGCCATGGGCGAGGTCCCGCGGGAGGCCTTTGTCCCCGAAGAACTGGCGCATCTGGCCTATCGGGACGGCCCTTTGCCCATTGAGGAAGAACAGACCATTTCCCAGCCCTATATTGTGGCGCTGATGATTCAGGCCATGGAAATCCGACCGCAAGATACCGTTTTAGAGATCGGCACGGGTTCCGGCTATGCGGCAGCGGTGGTAAGCCGGGTCGCCGGGCGGGTCTACAGCATCGAACGCCATCAAAAACTGGCGGATACCGCCATAAAACGGTTTGCCCGGCTGGGATACGACAATATTTTTGTTACCATCGGGGACGGGACCCTGGGATGGGCCGAACACGCCCCCTATGACGCGGCAGTGGTCACTGCCGGAAGTCCCGATATCCCCGAGGCCCTGATCGATCAGTTGAAACTGGGAGGCCGGCTGATCATTCCGGTGGGCAGATTCCGGGAAATGCAGGATTTATTGCGCATACGAAAAACAGGGCCTCAGGAGCTCAGTCGTGAACATATCACCGGGGTCCGCTTCGTTCCCCTGGTCGGCGCCGCCGGGTGGGGCGAGTAAAAGCTCCTTCTTGGAATGGCAAACGCCTTGAGTAATAGATCCCCGAAGGCATGAGCATAAGGCAAAAAGCCCCATGCTCTATACCTTCAGGGACGGAATCCAGTTTTACGGTAAATTTTGCTAGGGTAGGTAATAGTCCGGACCATAGCGAACGGCCAGGTCGTTGTCCACCACCACTGCGCCTCCCTGGAGGGCATTTTCCGTGGCCGCCTCCCGTTCGTTCCAGGTATCGACGGTTCCGGTGAGAATCGCTGTGCCGTCATCCACGTTGACGTTTACTTCATCGGAATCCACAAAAGGACTCCAGAAGAGTTCACTCTGGATATCCTCCTTGATTTCCCAGTCGTCTTTTGTGGTAATTGTGTCGGTGGTGACATACCAGTCAAAGTCATAAGGATACCAATCGTCCACGTAGGGATCGTAAACCACCCCGTTAAATTCATTATAGGTGAGAAAATTGTTTACTTCGCGAACCCCCGCCTGCCTGGCGGCCACGTCATCTGCCAGTGCCTTCTCATATGCGGAATCGACATTTCCGTAAAGGTACACTTCACCATCTACAACGGTAATATCAATTTCATAGCGTTCGACAACGGGATCCCAGATCAGCGCATCTTCGACGCGGTCTTTAATGGTGGCATCGCTGGGCGTTCCCGGACGAACCTTGAGGCGGTTATCAACGCTCCAAACTCCGACCACGCTGCGGGCATCCTTTCCGGCGGCCCGCTTTGCCTTAAGATTATCCACCGTTCCCCGCAGCGTCACCCGTCCGCCGGTAGAAGCAACGTCGATTTTAAAAGCATTTACGCGCGGAT
Organism: uncultured Desulfobacteraceae bacterium; assembly: GCA_964598885.1. Classification (GTDB taxonomy): domain Bacteria; phylum Desulfobacterota; class Desulfobacteria; order Desulfobacterales; family Desulfosalsimonadaceae; genus SURF-33. The sequence goes on along the minus strand of CAZRES010000219.1, from coordinate 791 downwards.
CATACAAAAAGGCGTCCTGGACCGCTTCGTTGATCATTTCATTGGACTTCAGCTTGTATTTATCGACCCGGAACCGTTCTTCCCGGGCCCAGCTTTCCGTCTGGAGATTGTTTTCAACTTGCGATACACCGGCCACCCAACTTTCGCTTATTGCTTCCCACTGCTCGGCCGCACTGGCCACTGAGCCGCTTAAGGTAACAACTCCATCATCCACCGTGATGTCGATCAGGCCATCGTCGACATAGGCATCCCAGCGCAGCGCCTGCTGGATTTCCGCCTTGATTTCCGCGTCGGGACGATCGGATGTGAAGTCGATGTCCAGGTTATTTTCGATCTTTTTTACGCCGTCAACTCCCTTGGCCACTCTTGCGGCCAACTGCCTTTCCTGCCAGGAATCCACGGCGCCTTCCAAGGCGGCCACCTGATCTTCCACGGAAACCTCAATTTCCCACGACTCGGTAGCCGCGTCCCAGGCAAGGGCCTGTTTTATATCTTCCTGGATTTCCGTATCATCTCGAAACGGCGCGCTGACGTCGATCCGGTTGACAACTCCTCTGACGCCTTTAACCGTGCCGGCAAGTTTTTCCGCCCGGTCTTTTGCCAATAAATTATTGACGCTGCCCGTCAGAGTCACAATTCCCTCATCGGCGCCGACATCGATTTTCCAAGCCGGAGTAGCCGGATCCTCAATGAGCAGATCGTCTACGGCCATCCAGATTTCCGAATCGGTCAGGGAATTTTCAGCGGGAACCGACGGCACATTGACCAGAAGAATCATTCCTGCCGCCAGC
>CAZRES010000218.1:0-3156 GCA_964598885.1 uncultured Desulfobacteraceae bacterium | reverse complement strand
AGAGAGCCCCGCTTCGGCGCCCTGACGGTCCTTACCGACGATGACACCACCTATGATATCAATGGCGAAATTTATACCGGCGCGGAAGGGCTGACAGCCCTGGCTGGACTGGAGCCGTTCAGCGCGGTGGTGGTGATGGGAGACCTGAAATTCAGGCCCTATCGTTTTGTCGCCGCGGAAGTGACGGCGGGTTCCAGCGTGCCCGGCGGCGATCAGGATACGGCTGCGGGGAACGTGGCGTCCCGGGAAGGCGACGTGCTGACCCTCAGGGGCGCCACCTTGAAACGAGCCGACGGCCGTGCCGCATTTAATGACGACATCACGGTGCTGATGGGAGAAACCACGGAAGTCCGGCGCGAATTGTCCGAGGACCCGTATACCATTGATGATATATCCATCGGACAGCGGATTCTCGTGTTCGGGACCCTGTCTTCCGATCCGGACAACGGCGCCGTCATTGATGCTGTTGACGGGGCCGTCACATTACTGCTGACCACCGTCAGCGGCGTGGTGGTGTCGGCGGATCCGTATTCGGCCGGTGAAGCGCCTTTGGTGGTGGACCTGCGGTCCATCGACAACCGGGATGTATCCATTTTTGATTTCACCGTCGCCGGGGCCGATCCCGCTTACTATGAAATCGCCACGGGGGCCCTGGATATTTCGTCGCTGACATCGGGCGCGCCGGTCCGGGTGATGGGACATGTGACGCCGTTTGGCGCCAACCCCCCGGATTTCCAGGCCCGGACCATTGTTAATGTGGAACAGGCGCCCTCGGTATTAAAGGTTCACTGGCGGCCGGCATCCGCGTATGCCGTCGGCATCTCGTCTGACGCGCTGACCCTGGACCTGGAAGGCGCGGTGCGTTTTCACCATGTCTTTCAGGGCCGGGTCATCACGGATTTAACAACGCTGCCGGATGCGCCGGTGATCGTGCCGGGCGTCGGAACAACCGGGTTCTACACTATCCACGGCCGGCGCGGACGGACGGTATTTACCGATTTCGCGGCATTTGCGGCGGATCTGGAAACCCGCCTGGAAAACAGCGCGCTGATCTGGAAAATCGAAGCCTTCGGCGAATTCAGCGAACCCGCTGCCACCCTGACCGCCCATACCGTGCATGTCCATCTGTTTTAGAATACCGCGCTATCGGAAATGAAATGAAAACGGCGTTGATGAGTTGTTCATCGACGCCGTTTCCATGATTTTTCAAAGAGAAAATCTTGACCGCCATGGTATCGACAACCGGGGCACCGGGCGTTTCAGGCCGATAATCCATCCTGGCGTACCGCTTGGCGGCCCATGGCGTGATCCCATCCCTTGAGTTTGGAAAAACCGAGCAGAAAAAAATAAAAAAACCCGGCGGTGATAACATCCGGCAATGCCGCGGCGATTCTTGACGTGAAAGGGCCGGCCTGCTGAACATTCGATGATGTTGATATATCGCCCATAATGTTATAGCCATTTTATATTATGGCGGCTATGATGCCGGAGGGAATTATTTCATTGTTTTTATAACAATCCAATAAAACATCAAATAATAAAATCAATGGGGGAACAGACATGGCCGAGATCATCGTGCTGGGAGGCGCCGGGGCCGTGGGGTCCGTAGCCGTTAAAAACCTGGTAAAAAGCGGGGATTTTACCTCCATCATCATCGGTGATTACAACCTGGCGTCGGCCCAAGCCCTGGCCGCAGATATCGACGCGCCGGGGGTATCGGCCCGGTTTGTCGACGCCCTGGACCCGGCTGGCATCCGGGAGACCATTGACGGCTGCGATATCGTGCTCAACTGCGTGGGGCCCTTTTACCGCACGGTCAAGCCGATCCTGGCGGCTGTTCTGGAAAAACGGATCAACTACGTGGATGTCTGCGACGACGTGGACGTGACCCTTGAAATTCTGGATATGAATGAGACCGTCCGGCAGCAGGGCGTCCAGGTGCTGCTGGGCATGGGCAACTCGCCGGGGATCACCAACATGCTGGGCAAGCTGGCCGCGGACCTGCTCCTGGATGAAACCGAATCCATCGATATTTTCCATACCCACGGCGGGGAAAAAATCGAGGGCGAGGGCGTCATCGCCCACCGGTTCCATTGCATGTCCATCCCCTGCCCCATGTTTATCGACGGAAAGCTGGTTTACGTCAATTATTTCGAGGAAGACGGCAAGGCCCTGCGGCAGACCTTCGACTTTCCGGTAATCGGCAAAATCCGGATCTATCCCTATCCCCATCCCGAGCAGGTCACCCTGCCCCGCTACATCAGCCTGCGCCGGGTGACCAACAAGGGATCGGTCATCCCCGAATCCTATTACGACCTGACCCGGGACATGTGCGGCCTGGGCTTTAACAGCATGAACCCGGTCAACGTGAAGGGTCAGACGGTAACGCCCTATGATTTTGCCGTGGTTTATATATTAAAGGAACGGGAGCGGATGTTGGCTGAAGTCGGACTGGAAAAACCTCGGGGATGCGTGTCGGTGATCGCCAAAGGGAAAAAAGACGGGCGATTCAAGGAATACCGGTTCCACCTGCTGTCGGAAAGCGAGGGGCTGGGCGAAGGCACCGGCATTCCGGCGGCTGTGGGGGCCATCATGATGAAGCGGGGACTGGTTTGCGGCACGGGCGTCATGCCGCCGGAAGCCGGAGTGGCGCCGCTGGATTTTCTCAAAACCACGGGCGATGTTTACGACTTAAGCGGCAGCAATCACAAGGACCCGGAATCCAGCGGCCGGATCCTGCTGGAGACGGTGGATGAAAACGGCGTGATCACCCCGATAGATATTTCTCAATTTGGGATCTTTTAATCCTTATGAATGCCAGCCGCGAGGAATACATCCTGGCCGTGGATCACGGCACCTCCGGGCTCAAGGTGGCCCTGGTGACCTGTCCGGGCAAAGTGGTGGACTTTGAATTCGAACCTACGCCAACCCATTATCTGCCCGGCGGCGGCGCGGAACAGGACCCGGAAGACTGGTGGCGGGCGTTCATGACGGCGGCCAAACGCCTTCTGGGCAAGGAAACGGTTCCCGCTGAATCCGTCATCGCCGTATCCGTGTCCAGCACCTTTTCCAGCACCGTTGCTGTGGACCGGGACGGCAATCACCTGATGAACTGCCTCACCTGGATGGATTCCCGGGCCGCGCCGTATGTCAGGG
>CAZRES010000217.1:0-3172 GCA_964598885.1 uncultured Desulfobacteraceae bacterium | reverse complement strand
CATGAAATTTATCGCCGATCTGCATATTCATTCCCGTTTTTCCCGGGCCACGGCCAGAAATCTGGATTTTGCAAATCTTTATATGGCGGCCCGCCTCAAAGGGATCACCGTGGTGGGTACCGGGGATGTCACCCATCCGGAATGGTTTGCCGAAATCCAGCGGGATCTGGAACCGGCGGAGCCCGGTCTGTTCAAGTTAAAGGAGGAGATGGCGGCCGCCTGTGAAAAAAAACTTCCGTTTCATGCGTCCGGCAGGGTCCGTTTCATGCTGAACGGGGAAATCAGCACCATCTATAAAAAAGGGGAAAAAACCCGGAAGCTGCATCACCTGGTTTTTTTCCCCGACCTGGAATCCGCGGCCCGGTTCAATGCCCGGCTGGATAAAATCGGCAACATCACCTCCGACGGTCGGCCCATCCTGGGCCTGGATTCACGGGATCTGCTGGAAATCCTGCTGGAAACTTCGGATGCCGGTTTCCTGGTGCCCGCGCATATCTGGACCCCGTGGTTCTCCCTGTTCGGCTCCAAGTCGGGCTTTGATGCCGTGGAAGACTGCTTCGGGGATCTGACCTCCCATATTTTCGCCGTGGAAACCGGTCTTTCCTCAGATCCGCCCATGAACTGGCGGGTGGGCGATATCGACGGATTGACTCTGATGTCCAATTCCGACGCCCATTCGCCGGCCAATCTTGGCCGGGAAGCCAATCTGTTTGACGCGGATCTGTCGTATCCGGCCATTGCCGATGCCCTGAAAACCGGGGATCCGGACCGGTTTCTGGGGACCCTGGAATTTTATCCCGAAGAAGGCAAATATCACCAGGACGGCCACCGGAAATGTCATATCAACCTTCATCCCGCTGAATCCAAAGCCTGCGACAACATCTGCCCGGTCTGCGGGAGTCCTCTGACCCTGGGGGTGCTTCACCGGGTGGAGGCGCTGGCTACCCGTCCGGTGGGAGAAAAACCGCCAAAAACGCATTCTTTTTACAGCATCATCCCTTTGGCGGAAATGCTTTCGGAAATCGCCGGCTGCGGTCCTAAAAGTAAAAAAGTCGGCACTCTTTACACCCGGGCCATCGCGCGATTGGGTCCGGAGCTCGACATCCTTCACTACATGCCGGTTGAGACCATCGCCGACGCCGGAATCCCCCTCCTGGACGAGGCCGTAGACCGGATGCGGAAAGGCCGCATCCATATTTCCGCCGGTTTTGACGGCGAATATGGTCGCATCACCGTGTTCACCCCGACGGAACGAGACCGGCTCATGGGCCGCCAATCCCTGTTTGCCGCCGATGGTTGCCAAAAACCGGCTTCGCCGCGCCGCGGGAAGACGGCCAAGAAGGCAGACGCACCCGATCCGATAGACCAATCGCCGATATCAGGAGCAAACAAAGTCCTGGAAAAAGACACAGCAACGGCCGCGGCGAAACCAAATCAATACCAGACATCAAAAGACGGCAGGCCGCAAGGCGATGCAAGAGAAACCCCGTCTCAATTTTCGGCAATCCCTGACGACACCCATATTCTGACCGGCCTCAACAACGCCCAGGTTCAGGCCGTCACTCATGGAAGCGGTCCGCTGATCATTACCGCGGGCCCGGGAACCGGCAAAACCCGAACCCTGACTTGCCGGATCGCGTGGCTGGTCCATCACGGGCACACGAGTCCGGAAAATATTCTGGCCGTGACCTTCACCACAAAGGCGGCCCGGGAAATGATCGAGCGCCTGGAAGTTCTGCTGGGCAAAGACAGATCTCTTCCCACGGCCGCCACCTTTCATGGAATATGCCTGAACATCCTCAGGGAAAACAACATCAGCGGCCATTTCACCGTCATTGACGATCAGGACCAATCCGCCCTGACAGCCGATGCCGTCCGGATTGTCCGGCGCCAGGGCTTTGACATCACCTGTTCCGCCAATACGGTTTCCGAACGGATCGCGGCGGCCAAGCAGAACATCCTTTCTCCCACGGATAACCTGACTCCTGTGGCGGCCGACATGGATCCGGCGGATCTTTCCGCGGTATACGCCGTCTATCAGCGGCTTCTCCAGGTCCAGCGGCTCATGGATTATGAAGAGCTCATTTACCGGACCGTCCGCCTGCTGGAGGATGACGTCGATTTGCGCCGATATTACCGCCGGCGTTTCCCCTATGTGTTCGTGGATGAATACCAGGATCTCAACCATGGCCAGTATCGGCTCGTCAAAACCCTGGCGCCGGAAGACGGTCATATTTTCGTCATCGGTGATCCGGACCAGTCCATCTATGGTTTTCGGGGATCGGATATGTCTTATTTTCAAAAGTTTGCAGACGATTATCCAAGTGCCGCACAAATCCGTCTGACCCGAAACTATCGGTCGGATGAAACCATTCTGTCCGCCTCCCACCAGGTAATCCAGGACGGCAGCCTTAGTTCCGGATCAGTTCCCCTGCAATCCGGCATCCGAAACGACGTGCGGATCCAGGTCCGGGAAGCGGGCACGGAAAAATCCGAGGCCGTGCTCATCGGTAAAATCATCGAGGCCCAGATCGGCGGCACGGGATTTCATTATACCGACTTCAACATAACCCTCCGCCCGGGGGTCGAGGACCGCGAACGGGCGTTTTCGGATTTTGCCGTCCTGTTTCGAACAAAAGCCCAGGGAGACGTGTTTGCCCGGGTTTTTTCTGCCGCGGGCATTCCTTTTCAATTCGCCAGCCGGGAAAACGCCTTTGCCCGGCCGGCGTTCCGGACGTGGATGGCCCTGCTTAAAATCATGGAAGGATTCGGCACGTATCATGATTTCAAACAATTCAATGCCGCCTGTAAACAGGGATTGTCCGGCAAGGATTTGGAAGCGCTGATGGCATGGGGAATGGAAAAAGGTCTGGCATTAAACGGCCTGCTGGCCGAAGCCCGGCGGATTCCCGTAGATACGTTGAGCTCGAAGGGCGCCGCCCGGCTGCACGCCATCCTGGACCGCATCGACGGCATGGCGGAAAAAACGGCTGATTTAACCGTTCGGGACAAACTCGTCACGCTCCTGGATCAACCCGGATGCCCGCGCTGTGGCCGTTCCGGTGATCCTGCAAATCCCGAAGCATCCGATGACGACGTTGCCGACCCCGTCGCTCGGGATGCGGTGGAGCATATTCTCGAAATGTCCGAAAACTTCGGCGATCAGACCGAT
>CAZRES010000216.1:0-3204 GCA_964598885.1 uncultured Desulfobacteraceae bacterium | reverse complement strand
GAAGCGGCGGTGCGGGAGGCGTATGAGAAAGCCGGGTCCAGGGACAAAATTTTCAAGGTCTTCGGCGGTGAGATCGAGGGACTGCACTGGGGACATATTGACCTGATCCTCGGCCGGCGCGCGCCGGAGATTACCTGGCCGTATATGCGGGACTGGATGGATCGGCGGATTTGCTGACTTGAGAACTTGAGAAGTGGATGGGTCGCTGCCCAAGGGGCGGCGACCCTGTCAATTCTTATAGAGACTTAAAACATCATTTGAGAAGAAAATACTTATGGATTACGATGTGGCGGTCGTCGGCAGCGGGTTCGGGGGGAGCGTGTCGGCCTTGAGGCTTGCGGAAAAAGGATATCGGGTGGCGGTGCTGGAGCAGGGAATCCGGGTCACTCCCGAGGATATCGAAGAAGGGGACCAGGATGTGCGGGGTCTCAACTGGCTTCCCGGGCTCGGGTATGGCGGCTATTTTTCCCAGGATTTCTTCCGGCACGTGACCCTGGTCCGGGGTATCGGCGTGGGCGGCGGCAGCATCGTATATGCGGCGGTTCTGCTGCGGCCCAGGGATGCATTCTACAGCGATCCGGCCTGGTCTCAAATGGGGATTAACTGGAAAGACGAACTGGCCCCCCATTACGATACCGCCGAAACCATGCTGGGCGTGACCGTCAATCCCCACAGCGACATCCAGGACGACTATCTCCGGAAAACGGCAGAGGCCATGGAGGTCGGCCATACCTTCGGTCCCACGCCCAACGGCATTTACTTCGGCGACCCCGAGGTCATGGTTCGGGATCCTTTTTTTGATGGAGCCGGCCCCCATCGGGCCGGCTGCTTTCTGTGCGGCCGGTGCCTGACCGGATGTCCTCACGGGTCCAAGAACAGCCTGGATAAAAACTATCTCTACCTGGCCGAGCGTCTGGGCGCGGCCATCCTCCCGTTCCGCAAAGTCATCCGCATTCATCCTCTGCCCAAAGGCGGCTATTGCCTGGACATGAAGCATCCCATCAAAACGTTTCGAACCTATCCGTCCATCACGGCGAAAATGGTGATCCTTGCGGCCGGCGTATTGGGAACCCTGGAGCTGCTGTTTCACTGCCGGGATGCGGCCAGGACCCTTCCCGGCATTTCCCGGCGGCTCGGCACGGTGGTGCGCACCAACTCCGAGGCCATTGTAGGCGTGCTTTCCCCGGAAAACACCCCGGACCTGACCCGGGGCACGGCCATCAGTTCGCATTTTTACCCGGATGCCCACACCCACATCACCCAGAACCGGTTTCCGGCGGGCTACACGTTTATGAAATATTTCACCGGCCCGCTGGTAGACGACGCACGGCCCGTGATCCGATCGCTTAAAACCATCGGCGCCATGGTGTTTGGACCCAAGACCATGAAAACCATGTGGGCCGCCAGAGACTGGAACAAACGGATGACGGTGCTCACCGTCATGCAGCATATCGATAACCGGATCATGTTTGCGTACGGACCCAAGGCCGGAAAACTCTTTTCCAAAGGACTGGTGTCCCGGTCCGTTCCCGGCCAATCGGCGCCCACCTATCTGCCGGTGGCCAACCGGGCCGCCAGGGCTCTTGCCAACGTCACCAAAGGCATGCCCGGCAACATTCTGACCGAAAGCATCGGCAACACGGCCACCACGGCCCATATTCTGGGCGGCTGCCACATGGGAGATTCCAGAGAAACCGGGGTCATCGATACCAAGCACCAGGTTTTCGGCTATCCCGGCCTTTACGTGGTGGACGGCTCGGCGGTGTCGGCCAATATCGGCGCCAACCCCAGCCTCACCATCACGGCGTTGGCCGAACGGGCCATGGCCATGATCCCTTAAGAAACCTTGCCGCTCCAGCGGAGCTTGGTTTTGAGCACATCGAAATAGGTCTGGTGCGGCTGGGTAATGACGCGAATGGGATGGGCGCTTTTAATCACATGGATGGTATCCTTGCAATCAATGGCCATGCCCACCTGGCCGTCAAAGGTCACGACGATATCCGTTGAACGGGTATCCAGTGCGATCTTGATGTCCGCGGAATCCGGCAGGATCATGCAGCGGTTGGTCAGGGTAAAGGGACAGATGGGAGTAAGGATGATGCCCTGGACGCCGGGGTGGATAATGGGGCCGCCCGCGGCCAGGGAATAGGCCGTGGAGCCTGTGGGGGAGGCTACGATAAGGCCGTCGCTTTTGTAAGTGGTCAGGTGGTGGCCGTTGACCCAGGTTTCAATGCTGGCCAGCCGGGCCAGGGCGCCTTTGTTGATCACCACCTCGTTCAAAACGATTTCATCGACGACAACCTGACCATCGCGGATGACGCGAACCTGAAGCCGGGAGCGTTCCTCCGATGCAAACCGATCCGACAAAATGTAGGAGACCGCCGTGTAAAGTTTATCCGCCAGGGTTTCCGCCAGAAAGCCGATTTCACCGAATTTGACGCCCATGATGGGAATATTCTGGCGTCCAATCCAACGGGCCGCGCTCAAAAACGTTCCGTCTCCGCCCAATACAATGACACAAAAAAGGTCCGACGGGGCCTCGCCTTCCTTGCTGATGGCGGCTCGTCCGAGATTGTCCGGTGAAAACGCCTGCTTGCGAATTACCGTCACCTGCCGTTCGGCCAGCCACGCACTGAGTTCATCCGCTTTTCTCTGGGCGGTTTCATCCTGTTTGATATATAACGCAATCCGTTTTGCCATCCCTCTCCCCTTTCGTTTTTTCATTTTCCACGCGCGGGGCGTCGCACTTTTCCTTTTTTTTATGCTTGAAAAACTTTAAAAATCAATATAATAAAAAACTTTACACACGTGGTTATCTTGAAAAGCATTACATTTCGAACGTTCTCGAATGCTTTCAAAAGACGTCCTTTTACTATACCAGATAACACGTTTTTACAAAGGATTTATCATGACCGCAGCACGCGAGCAATGGGGCAGCCGGGTCGGATTTATCATGGCGGCCGTGGGATCGGCCATCGGGCTGGGCAATATCTGGCGGTTTCCCTACATGGCGTATGAAAACGGCGGCGGAGCGTTTTTGATTCCCTATTTTTTCGCCCTGCTTACCGCCGGCATTCCGATTTTAATTTTAGAATTCGGACTGGGACACAAAATGAAAGGTTCGGCTCCGTTGAGTTTTGCCCGGCTGAACCGGAAATGGGAATGGATCGGCTGGTGGCAGCTTGCCATCAGTTTTGTGATTTC
>CAZRES010000215.1:0-3223 GCA_964598885.1 uncultured Desulfobacteraceae bacterium | reverse complement strand
TGCGCCCTTTTGCCCAGGTGGCCCTGGCGTCGTCCCGCAATGTTTTTGAGCCGGCCGTGAGTCTTTCCTGGGCAAAAGGATTCGATGTCCCTCACTATGTTTCCGTCGTATCAGAAATTATTGATATGATAAAAAATATCGCCGGCGTGGGCGCCATGGAGGCCAGCCGTATGATTATTCTGGGTCTCAAAGATATGGCCGGCGTCTGTCCCCCGCGATTTATCCGCGCCTTGATCGCCGAAATCCGCAAAACCTGGCCGGAGCTGATCATCTGCTACCACCGTCATTTCACCGACGGGCTTTTCGTGCCGGCCGTTGCCGCGGCCGCCGAAGCCGGGGCCAAAATCGTCGATACGGGTCTCGGCGCGGCGGTGCGGTGGTACGGCCAGGGCGAGGTGCTCTCCACGGCCGCTTATATGGAAGGGGAATGCGGCCTCCGGACATGCCTTGACAAGGATATGATCCGCAAGGCCAATTTCGCGCTGAAACAGATCATGCCCTATTATGATCGATACACCGCGCCCTATTTTCGCGGCGTCGATTACGATGTGGTGGAACACGGCATGCCCGGGGGCGCGACGTCTTCGTCCCAGGAAGGGGCGCTGAAACAGGGTTATATTCATCTGCTGCCGCACATGCTCCGGTTTCTGGCCGGCACCCGCCGCATCATACGCTACCACGATGTCACGCCGGGCTCCCAGATCACCTGGAATACGGCCTTTCTATCGATTACCAGCGCCTATAAGCGCGGCGGGATGAAGTCGGTGGAAGAACTCCTGGCGGTGCTTGACGCCGTCATCCATACCCCGGAATCGGAACTCGACGACGATGCCAAAACCGCCCGACTGCAACTTTACGCCGACAGCAACGATGCCTTTAAAAATTTGCTGATGGGCAAATTCGGACGCCTGCCTCTGGGTTTTCCACCGGACTGGGTTTATCATTCCGCGTTTGGCGCCGAGGCTCAGACCGCCATCGCGAAGCGTACCATGGCATCACCTTTAGACAGCCTTCCGCCGGTTGATCTGGAGGCCGAAAAACAGCTCCTTGGCAAGACCATCGGCAGGGAACCCACCCCGGAGGAGTTCGTCATTTATCTCAACCACCCGGCGGATGCCGTCAAAACCATCGAATTTTTTAAAACTTACGGCAATGCCAACCAGCTTCCTTTAGACGTCTGGTTTGAAGGACTTGAGGTGGGCGAAAAGCTCTGGTTCAAGGATGGATTCGGCAAACCCCATGAGATGGAGATTTCAGATATCAGCCTACCCGATGACAACGGCATGTGCACGGTATGGTACACCCTGGATAATGAATTTTTTCATCATCCGGTCAAGGTGGCCGCTCCCACCGGAGCGGCCCAGGACAAGGGCACCGAAATGGCCGATCCCAACAATCCCTGGCATATTGCAGCCCCTTCCAACGGCGATTTGTGGGTGATGCACGTGCGGCCCGGCAGCCGGGTACGGCAGGGAGAAGAAGTCTGCAATATCGCCATTATGAAGCAGGAAAAGGCCCTGACGGCGCCACGGGATGGAGTTGTGAAAAGAGTATTAAAAACCGCCGATTATGCCAAAGACCGCAAAATGGTCGGCGTAAAAATGGGCGAACTTCTGGTGGAACTGGCCCCGCCCATGGCCGCCTGCTCCGCCTGTGGGAACCAACTTCCTGTGGAAGGCTGTAGATTCTGTCCCCATTGCGGTGAAAAAATGACGTAAACCTTGATAATTTTAAGGATCTCCGGGTCAATATCATTCTGACAGCAGGGTCTGGTCGATTCCCCAGATATCGGCGCAGTATTCCCGGATGGCCCGGTCCGATGAAAATTTGCCCATGCGGGCCACGTTGAGGATCGACATGCGGGTCCAAAGGTCTTTATCCTTCCATGCCCGGCCGACCTTGTCCTGGCATTCGATATAGGAGGGAAAATCAGCAAACAAAAAATATTTGTCCTGAAAAAACAATGCATCGGTCAGGGGTCGGAACAGATCGGTATCGCCCCCGGAAAAATGGCCGGTCACGATCAGATCAACGGCTTCCCGTAGTTCCGGACAGCCGTTATAATGATCATAGGGATAATAGCCCGAAGCTTTGTGCGCGTTGATTTCATCGGCGGTATGGCCGAACAGGAAAAAGTTTTCCTCTCCCACTTCCTCCCGAATCTCCACGTTGGCGCCGTCCAGGGTCCCGATGGTCAAAGCACCGTTAAATGAAAACTTCATGTTGCCGGTGCCCGATGCCTCCAGACCTGCCGTGGAGATCTGTTCCGACAGATCGGCGACGGGATAGATCCGCTGGGCCGTCTTTACGTTAAAATTAGGGATAAATACCACCTTGAGGCGGTTTTTAACCGCCAGGTCCGCATTGACCACATCGGCCACGCAATGGATCAGCTTGATGATCAGTTTGGCCATATAATATCCGGGCGCAGCCTTGCCGCCGAAAATAAAGGTGCGGGACGGAACGGCGGACTTTGGATTTTTTTTCAGGCGGTTATAAAGCGCGACAATGTGCAGCACGTTAAGATGCTGGCGCTTGTATTCGTGGATGCGCTTGACCTGGACATCAAAAAGAGATGCCGGATCGACTGCAACACCGGTCTGCTGCAGGATGTAGTGGGCCTGCTCCTGCTTGTCGTCCAGCTTGACTTTTCGCCACTGTTTCAAAAATTCGGCATCCTCCACAAAGGCTTCGAGTTTGCCCAGTTCTTCGGCATGCTTGATCCAGCCGTCGCCGATGCGGCTGGTGATCAGGGCTGTGAGCCGGGGATTGGAAAGCACCACCCACCGCCGCAGGGTAACGCCGTTGGTCTTGTTGGTGATTTTTCCCGGAAACAGTTGGTCAAAATGCCGCATGGTATGCTTTTTCAACAGTTCGGTATGCAGGGCGGCCACGCCGTTGACGGCATGGCTCCCCACCACCGCCAGATTGGCCATGCGCACAAATTTTTCGCCGCTTTCATCAATCAGGGAAAGGGGTTCGAGATCAACGGGGTGATCCCGGTTTACTTCCATGATCTTTTGGAGAAACCGGTGGTTGATTTCATAAATGATTTCCAGATGCCGGGGCAGGACCGAGGCAAACAGTGGCAGGGACCATTTTTCAAGGGCTTCGGGCAGCAGGGTGTGATTGGTATAGGAAAACGTATTTTGCGTGATGTGCCAGGCATCTTCCCATGTCATTTGATGCTCGTCCATCAGCAGCCGCATGAATTCCGCCACGG
>CAZRES010000214.1:0-3317 GCA_964598885.1 uncultured Desulfobacteraceae bacterium | reverse complement strand
GAAAGCTCGAAGCGGGCAAGATCATCCGCTTCAAGGGATGCCCGGTTAAAGTGGCGGACCTGATTTTCTTCATGCTCCCGCGCTTCGGCCTCAAGAGCCCGGCCGCCGATGTCCGCAACACCGGCATGTTTCTCTACTATTCCCTGGTCAAACTGATGATGCAGCTCGCCGCTCCTCTGCGGAAAAATGCGCGGATCAGCGGGAAATAGCGATTTTCCCTTGACTTTTTCACGGCTTGCGGGTAGACCGGATTAAAATGAGTAAGCGCTCACTCATAATGAGTCGGGGATAAAATAAATCCGGTCCCATTATCAGGAGGAAACTTGCGGCATGACGCAGCATGACCTCATCACGGCCCATCTCCACCTTCACGCAGTCCTGCAAAACCTCGAAGATCTGGTGGCATATGATTCGGAAATGGCCGCCCTTTCCAAAACCTGGGATGTCTCCATCCAGTTCGACGTGTTCAACGGCCCCAAATGTCATATCATTTTTAAAAACGGCCATTGCCGCGTGCAGCGGGACCGCATGAGCAGGCCCTCGGTCCGGCTCTTTTTCCTGTCTCCGGCCCATCTCAACCGCATGATGGACGGCAAGGGCGCTCCCATACCGTTCAAGGGCTTCACCCGGCTGTCCTTTCTTACCAAGGAATTTCCGAAACTGACCGATCGGCTGGAGTATTATCTGAAGCCTACGCCCGAACGGCTTGAAGACGACGGCTATCTGCTCATGAATACCCGGCTGACCATGAACACCGCAGCCTTTGCCGTGCGGGAACTGGCGGCCCTGGATCCCGTGGCAAAGCTGGTTGCAGGCCACATCCGCGACGGAGCGGTCCTGCTGAAGGTCCTGCCCGACGGCCCGGCGGTTCACATTATATTCGATCAAGGATATATCACCCCGGTGAAAGGGAAAATCGACGCTCCCATGGCCTGTATGTTCATGCGGAATCTAAAAGTGGCCAATGCGTTTTTAAACGGAAAACTCGATATTTTCAGCGCCATCGCCGCTGATGATATCTCCATCCGGGGCCAGACCCCCATGCTCGATGCCCTGGGGCTGGTGTTGGATCGAATCCCGATTTATTTGAAATAATGAATAATAACAAAGCCCTAAAAACCAGGGAAAATTCATGACCACCTATCAATATCCCAAATCCCAGGAACTCTTCCGGAGGGCCGCGGCCGTAATTCCCTGCGGCATCTACGGTCATTTCAGCCCGGCTCCTCTGATTCCGGCGACGACCTTCCCGTTTTACACCGAAAAAGCCGCCGGCGCCCGGTTCTGGGATGTGGACGGCAATGAATTCATCGATTACATGTGCGCTTACGGCCCCATGGTCCTGGGCTACCATCACCCGGCCGTGGAAACGGCCGCCGCCAAGGCAGCGGCGGACGGCAACTGCACCACCGGCGCGCCCCCTGTCATGGTGGAACTGGCTGAATATCTGGTGGATCTGATCACGGATATGGACTGGGCCTTTTTCGCTAAAAACGGCGGCGACGTGACGAATTTTGCCGTCATGATCGCCCGGGACGCCACCAACCGGAAAAAAATCATCATGATCCAGGGGGGCTACCACGGCGTCGCTCCCTGGATGCAGGCCCCGGGCCATCACGGCCTGATGGATGTGGACTGGCAGAACATCATCCGAATACCCTGGAACGATATCAGCGCCCTGGAACGCGCGGTGGCGGAAAATCCTAATGATATCGCAGGCTTTATAGCTACGCCCTATCATATCCCGGCCTTTGACGACAGCGTACTCCCGGCCGACGGATACTGGCGTGCCGTGGAGTCCATCTGCCGGAAAAACGGCATCGTCCTGATCTCCGATGATATCCGCCACGGTTTCCGCATTAATATGCACGGCTCCCACGCTTTTTACGGGTTCCAGCCCGACCTGGTCTGCTTCTGCAAGGCCATTGCCAATGGTTATCCCATCTCGGCTCTGATGGGAACAAACGCCCTCAAGAATGTGGCAGGCCGGGTCTTCTACACCGGCAGCTACTGGTTTCAGTCCCAGCCCATGGCCGCGGCCCTGGCTACCCTCAAGGAGCTTGCGGCCATTGACGGGCCAGCCCTCATGCGCGGCATCGGCGACAAACTGCGGGATGGACTGGTGGAAGCGGGAAAGGCCCATGGCTTTGACGTAAAAATCACCGGAGCCACGGCCATGCCCTATGTACGCATCACCAATGATGAAAGCCTGATGACCCACCAGCAATGGTGCGCCGAATGCACCCGGCGGGGAGCCTATTTCACCCCCCATCACAACTGGTTTGTTTCAACGGCTCATACCGACGAGGATATTGCCCGGACCATCGACATCGCCGCCGACGCCTTTGCCGCGATTAAGAGATGATCAATAAAATTTGACCCACTAAAGGAGGATCCCATGCCGATTACGGATACGGAACTTGCGGCCCTGAAAAAAGCGGCGCAGCAGTTGCGCAACGATATCATTGATGTCACTTACTGGGCCGGTGGCGCGCACATCGGCGGGGCCATGAGCATGGTGGAAATCATGGTCATTTTGTACCACAAGTACCTCAACATCAATCCGGCTGATCCGGAGTGGGCCGACCGGGACCGGGTGGTGCTGAGCAAGGGTCACGGCGGCGTGGGCTATGCCTCTCTGCTGGCCCGCAAAGGCTATTTCGACTTTGAACAACTCAAAGAATTCAACAAGTTCATGTCGCCTTTCGGCATGCATCTGGATTGCCTCAAGGTGAGTGGGGTGGACGTTTCCACCGGGTCCCTGGGCCACGGCCTCCCCATTTCCGCAGGCATGGCCCTGGGCGCCCGGACACAGAAAAAATCCTGGCGCACTTATTGCATTCTGGGGGACGGGGAATGCAACGAAGGGAGCAACTGGGAGGCAGCCATGGCCATCAACCATTATAAGCTGACCCACCTGATCACCTTTGTGGACCGCAATAAACTCATGATTGATGGGACCACCGAGCAGATCATGGGCCTGGAACCATTTGCCGACAAATGGCGGGCCTTCGGATTCAACGTCATCGAGGTCGACGGCCATGATTTTGTCAAACTCGGAGACGCCATTGACGCGGCCCAGACCGAAACCGCCGCTCCCACGGTGATCATCGCCCATACCATCAAGGGCAAGGGCGTTGATTTCATGGAAAACCAGGTCAAGTGGCATTACGGCGGTCTGGACACCGATGCCCGGGACAAGGCCAAAGAATCCGTAGACCGGATGTATCAATAATAAGATAAGGAGGGGCAGCTGATGACAGAAGGCCTTACCTGGAACGTTTATGACGCCAACACCATGACCCAGGCGGATATCT
>CAZRES010000213.1:0-3345 GCA_964598885.1 uncultured Desulfobacteraceae bacterium | reverse complement strand
TGGACAAGTGTGGGCCATCCGGATCTGGCCGTATATCCCATTATCGATCCAAGAGGGCTGATAACGCCGATTCAGGATGGGTGGTCCCTTGATTTCTGGATCATCAGCCCGGAAGGGGAATCCCTGTTTCCCTCCAAGACCGATCAGGTAAATCAGCAGTTGGAGATGGATGCGGATCTGACCGTAACAACCGCATGCGGGATAAACGGCAACCGAATCACTTCCCGCACCCGTTTGCTCACACCGCCATCCGGTCCGGTTCTGGAGATCCTTCTGGATGTGGAAACCGATCCCGCCAAATGGCTGGTCGTGGCGTTACGACCCTATAATCCTGAAGGAATTCAGTTTATTGAAAACGTGGATTACATTCATGATATTTCCGCGTGGCGGGTGAATAAGAAAACTCCTGTCCTGTTTTCAAAAACACCGGATCATGCCGTTTTTTCAAACTATCAGAACGGGGATGTGGTTCATCATTTGAAACATTCCGGAGATCAGGCCGCCGGGATTGAATGCCGGGTGGGTATGGCTACTGCCGCCGCCGTGTTTCCGGTATCGACCCGCGGCCGCCAATCATTGGAGATACACATCCCGTTAGAAGTCGAAGAAACGCCGGCACGTTATTCTACGCTTATTCAGCCAGGACGGAACTGGGAAAATATCATTGCCGGGACGGCTGAATTATCCGTACCGGATCAGCAGATTCAATTTTTGTATCAGGCAGCCATGAAAACCCTTCTTTTGCTGTCATCCACTGAAGTGGTTCCGGGTCCCTATACCTATAACCGGTTCTGGTTCCGGGATGCCTGTTTCATGCTGCATGCTCTTCTGGTGTCCGGTTTTACCGATCGGGCGGAAAAATTTCTCAACACCTTTCCCGGTAAACAGAAATTGTCCGGCTATTTTCAGTCCCAGGAGGGGGAGTGGGATTCAAACGGCCAGGTGCTCTGGATCATGGGGCGGTTTTTGGAATTAACCGGCCGGCCGTTGCCCCAAAGCTGGCGGAAGCCGATAGCTCGCGGTGCCGACTGGATTCAAAAAAAACGGCTGTTGAAAAATCCTTCCGATCGTCATCATGGATTGCTTCCGGCGGGGTTTTCCGCGGAACATTTCGGGCCCAATGACTATTATTTCTGGGATAATTTCTGGGGACTCGCCGGTTTCAAGGCTGCTGAACGTCTGGCTGACCATTACGGCGACAAGGACCTTCGGGAAAAATACCGGCGGTATGCTGCGGAATTTGACAAGGCAATTTCAACCAGCATCAATAAAATTCCGGAGAACCTGTCCAAGGGCTGTCTCCCCGCATCGCCTTACCGTCGGATGGATGCCGGCGCCATCGGCGGCCTGGTGGCGGATTATCCGCTGCAACTGGCAAAAAAGGGAGATCAACGCATATGGAACACCGTGGAATTCTTGATGCATAATTGTTTTTACAAGGGCGCTTTTTTCCAGGACATGATTCATTCGGGCATCAATGCGTATCTGACCCTGTCCCTGGCGCAAACCCTTCTGAGGAATAATGATGACCGCTACAAAGAGTTAATCCGGACCATTGCGGATCTGGCATCGCCAACCGGCCAGTGGCCCGAGGCGATTCATCCCCGAACACTGGGCGGATGCATGGGGGACGGGCAGCACGGCTGGGCGGCCGCGGAATGGATCATGATGATTCGAAATCTGTTCGTGCGGGAAGAAGATCATCATCTGGTGATCGGCGCCGGGATTTTTCCCGATTGGATGGCCGCCGGCCAATCCATTTCCTACGGCCCTACTCCGACTCCTTACGGAGACGTTTCCCTTACCATTGATGGTGAAAAATCTAACCCCGTGCTGACCCTAAATGCTGACTGGAGAAACCAGCGGCCCGATATCGTGGTTCAAGTTCCGGGTTACCGAGCCCGGAAAACCGCCGACGGTCGGGAGTCCTATGAATTGGAGAAGCAATGAAAATCTGCATGTTTACAAATACCTACCTGCCTCATGTGGGCGGGGTCGCCCGATCCATATTTTGTTTTAAGCAGGATCTCCAGAAACTGGGACACCGGGTATTGGTGATCGCCCCGGTTTATACGGATGCCAGCGGAAAGACAAACGACGATAACGAAAACGATGTTGTCCGGCTGCCGGCCATCCAGAATTTCAGTGGAAGTGATTTTTCCCTCCGGATTCCCTTACCGCTCATCGTTTCGGATAAAGTAAAAGCATTTGCCCCGGATATTATTCACAGCCATCACCCCTATCTGCTGGGGGATACGGCCATGCGCACGGCGCGGAAGCGCAATATCCCGCTGGTTTTTACCCATCACACCCTTTACGAGCGTTATACCCATTATACGCCGGTTGATTCACCCGCCATGAAGCGCTTTGTCATTGAACTGGCCACACGGTATGCCAATCATTGCGATCACGTTGTCGCGCCCAGTGAGAGCATCCGGGATTTGATCCGGGATCGGGGAGTAGATACTCCCGTTAGCATCATTCCCACCGGCGTTGATCTGAATTTTTTTGCCGGCGGCAAGAAAGAACAGTTTCGACACCAGCACGGCATTGCAACCAATGGTTTTGTTCTCGGCCATGTCGGCCGATTGGCGCCGGAAAAAAACCTGGAATATCTGGCCAGGGCAACGGCGATTTTTCTGAAGAAACACAGAGGGGCGGTTTTTGTGGTTGTCGGGGAGGGACCGTCTGATGACGCCATCTGGCGGATCTGCGAAGAAGAAGGCGTTCAAAATCAGCTGATCATGACCGGCAGCCTGACCGGCAGCAATCTTGCGCATGCCTATGATGCGTTTGATCTTTTCGTGTTTGCATCCCAAACCGAGACCCAGGGGATGGTGCTGACAGAAGCAATGGCAGCAGGCGTTCCCGTGATTGCCCTGGATGCTTCCGGTGCCCGGGAAGTGGTCATCGATGGCGAAAACGGCCGGCTGCTGGATGGAAATACATCTCCTGAACAGTTTGCGCAAGTCCTCAAGGATGTTTTCCGTCATCCCGGATTGTTGGAAGAATGGAAAACCGGCGTCTATGAAACCGCTGTTAATTTCTCCCGGGAAAAAAGCGCAAAACGCCTGGAACATCTGTATCAATCAACATTACAAGACTTTCCGGACAGGAAGGAATCCCAGGAAGACGAAATGACGACATGGGACAATCTGCTCAAAGCAATAGAGATCGAATGGGACTTACTGGTGGAAAAAGCCAGAGCTGTTATTACCATGGGAACACCGGATTCAACCGACATAGACGCTGCGGAAGCGAATCAGGGAGGCAATTATGAATCCAAGCAAAACGAATAATCACCATCATTCGGAAAATTCGTCGGATGAAGATCATCCGAAAAAC
>CAZRES010000212.1:0-3392 GCA_964598885.1 uncultured Desulfobacteraceae bacterium | reverse complement strand
TCTTCCCATGTCATTTGATGCTCGTCCATCAGCAGCCGCATGAATTCCGCCACGGCAATGGCCGGATGGGTGTCATTGAGCTGGGCCGCAAACCCTTCGTGAAAATTATAAAGGTTTTTCTCCTTGAGCAGATGCATTTCAATCAGATTCTGCAGGGAGCAGGAAACAAAAAAATACTGCTGTTCCAGACGGAGCCGCTTGCCCTGGAGCTGCTCGTCATTGGGATAAAGGATCTTGGAAAGATTTTCGGCCGCGACCTTGTCTTCCACGGCCCCGTAATAATCCCCCCGGTTGAAATCCTCGAAATCAAAGGATTCCGGCGATTCGGCCTTCCAGAGCCGCAACATGGAAGCGGCCTTAACCCGATAACCGAGGATGGGGGTGTCATACGCCATGCCCAGCACCATGCGGCCCGGCACCCAGCGAACGCAGTGACGGCCTGCGGCATCCTTGTAATGCTCGGTGTGCCCGCCCAGTTTAACCTCGTAGATTCGCTCGGGTCTGGGAATTTCCCAGGGATTGCCCAGCCGCAGCCATTTATCGGTGAGTTCCACCTGCCAGCCGTCTTTGATCTGCTGGTTGAAGATGCCGAACTCATAGCGGATGCCGTATCCGATGGCCGGCACTCCCAGGGTGGCCAGGGACTCCATATAACAGGCCGCCAACCGCCCCAGCCCGCCGTTGCCCAGACCGGGCTCTGCTTCCAGATCAATCAGGGTATCCAGGTCCAGCCCGAATTCCCGGACCGCCTTTTTCATGGTGTCATAAAGATCCATGTTGATCAGATTGCTGGCCAGGTGCGGTCCGGTGAGAAATTCCGCGGAAAAATAGCAGACGGCCTTGATTTTTCGAAGGAAAAAGCTTTCCACCGAATCCACCCACTGTTTCAAAAGGCGGTTGCGCACCGTATGGGCTACGGTCATGTAGCAATCATAAGGCGTGGTGGTGATCAGAGGTTTGCCGATAACATAAAGCAGGTTTTCCGCCAGGTCCTGCTTGATGTCTTCGATATGCCGTCCCGTGCGGACTCTGGCCCGGGATCGTCGCTTGGAATCAATCTGGATTTCGCCGTTCATTATAAACTCCCTTTTTGAATATCGATGAGGTTTATTTGAGCGATAAAAAGATCCATATCTGTTTCCAAGTGGTTATATTATATTCAATGGGCCTGATAAGCAATAGAAAAGCCAAAACCGGAGGAAAAGGACAAATATCGCAATCCCGCTTGCTCAAAAAGCGGGTTTATTATATATAAAGGCCCTGAGGTTTCCTCCAGGACCTTTATATATAATTTCAAAATTCTATGGGGGAACAAGGAGTATAGGATGAAACGCATTCTGCCTGGTCGCATACGCGGTGTTTTTTGCTCCGCGCTGATTATATGCAACACCCTATTCTGGATGCTCCCTCTTTTTATAACCGGGATGTTAAAATTTTTGATTCCTGTTTCAATCATCCGCCTGCAACTCGGGAAGGCGGTGACATTTGTCTGTGCCGCCTGGAATTCGTGGAACAACAAAATTTTTTCATTCATGCTCAACATTCGATGGGATATACAGGGCACTGAAAGT
Organism: uncultured Desulfobacteraceae bacterium; assembly: GCA_964598885.1. Taxonomy (GTDB): domain Bacteria; phylum Desulfobacterota; class Desulfobacteria; order Desulfobacterales; family Desulfosalsimonadaceae; genus SURF-33. The sequence continues at coordinate 1,821 of CAZRES010000212.1, read as the reverse complement.
CTTAAAAAAAATAATAGTTATCTGGTCATATCCAACCATCAGACATGGGTGGATATTCTGGTGCTGGAAAACGTGTTTTTAGGGAAAATTCCGTTTTTGAAATTTTTCATTAAAAAAGAACTCATGTGGATTCCCGTGCTTGGATTTTCCTGGTGGGCGCTGGATTATCCCGTGATGAAACGGTATCCCAAGGAAGAGCTGGCAAAAAAACCGCATCTTAAAGGAATGGACCTGGAAACCACCCGGAAAGCATGCGAAAAATTCAAGACCATGCCGGTTTCGGTCATGAATTTTACCGAAGGAACCCGCTTTACCGTGGAAAAGCACCAGCGCCAGCGATCGCCGTTTAAGCATCTGCTGCGTCCCAAGGCCGGCGGGACCGCATTTGCGCTAAACGCCTTACGGGATCATCTTGATGCGATTTTAAATGTAACCATTGTCTATCCCCGGGGGGTGAAAAACCTGTGGGAATTTTTATGCGGCGAGCTCGATGAGGTGATCATCCGAGTCACAGAAATACCAATACCGGCCGATATCCTGGGGGATTATGACAATGATCCGGAATTTAAAAAACATTTTCAGGCCTGGCTCAATAATCTCTGGGAAGAAAAAGACGCTGAAATCTCCCGGCTCATGGGCCATCAGAATCATGTGGAGAAAGCGGCCTGATGAAAGGAGGCAATTATGTCATATAATGACAGCAAGTATACGGCCTATACGTTGAAAAACTTCAAAACTCTTCCGCAAATCCAGCGGCTGAACGCGGAACAGATCCGGGCCATCCAAGTGGTTGGTCAAGTTTTTCCTTTTAAAACAAATAATTATATAATAAACAATCTCATTGATTGGGTACAGGTTCCCCATGATCCGATTTTTATTTTAAATTTCCCCCAAAAAGGGATGCTTAAACCCCACCATTATAAAAAGATAGCGGATTTGATGGATAAAGGAGCCGACGCCAAAACCATCGCCAGGGAAGCCATGCGGATCCGATGGGAACTGAACCCGCATCCGGCCGGACAGCAGCAGAACGTACCGGTATGCAACGGCGTGCGTCTCAAGGGAAGCCAGCACAAATATCGCGAGACCATTCTGTTTTTTCCGAGTCAGGGCCAGACCTGCCACGCCTACTGCACCTTCTGCTTTCGCTGGCCCCAGTTTGTCGGCATGAACGAAATTAAATTCGCCATGCACGAGGTGGACCTCCTGGTAGACTACATCCGCCAGCACCCGGAAATCACCGATTTGCTTTTTACCGGCGGCGATCCACTGGTCATGAGCACAAGAGTCCTGGCCCGATATATCCGTCCGGTGTTAGAGGCCAACCTTGACCATCTGCGAACCATCCGCATCGGCACCAAATCCCTGGCATACTGGCCTTACCGGTTTGTCACCGATGACGATGCCGCCGATCTTCTGGAATTGTTTTCCGATATCACCGGCGCGGGAAAACACCTGGCGTTCATGGCGCATTTCAATCATCCCGTAGAACTGGAGCCCCCCATCGTTTATGAGGCGATCCGGAAAATAAAGGCAACCGGCGCCGAGATCCGAACTCAGTCGCCGGTGCTGGGACACATCAACGACCGTCCGGAAATCTGGACCCGGATGCTCCAGCAGCAGGTGGAAATGGGATGCATCCCCTATTATATGTTTATTGCCAGAAATACCGGCGCTCATCATTATTTCGGCGTTCCTCTGGAGCGGGCATGGCAGATATTCCGAAAGGCGTATCGAAACGTCAGCGGCCTGGCCCGGACCATTCGCGGTCCCAGCATGTCGGCCTGGCCCGGAAAAATTCAGGTTCTGGGCGTTTCCGAA
>CAZRES010000211.1:0-3400 GCA_964598885.1 uncultured Desulfobacteraceae bacterium | reverse complement strand
AATTGGGAGATTGCCCGATACGTAGCATCTCTCAAAAAGGCCGTCTACGCCCCTGACACGATAGACGCCGGGGACAAAATCGCGCTGGACGCGTTGCGCGGGATGCTGGAAACCGCGCCGGAAGATATGAAATTTTAACGGAGGGGATCATGAAAAATTTAGAAATATGGCAGAAATCATCGCGACCACCAAAAGAAGCTTTGCGTCAAATCAAGGCAGGGCGTCTCGCTGGCAAAAGCGATATCAATCCGCAATGGCGATTCCGTATCATGACGGAAATATTCGGTCCGTGCGGAACCGGCTGGAAATATGAAATCGTCAAAATGTGGAGTGAGCCCGCCGCAGAAAATCAGGTTTTTTGTTTTGCCGAAATTAATCTGTCTCACCGGACAAATCCCCATGAAGCATGGTCCGCGCCCATTCCCGGCATAGGTGGATCAATGCTGGTGGCGAAGGAAAAATCCGGCCTGCACTCATCCGATGAAGGGTACAAAATGGCCGTCACGGACGCCCTGAGTGTTGCCATGAAAGCCTTGGGTGTTGCCGCCGATATTTACATGGGCCTGTGGGACGGCTCGAAATACGCGCAATCGCCGCTTGCCGCGCCGGAATATGTCACGCCGGAACAGGTGCAAGAATTGGTTGACCTGATCGACCAGAAGAAAGCCGACTGCGACGGGTTCAAGCGGTTCTTTAAAATCGAAACCATATCCCAGATGCTGGCCTCCGACTTTGTCCGCGCCAAACAGATGCTCGTCAATAAGCCGGACCCCGCGCCGGAATTGCCGCCGGAAAGCGAGGCCGCCAATGCCTGAAATTATCCGCGACGTCGAACAATCGTCAGAAGCCTGGCTAAGGCTCCGCGCAGGCAGTTGCGGCGGCACTGGCATAAACTCCGTGCTCGCCAAGGGCGCCGGCAAATCCCGGCAAACCCTGCTTTATCGTCTGGCAGGTGAAATCCTGGCCGATGGTCCGATCCCGTCATATTCCAATTCATACATGGACCGGGGCCACGAATACGAACCGGAAGCCCGGCAGCTTTACGAATTTATGTATGATGTCCAGGTTGACCAGGTATCGCTGATCCGAGGCGACATCCCCGGCACGCACGTTTCACCGGACGGCCTTGTTGAGCCGGACGGCGGCATTGAAATCAAGACGATGATGCCGCATATCTACGTGGAATTGATCGACACAGGCAAAATCGACCTGGCGTATGTTCGCCAATGCCAGATGTTCCTTTACGTCACGAAACGGGACTGGATCGACTTTATCGCGTTTTGTCCTGAAATCACGGCCCGGCCTATGTGGGTCAAGCGGATCACGCCGGATGCCGCGATACAGGCGCAGATTAAAACGGAATTGCCGGTTTTCCTGCGGGAACTGGCGCAACTGGTGGAGAGGGTGAAAAATGGAAATTAAAGTTAGAAAAATTCAAAAAGGCTGCATAGAAGTCGTCGTTAAAGTTAGGGAAACATCAATTGATCTTGGCTTTTTGGACGAAGAAGAAACGGCGGCGCTATATCAAACACTTATAGATGCTGCCCATGATCTTGAGCGTCAAATAAATATCGGATGTGCAGTGCGCTTGGGATCGCCCTATTGTGACAGGCAATTCCACTTTTGCCCTATTGATTGCCCCGATAAAGACAAGGTTCCCGTTGAATGAAAACCGTATATCTACAAATGAGCAAGGATTACACGCTTGCCGCCGCATCCATTGAAGAACGCGAAAACCTCAAAGCGTTTTTGCCGAACCAGATACTCAAAGCCAAGCTGACAGGAACACTAAAAGCCCGAAGTGTCGAACAAAACAAATGGGTTCACGCCATGTTCCGCTTTGTCGCCCACAATACCGACGATCATGAATGGGACACGCCGGAAAAGGTCAAGCGAAACGTCAAGATGGCACTCAAATTTTTTAAGGATGAAGTGATTGTGCAAGGGAATAAGGTTTTTTTTGAATTGCGGTCTTTCCGGTTTGACGAAATGGAACAACCGGAAGCCAATATGGTTTATGACCAGTGTAAGCATATATGCGCTGCGAAATTAAAGGTTGCGCCGGAAGTGTTAGAGGCGAACGCGGAAAAAGAAGGCCGCTGAATTTTTGGGCGTCATTGTGTCAACCTCAAACTATGTGGAGAATTGAAATGGGAAATATTTTGACTTGTGTTTATTGCGGAATGGCTTACCCGGAAGGAACGCCGCCCCACGGATCGCAAATTTTGACGGATCATATCAAGGTTTGCGAGAAACATCCGATGCGGGAAGCGGAAATGAAAATTTCACTTTTACGGAAGGCATTGTTTGATGTTGTCGGCGCTGAATTAAAAGACGAACTTGATTTGATAGAGGTTGGAATCAGGACTATGCCAGCCCCTGAGCAAGACAAAATAACGGCGCTTAATGCTATCCATGCGCTAAAGGAAACTGCGCCATGAATGACGAAATCCGAACCATGATGGCGCAAATTAAGCGCATGAGGCAATGGAACGCCGCTTACTGCGTCAACACCGGGATCGTGTATGAGCTGCCCCGGTGTCGGCATTGTGGGGAGCTTGTGCCGTGGTGCGATTGCGTAGACCCGATGGAGTACCGGAAGGCAAGGGAAACGCCAGAGACAACCGGGCGTATAATTTTACACGGGAAAATGGAGGTGTATTGATGGGAGTCTATCAGGTAATATTCGAAGAGTGTAAAGAAGACGGCACATGCACAAATATTGAACAGTTTATTGAAGCAAAAGATTTATTATCTGTCGCCAAAAACTCTCATTTTCAGGCCGAGCAGATGGACTGGGAATTGAAAAGCGTCCGGTATGTACTGACCATTGTGGGGAGGATAGCCGCCGACGGCGCGGCGAAGGAGGGGTGAGATGGAAATAAAAAAAATTGACGATGGGACCAACTGGCCTAATCCGAGGGACCGACATTTCCATGATATTGCATGGGCGCTGCGGTATAATCCAAAAGCGTTGACAAAATCCGAGTTGAGACAAGCAGCGATGGTGCTTGAGGCGTATGAAATCTTAGTTACCCACCCGGCTTTTACGCTGAGAGAAGTAACGAAAAAAATAAGCGGGATCAGAAAGGCCATAAAGCCATCAATCCCTCAAGTTATTATTCCTAGGATTTTCTGGATATACGCCGACGATATACCTGCCACAGACGGCGGGGAGGAGGGGGAGTAGATGAAAATTGAAATCAAACATTACGTGATAGGCAGCGTTCTTTTCTCACATGAGTGCAAAAATAATAATTTCAAAATTACATTAGAAGCGGCTGTAAGCGTCGGAGCCGACCTGTCCGGAGCCGACCTGTCCGGAGCCAACCTGTCCGGAGCCAACCTGTCCGGAGCCAACCTGTCCAGAGCCGACCTGTCCAGAGCCGACCTGTCCAGA
>CAZRES010000210.1:0-3428 GCA_964598885.1 uncultured Desulfobacteraceae bacterium | reverse complement strand
CTAAACGGATATTTATAATATCACCAGCATCATTCGGTTGCAACTCATGATTTCGCCGGTTCCTAATAACCCGTTATTCAAAAATTTTAACAATATGGAATCCGTTTCCAAGTTGACGATCTTACCGCGGAATAATTCTTTGCGTTTGCGGTTCACGAACACCCCAGCCTGTTTAAGAATGCATTGAGCCGCTCGCAGCCTTATTTTCACTCAAAAACCCATTTTCAGCATTTGTTGAAAGCCACAATTTCAACGAAAAATCGGCAATCAAATCTTTACCGGCAATCATATCCCGCCATTTGGCCGGAATACTCTTAAACCCATAAAACGCGCCGGCAAGCTGGCCGTAGACCGCGCCGGTGGTGTCGGCGTCATCTCCCAGGTTTGCCGCCATCATACAGCCGTCTTCAAAGCATGAGGAATGGTAAAACGCCCAGAGCGCGGCCTCAAGGGATGACGGCCCAGGTGGTGGTTTTGAGTTCATAAAGAGCATAACATGGCCCCCTGTTTTCGATACCGCCCTTGTGTTTATTTTATTCTCTACTTTGTTTGTGGTGCCGAACGTTGAGAGCCTTCCATTCGAGAAGCGGCTGGCATCGAATGCGCCGCTGAAGAGATTCATCTGCCGTCAGAAGCGTTGATTCAATAACCCCATGATCCAGCAGCAGGTCCAGGAACATTCGCTCAGCGTCCGTGAATGGGAGCACCACCGACAATCGTTTTTGACATTCCGTTAAAAGACGATTCCCATATTGGGCTGGAGATTCCTGCGTCCTCGTTTCGCGGACGTGCAACGTGGGCATGAGCAACCTCGTCAATTCCGCCGCATCAAAATTCACATCCTGGATGGAAACGGTTCGCCAATCTTTACGGTTCATCCCTCCGTAAGTGACGAACGCCGCGCGAAGCCGATCTTTGTCCAGTTCTTCCCTGCCGAGAATCCGATGGCAATCGAACAGGTCTCTTGCCTGCCCGCGCGCCAATAGAGCCGCGAGCTTGCCGGCCGCCAACTCGTGAATATCGAGAAGCGGAATCCCTTTTGACTGAAAATCTCCGAAGCTATGGGAATCAGCGGTCTGAATATCCCAAAGCGGTTGTCTGAACATGAAATTCATGTCAACTTCAAGGTTGCCGGATTGTCCCGTAAAGCTTTGATAACTCAGCCTCCATTTTCCACCCGCGTGTTCGTCTGGAACTCTTCTGGTGATAAATCCTTCCCGTGAAAACACGGCCTGGGCCGCCTGTTCGATCATAGGCCTTTCTGCCAGCATTTCCTCGCGATCCAGCTTCCCGATATAATTGAGATCGATATCCACTGACAATCTGGGCAGATCGAATATAAAAACGTTCAGGGCCGTTCCACCCTTTAAAGCCCATTTTCCCTTGAGAAAGGGATGAGCGTTCAAGGCGTTCAACAGATTCAGCAGATGGAGCACCTTTTCGATCATCTCCGCTTTGAAGCCGATGATTTCGGCTGCACGCAATACTTCCGACGACGAAAATCTCACAGCACATCACCCCATGATCTGTTCATAATTTCGCTTGGAACCAGCAGATTCCAATCTTTGGCCCACTGGCATCCCTTGCGTCTGCCCCGCTCAAAATAGTGCGGTTGTCGAGGGCGAAGGCTTCGCAGCGGGTTCAAATAAACATCGTCTGCCATCAAGGCTTCCTTGTGCTGTTCCAGAAAAAAACCTACTTTTGCGGCGGTGGTTGCATTTTCCAGCAGAAAAACGTATTCGACGACCTGATCCAGGTCAAAGTATTCAACCGATTCCAGGGACCGCCATATTTCCTCCCAACTGCCCGATAAATCCGGCCGGTCCAGAACATCAACGAAGGTCCTTTCAAGATTGGTCACTCTGACTTCCACGCCGGAACGATTGTGTCTGACGACGCCGAACATCTCTTTGCCTTTCTTGCGAAGAAGATGCGGTACGGGAACGCGCGTAAACTCATGAGATTGAAACGTCAACGGCAAAGACTTATTCGCGGATACATAGTGCAAACGCTTGTGGACCGAGTATGCCTTGCCGTGGAATTCCAGAGCCGTGTGATAGGCCAGAACGGCGTCCTCGCGCATTTTCGCCGCCACGAGATAAGGATCGACCGGAGTTGATGCCGGATCGCCGCCCAAGGGAACGGTCGCATATAGCCCGCGCCGGACAGGTATGATCCGCCCCTGGTTGCGGTGGTAAGTCAGGAGAGATTTGCGGGTGCTTGCCTTGGCAGGCCCCCTGACGGACAGAAAGCGGTCCAATTCGTCCACCGTAAACACGGCATGATTGGACAGGAATTCATTCAGTTTCATTCACACATCCTTTTGACATTGGTTCGACATAGTAGCAACAAAACTAGCCTTATCTCGACCATTTGTCAAGTAATATCCCTCTTTGGCGTCCTTTTAGCCAATCGTTACTTGTTATTAAAAACAACCTGGATGGCTGGATTTAATATCGTTTAAAAATGCATTGAGCCGCTCGCCGCCTTATTTTCACTCAAAAACCCATTTTCAGCGTTTGCTGAAAGCCACAATTTCACCGCAAAATCGGCAATCAAATCTTTACCGGCAATCATATCCCGCCATTTGGCGGGAATACTCTTAAAACCATAAAACGCACCGGCAAGCTGGCCATAGACCGCCCCGGTGGTATCGGCGTCATCCCCCAGATTCACCGCCATCAGGCAGCCGTCTTCAAAACATGAGGAATGGTAAAACGCCCAGAGCGCGGCCTCAAGGGATTGGACCACATAACCGGTTCCTTTGATTTCCGGAGGGTTCTTTGTCTTAAAGGAGCCCCGGGCGATTTCGTCGATCTCAGGACACAGGGGATCAGCCGCCCACAGATTTTTTACCGGCGCGTATCGCGGCCCCAGAAGCGTTTCTTTGGACTCGCCGGTTAACGCGCCGATGATCAGCCCGCCCAAATACCGGCAGGCATCAATGCAGGTCCGGGCGCCATGAGTCGTTTTCGAGCTTTCCGCGCTCATCCGTATGGCGGTTTCCGGATGGCCGGCATAAAACAGCGGCGCCGGCGCCAGCCGCATAATGCTGCCGTTGCCGGCGGAGCGCTCATGGGTGGAGCCGGCAAATGGATCGCCGGTTTCCTGAAAACGCGACAATGCGGAAGACACCGTGCCGCCGATATCAAAACAGGTTCCGTTACTGCTCAGATATCCCTGTTCCCGCCACCGGCAATAGCGCTTCATCTGATCCGCCGCGTCAAATCCGTTGCATTGAATCAGGCTGTCCGCCAGGCAGAGGGCCATGGACGTATCATCGGTCCATTGCCCGGGCTTTAAGCCAAAAGGGCCGCCGCCAATCATATCATCAATGGGAGAAAACGAACCCGGAGTTTTGAATTCAAGAGTCGTCCCCACCGCATCTCCTGCCGCAAGGCCCGCGAGACACCCAAGATACCGATCCA
>CAZRES010000209.1:0-3487 GCA_964598885.1 uncultured Desulfobacteraceae bacterium | reverse complement strand
AAAAAAACAACCGCTGGGAATAATTGATGCGTTCGTAAAAGTCGATTTTGAGCAAGATCGTGGATTTCGGGGGAAAAGCGATTTTTGCGGATGCGTTAAGAATGGCAAACTGTTTGAGGAGCTTGCGACGAGTTTTTGCCATTCAGCATCCGGAAAAATCGCGCCCCGAAAGACGCTCGAAGCGAAAAATCCGATTTTTTACGAACGCATCAAAACTGAAAAATCAGTGGCTGTCCCCAATTTTTAAAAATAAAATATAATCAGGAGTAACACAATTATGAATTCACAAGATCAAGGCGCCAACATCCCGCCGGTCCAGCTTAGTGCCGACAGCCGGTTTTCCTTCCGCTGCCATCCCGGCGTATCCTGTTTTACCGCCTGCTGCCGGGGGATCAGCATCATGCTGACCCCTTATGACATCATTCGCATGAAAACCCGCTTGCAGATGCGATCCGACGAGTTTCTGGCGGTGTACACCAAACCCGAGCTTCTGGAAAAAACCGATCTGCCCGTGATCACCCTGAAAATGATGGATGACCCGGAAAAAACCTGTCCCTTTGTCCGGGAGGACGGCTGCATTATCTATGCCGACCGGCCGTCGGCGTGCCGGTATTATCCGCTGGGCGTGGGGACCTTAAGTTACAAGACGTCCGAAGAAGACGGCGGGTTTTATTTTTTCATCAATGAGCCGCATTGCAAGGGTTTTGAGGAAAATACCGAATGGACGGTGGCATCCTGGCGGGCGGACCAGGGGGTGGACGCCTATGATGAGATCAACGCGGAATGGACCGATCTGCTGGTCCGCAAGCGCTCGGTCCCGGCCAACCTCCACCTGACCGAAAAAATCAAGAACATGTTTTTTACGGCCAGCTATGATATCGACCGGTTCCGGCGGTTCGTGTTCGAAAGCTCCTTTTTGAAGCTCTATACCATCGACGAAGACGACATCGCCCGGGCCCGGGATGATGACGTGGCCCTCCTGCAGCTCGGGTTCCGCTGGCTCAAATGGCTGATTTTCAAAGACGGCGATTTTGCCGTGGATGAAGCGACCGCCTCCGAACGCCGCCGGCGGTGGGAGCAGAAGCAGATCTGAATACGGAGATAATCTAGGTCGGGATAGCGATCAGCGATCAGTACGCCGGATACACCAACTTTTCCCATTGATCCGTCGCCCGGAGGCGCTGTTCAATATCCACGTTGAAAAATTCCGCCGCGGGCTGCAGGATTTCCGGGTTGGCGGCCTGAATCTGCCGCAGCGTGGCCACAACCCGCTCCAGTCCGGCCCGGGTCATCTTTCCCATGGGCCGGCGGCAGCCGCCCGACGGCATGCCCAGGATCTGCATGATGGTTTTGACGGCCAGCGGATTCCTGGCCCGGCACATCACCTCGCCGTAAGGGGTTTTTTCCCTGGTTTTAACCATGACGATCTCAAACAGCGGCGCAAGAGCGTCGGCCCGTTTTTTGGCTTCCGCCGTTTCCTCCCTAAGGATCAGATCCACCATTTCCGCCACAGCCCTGGGAGCGACGTTGGACATCACGGAGATGGCGCCGCCGGCCCGGATCTCCGGATCGGTCATAATGGAAAAGGTGATGCCGTCGTCGCCGGACAGGATCAGATAGTCTTCCCCGCAGCACTGCCGGGTCCGCCGCATGTTGGCCGGATCGCCGGTGGCTTCCTTGACGCAGCCCACATTGCCGAACTCCCGGGCCAGGATGGCCAGATCTTCGGGCAGCAGTTGCGCTCCGGTGCGGCCCGGGATCACATACGGAATAATGGGCAGCGACGGAAAGGCCCGGGCAACGGGCTCCACATATTCCTTCCTGATTTCAAGGGAGCTGGGGCCGTTGTAATAGGGATCCACCAGCAAAACCGCGTCCGCGCCCGCCTCGGCCGCGTGCCGGGTGCCCGACAGGGTCTCGGCCGTATTGTTGCTTCCGGTGCCGGCAATGCATTTGCATCGCCCCCGGGTTTTTTCAATGGTTTTCTGAATAACCTGATTATGCTCATCCCAGTTCAGGGTCGGGCTTTCCCCGGTGGTGCCCACCGCCAGGATGCCGGTAATGTTGTTTTGCACCTGAAAGTCAATCAGTCGCGCCAAACCGTCATAATCGACTTTCGTATCCTCAAAAGGCGTCACAATCGCCGTAAAAACACCAGCCTGCATACTCCATCCTCCTTTGAAAATTGGGGACAGCCACTAATTTTTTTGCCGGCTGTTCCTGATTTTTTGCTTTAAAAATTAGTGGCTGTCCCCAATTTTTTCCATTTTTTACCATTTTCTATAATTTTTCCGGATAACATATTTGATATATGGTGAAATTGTCAAATGAAAAACGGGTTGTCAGGCATTAATTAAATTTCAGGTTGGCAAAAATTAGTGGCTGTCCCCAATTTTTCCCAATTTTTCCCATTTTTCACAGCTCTGATTTTTTGGATTTCGCTTGACTTTTGGGATGATCCCTTTCTATTTTGGGCGACATGTTTGGTTTTGTAAATTTTAGGCAAAGGATTTGAAATGACGGAAAAAATGACGGTGGAAGAATATATCGCCCAGCAGCGGGCCTCCCTGGCGGGCAATCCGGATTGCGGGATGAGCCATTATAATCTGGCAACGGCCTTGCTGAGTCTGCGCAAATTTGATGAAGCGGAAAAGGAATTTCTTGCGGCGGCCGGGTGCAGCCCCACGCTGGCCGAAGCCTATGTTCAATTGGGCGGCATCTGCCTCCAGCGCGGCGACATGGAAGGATGTCTGGCCTACAACCAGAAGGCCACTACCTCGCGCCCCCGCTGTGCCGAGGCCTATGGCAATATCGGGTTTATCCAGCTTCAAAAGGGCGAGGTCGACAAAGCCATCGAGGCCCTGGAAAAAGCCGTACAGTTCAATGAGCTGTTTATCCAGGCGTATACCACCCTGGCCAATGCCTACCTGTTTAAAGGATGGGTGGACAAGAGCATCGAGGCCAACACCAAAGCTCTGGAAATCGATCCTTCCTTTGCGGTGGCCCATAATAATCTGGCCATCGCTTATCTGGAAAAACAGGATTATGACAAGGCCGGGCATCACTGTGAAAAAGCCCGGTCCCTTGGATACGAGGTGGCGCCGGAGATCATCACCGAACTGGATAACCATAAAGCCTGACAAGTCCAACCTTTTTTATTGACACGGATCATTGTTGCTATTATAAAAAATGTTTTACGGTTTTATAATATCGCATCTCGCAGGCCGTGTGAAAAGGCGGCATATCCCGCCGGCTTCCGCAGTTGAGAGGGCGGGCAAAGGGTTATGATGCGATTAGCGGTATGATGCTTACGTGACATAAAAATCAGCATCACGGATGAGAAGTGGGAATTTCAACTGGTGTTTAATTTTAATTAACGGGAGGTAAACAATGGCCAAACACGAAACCCCCTTGCTGGACCAGCTTGTGGATGGACCGTGGCCGAGCTTCGTGGACGATCTGAAGCAGTATGCCGCAGCAAGGGCAA
>CAZRES010000208.1:0-3504 GCA_964598885.1 uncultured Desulfobacteraceae bacterium | reverse complement strand
GGCAAATATTTTTTCCAGGTTATACACGCTCATGATTTTTCTCCGGATTGTTTTTATTTCTAAATCAAAGAGTGGTTTACGGTCTTGGAAAAGCGGATTTTCTTGGGAAACAATTTCCTGACATGACAACATGCCTAACCGGTTGTTTTTCCCGTAACCGGGAGATTGCCGATGGCTGTAATTCTCAAATATGCCGACGGATCCTGCAATAGGGGGAAGACTGTATGTGCTTTCCGCAGGCACCGTAAAACAGCCGGCGAATGTTGCTTATTCATTTTTCCTTATCCGCCGTCCGAATATACGGGAAACACGGTATTTCGTTTTTTCGCTCAAAATGAATAAAATTGGAAAAAGATTCTTCCATACTCCGTGAATCCTTAACCGAAAAGGAGGGCCACATGCTAAAAAGCGTAAATGAGATGACAAATTATATGATTTCCGCAACAGACGGCGAGATAGGGCGCTGCAGGGATTTTCTTTTTGACGGCGAAACGTGGACCATCCGCTACATGGTGGCAGACACCGGCAAATGGCTGCCGGGGAAAAAAGTGCTTGTCGCATTTGCTTTTCTTGATGCGGCCGATTGGCTGAACCAGGAGCTAAAAGTAAAACTGACGAAAGAACAGTTGGAAAACAGTCCGCCGCTGGATAAAGACGCGCCGGTATCGAGACAATATGAGACGGAATATTTCAATTATTTTTCCTGGCCGTATTACTGGTCAAGCGCCGACACCCTCGGGGCCACGCCGTATCCTCCCGGTGTGCCGGTTTCATTACCCCAGGAGGTGCAACAAAAATATGCAAACCCGGAAGAAAGTCGTTTACGATCCGCGAAAGAAGTGGCCGGCTACCATATCCGCGCCCAGGACGGGGAAGTCGGCCATGTGGAAGATTATATCGTGGAAGAAGAGACATGGATAATCCGGTACGTGGTGGTGGATACCCGAAACTGGCTGCCGGGAAGAAAAGTGCTGATTCCTCCTCAATGGCTCAGCGAAATCGACTGGGCCGGCAAAAAAGTTCAGGCCATATTGACCAGCACGGAAATTAAAGAAAGCCCGGAATACGATCCTTCCCAACCCGTGAACCGGGAATACGAAATACAGTTGTATGATTACTACGGCAGACCGGTATATTGGAGCAATCCTTGACCCTTTGATAAACCAAACAGAAAAGGTTAAACCGTAAAAATCCGTATCGAAAAACAGGGGCGCTCAGCGCGTCATCGGGCCTGTCGGCAAAATCGACCGGCATGAGGTGATTGAATCCGGGAACCGCTATTTTTTAATGCAGAACAAGGCAGGCGGATGGCGCGGATCTTCGTCACCGGGCCGGCCGTTGACGCGAAGGGCAACGCAACCGCTTGCTTCGACCTATAAAAACCAGAGCTCACAATCAACGGGAATGATCCGTTGATCTATGCGTCCGATGAAAAAATAGGGAGGTCATACCCATGAAATTTGGAGAGGATGTTTTCGGACGAGAATCAAAAGAACAGCAGATTCAGAGCAGCGAATTGGAGGTAACCCGGCAGGAGGCGGAAGAAGGTGTTACAAACGTCATTCAGGCGGATGTGCAACCCCTGTTCGGTTTGGTGGAAAACGCGGTAAACCTTTCCGCAACCGATATTCATATTGATCCGGTCGGGGATCAACACGTTGTGCGTTTCCGGATTAATGGTATCATCCGAACGCGCGGCGGGTTTCCGCGGGAGGAAGCGAAAAAACTGCTCATCCAACTCAGTGCGCGAGCCAGACTGAATATCGCTCGAATTTTTACCCCGCAGGAAAGCCAATGCAAATGGTTGAATAACGATGTGGTAAAGGATATTCGGGTGACTATGGTACCTATTGGGAATACCGTATCGGTGCATATGCGGATATTGACGGCGCCGGAAGCCATTGCCGGTATTGAGAAACTGGGTTTTAGGAACGAAGATATCACGATCATCCGCCGTCATTTGAAAGCTTCCCAAGGTCTCATGATTGTAGGTGGTCCCACCGGGAGCGGTAAGACAACCACGATTTATTCCTTGGCAAACACGTTCGATCTTGAATCGATTATTGGCGCCAGCATCGAAGATCCTATTGAATTTGATATTCCTTTTCTACGTCAATTGGAAGTGGATCCGCGCCATGATTTCTTTATGCCCGATGGATTGCGTACGCTCCTCCGAATGGATCCGGATTTGTTGATGATCGCTGAAATTCGAGAGAAACAATCAGCGATAACCGCGGTAAGGGCAGCCGCGGCGGCTGGTTTTGTCCTCACCACCATTCATTCCAAAGATGCAGCTGCCGCAGTAGAGGCCTTTCAGCTCCAGTCGGTACCGAATCACATCCTGGGTAATTGTCTGCGGATGATCATCGCCCAGAATCTGGTGCGGACATTATGTCCAACCTGCCGTGTATCCAGGAAACCCTCCGACGAAGATCGCAAATTGTTCGATCAATGGGAAATTGCGGTTCCGGACGTGCTCTTCGATCCAAACCCGAGTGCGTGCAAAGACTGTGACCGTTCGGGATTCCATAGTCGAATCGGTATTTTTGAAGTGGTTGAAATTGATGAAGAACTCAGCAAAGCAATTGTCAACGGCATTTCCCAAATCGACCTGCGCGCCAAATTTCGCAAAAAAGGTTTCAACAGTATTTTTCGGAACGGTTTAATCATGGTGGCCGAAGGGAGAACCAGCATGAACGAATTGCTCGATCTTTACTGGTCCGGTTCGGATGACGGCGGTATTGCTTAAATTCTGATCGCCTCCCATGGCTGAAGTTCAAGCCAAATTGACCAGCACGGAAATTAAAGAAAGCCCGGAATACGATCCTTGCCAACCCGTGAACCGGGAATACGAAATACCGTTGTATGATGACTGCGTCCGACCGGTATATTGGAGCAATCCTTGACGGCAGGATGAACCCGGCAGAAAACGGTAAACCGTAAAAATCAGTATCGAAAAACAGCGGCGGTCAGTGCGTCATCGGGCATGTCGGCAAAATCCACCGGAAGCACGGTTGCTCCGCTGTTCTTTAATGCATAACAGGCAGCCGTATTGAGCAGATCTTCGTCACAGGACTGGCCGTTGGAGCGCACGACGACTTCACCGCTTGATTCGTCATACGCGCCGCAGAGCTCAACATCAACGGGAATGATCAGCTGATCGAGCCGCCCTACGGTCGCCGCCTGGAGGATTTGCCGGATATCCTTTCCCGTTTTTCCGGTTCCTTTTAAATCATGATACTGTTTCAAGGCCTCCTGAAGCCCTTTTCGGGACCGGGGCTGCATGATTTCCCATGCCCGGCGGTGGAGCTGGGCGCCGGTGAGATTTTCCGGATTTCCCGTGATGCTCTCCTGGATCAGATAGGGGTACGTGTTTGCCGACTTGTAAAGCTGGTGCAAAAAATCCACTCCCGTCAGAAGCAGCGGGCTGGTTCTGGCGCCCAGAAAGCCCGTGACGGCCCGGTTGATATCTTGAAAGTAGCGAAATATCCGATCTTTATCTTC
>CAZRES010000207.1:0-3520 GCA_964598885.1 uncultured Desulfobacteraceae bacterium | reverse complement strand
CCTTGAGGTTGAGGAAACGGCTCAAGTTTTTCGGCCGCCCGCAGCCGGGCGCTTCGTGCCATGGGATTGGCATCGGTCTCGGCGTTTGTCGGGCGGATGACCTTTCGCGTCAGAATTCGGATTTCGGGCTGCCGCCGGCAGACGCATTGCGGAAAATCCGGCGGACAGGAGCAGTCCGTTGCCAGTTCCCGGAACCGGGTTTTCACGATCCGGTCCTCTAAGGAATGAAAACTGATGATGCAGATGCGGCCGCCCGGTTTCAGATGACCCACGGCGGCGACGATAAAATCATCAATAATGTCGAGTTCGGCGTTGACGGCAATGCGCAGCGCCATAAACACTTTGGTGGCCGGATGGATCTTCCGCCGGGCCGCGTCGCGCCGGGGGACCACGGCTTCCACCAGATCCGCCAGCTCCCGGGCGGTGTGAATGGTTTTGGTCCGCCTTGTTGCGGCAATGGCCCGGGCGATGCGGCCGGCCCATCGTTCTTCGCCGTAGTTCCGGAAAATCGATTCCAGGCGCTTTTCAGACGCGGTATTGACGATATCGCCGGCAGTGACGCCGGCATCCGCGTTCATGCGCATGTCCAACGGTTCATGGTGCCGGAAACTGAACCCCCGGCCGCTGGCTTCAATCTGATACTGGGAAAGGCCCAGATCGGCCAGCACGCCGTCTAAGGTAACAATACCGCTTTGTGAAAGGATGTCGGGGAGGTTGCTGAAATTATCGTGAAAGAGCCGGACAGGGGATCGCCTGGCTGTTTGCGCCGCCGGGACCGCCGCGAGCACCGATTCGGCGTGGCGGATGGCGTCTTTGTCCTGGTCAATGCCGATCAGGACGCCGCCGGGCAGAATGTTTTCAAGAATCGCCCGGGCATGCCCCGCGCCGCCGAGGGTGCAGTCCGCGACATAATCGCCGGGCTTGCAATCCAGGTGTGCGAGCACTTCGCTGACCATCACCGGCGTGTGGCGAAACTGCATGGGTTATATTCCCAGCGATCGGATTTCTTTCAAAACCTCCTCTTGCAACATATCATCATCCAGCTTGTGGCTGTTGGTTTCCCACTTGTCCCTGCTCCAGATTTCAAAATGATTCAGAACGCCCACCAGGACGATATCTTTTTCCAGTCCGGCATATTCCTTCAGCGTCTGGGGAATCACCACCCGGCCCTGCCGGTCGAGCTGACACTCCACCGCGGACCCGATAAAATAACGCTTGAAGCGCCAGATGGCGGGGCTGGTTTCCGTAAGCTCCATGATGCGCTTTTCCAGGGCCACCCACTCGCCCACGGGGTACCCCATGAGGCCGCCGTCCAGGATGGTCAGAAAAAAACGATCGGTGCTGGCCCAGCTTTCCAACTCCGCCTTGAAACGCGCCGGAATAATAATCCGTCCCTTGTCATCCAACGAATGGAACGAGCAGCCCCTGAACATCTCTTTCCCCCAAACTCCACTTTAAACCACGTTTATCCCTCTCTTACGAATATAAAACCATAATGTCAAGTAAAAAATAGTAGTTCCAAGTGGAAATATATAAAATTGGGGACAGCCACTAATTTTTTTTGAGAAATTAGAGGAATTGGGATAGCAACTATTTTTTAATTTTGCCGTAACTGTTTTAATTTTGCCGTAACTGTTTTAATTTTGCCGTAACTGCAGGACGGCTTTTGCGCGACCGCTGCTGCTTATACGGTAAGAAATTAGTGGCTGTCCCTAATTTCCAGGTCCTTAATTTCCGGCTTGCTTGTCCGGAAAAAAATTAGTGGCTGTCCCCAATTTTTTAGTGGCTGTCCCCAATTTTTTTATTGACACTGTGGGGGAAAAAACATAATGTTCGGGCTATTATGGCACGGAGGGCGCGCATCGTTGTCCCGCGATATCCCCATCATATCGTTCAGAGGGGCAACCGGAAAATGGATGTGTTTTTCAGTGATGAAGATCGGCGGTTATATATCGATCTGCTGAAAAACGCATGCGCGCTTTACGGGGTAAGCATCTGGGCCTACTGCCTGATGACCAATCATGCCCATTTCATTGCCGTTCCCGAAGAAACCGATTCTCTGGCGCGCTGTTTCGCGGATACCCATGTTCGCTATACCCGGCGGATCAATAAGCGACATGACTGGAAAGGCCACTTGTGGCAGGCGCGGTTTGGATCGAGCGTGCTTGATGAGCGTTATTTGCTGGCCGCGGTCCGGTATGTGGAGCAAAACCCCGTGCGCGCGGGCATTGTTACAGAGCCCGGAGAATATCCCTGGTCAAGTGCGGGGTGGCACCTGGGGATGCGGCCGGCGGACCCATTGGTGAAAAATGACGGCATCCTGCGCAAGCTGGTGGGCGACTGGGCGACCTATCTACAGCAGAAAGACAAGAAAAAGACCATCGAAACCATCCGCCAGGAAGTTCTCGTCAACCGGCCCGTCGGCGAGGAACACTTCATCAAAAACCTCGAAGACCGCTTCCAATGCGACCTGCTCCGAAAAACCCCCGGCCGCCCCCGCAAAGAGAAAGATAAAATTGGATAAAATTAGTGGCTGTCCCCAATTTTTATTATTTTTATAAGAGATAAATAATCCTTGATTTGTCTCTAAAAAAGAGATAAAAATGGTGCATGAAAGAAATCATCTCTCAACTTATTGATGACTTCCAGGAGCGGGAACTGCCGGTCGTCGTTCCTCGAACAGCGAGGTTTGCTGAAGTCAACGGGAAAGTCGACGTGGTCATTGGGATGCGGCGGGCCGGCAAGACGTGGTTCTGTTTTCAAAAAATAACCGAACTGCTTGAAAAAGGGGTCAAAAAAGACAAGATCCTGTATCTGAATTTTGAAGATGACCGCCTGCTTACATTCAGTGTCCACCATTTCCAGGAAATTCTTGACGTCTATTATGCCAAGTATCCGGAAAACAAGAATAACACCTGCTATTTTTTCTTTGATGAGATCCAGCGGATCAATCAATGGGAAATCTTTATCCGGCGCTTGCTGGACTCGGAGAATGTCCGGATCTATCTGACCGGCTCTTCATCAAAACTGTTAAGCACCGAAATTGCCACTGGATTAAGGGGCCGCGCCCTGACAACGGAAATATTTCCGTTAAGTTTTCAGGAATTTTTACGGTTTCACGGTCTTTTCGCCGACCCACCGGAGACGTTTGGCGCAAAAACAGCGGCGGTTCTCCGGAAGGCGGCCACCGATTATTTTGAAACCGGCGGTTTCCCGGAAGTTCAGCACCTGCCGGTTCATTTGCGCGTTGAAATTCTCCAGGGATATATCGGCACGGTCCTGCTAAAAGACATCGTGGAACGCCACCAGGTGAGCAATATCACCGCCATAAAATATCTGGTCCGCCACCTGATAACCGCTCCCAGCCGGAAATTCAGCGTAAATAAATTTTACAACACCCTGCAAAGCATGTCGATCAAATGCGCCAAAAACAGTTTATACGAATTTCTCGATCATCTCATCGACGCCTTTGTTTTTTACCGGGTGCCGATTCACACCCGGTCGGAAAAGGCGCGCCGGC
>CAZRES010000206.1:0-3583 GCA_964598885.1 uncultured Desulfobacteraceae bacterium | reverse complement strand
GGTGCATGGCCTGGATATAATTTTTACCCGTGGCGATCTCGCTTTTGAACCGGTAGATGAAATGAATGGTATCGTCGACGGCGATGCCCACGCTGATGGAGGCGATGGTGATGGTCATTATGTCTAAAGGAATGCGCATCCAGCCCATGAAGCTGAGCACCACGGCAATGGAAATCAGATTGGGAAAAATCGCGATCACCGCGATGCGCAGGGACCGGAAAAGAATGAAAAACATAACCATAAGCACCAGAAGAACAAAACCCAGGGTCTGAATCTGGGTGTCAAACAGACTCTGGAGCATATTGTTGTAGAGAATCATCATGCCGGTGAGGCGGACGCTTTCCTCGGGATAGCCGAGCTTGTCCACAAGATCATTGCCGATCCGGCTGACCAATTCATTGCGGCGCAGGGATTCTTCCGAATCCTTCACCCGCACGAAAAACCGGACCTGATCATTTTCCACGGAAACATAGGGAGTGATCAGGAGTTCCCGGTAATCATCGGGAATCTCGTTATATATCAAGGACAATTCAAAGCTGTCCAGCTCTCTGCCGCCGGTGAGGCGCTCGGCGATCTTCATCATGCTTCCCAGAGAGAGCACCTTGCCGACTTCCGGCAATCCGTCCAGATAATCGTGGATTTCCACCACCTGTTTCATCCGGAACGGGGTGAACCAGTATTTCGAAGGAATTTCATCGGCGAACTCGTCAAAACCACCGAAGTCGTCAAATTCGTCCGCATCCATATTATCGGCCGGCAATTCGGCGGCGTCTGCCGCCTTTGCCCCGGAAACCGTGCCGGACGCCGATGCCGTCTCGGCCGGAGCCTCCAGATTAACGATCACGTCCAACGGCGTGGTCCCGCCAAGCTGTCGGTCGATCACCGTCATGCCCTGGTAAATTTCGGTGCTCTCTTTGAAATAGTTGATAAAGGAATTTTCCACGGTCAGGCGGGTCAGGCCCACCGCGCTGACCGCCAGGGCGATGGTGGCCAGCACCAGGATGGTTCGGCGATGCGCTTCGGTGAATCGCGCCAGAAGCAGGGGCAGGGCAAATTTTGTTTTTCGGGAAGGCAATGCCGCCGGCTTGGCCATGAGCATGAGGCTTGCGGGAAAAAATAAAAAAGTAAAGATAAACGATACCGCCACACCGGCGGTCATCATATAGCCGAAAGAGACCACCGGAACGATGTCGGCGTAAACCAGGGAGGAAAAGCCCGCGATGGTGGTCAGGGAATTATAAAAACAAGGCGTTATCATGGTTGTAACCGTGTCGTGGACCAGGGTCCGCTGATCCGCATCGGGACTTTGCAAAATGAGTTCCCGATACCGGACGATCAGATGGATGGTCAGCGACATGGTCAGCACAAGCTGGATGGCGATGAAATTCGAGGATACCACCGTCACCTTCCATCCGATCAGGCCCAGAAGGCCCATCATGATGACGGCGGAAAAACCGCAGCAGAGCATGGGCAGAATGACCCAGCGGGGCTGTCGAAAAATAAAACTCAACACGATAATCAGCATCACAAATACACCGATGCCGAAAATCTTGAGATCGTTTTTAACAAACCGGACCAGATCGTCGGCGATCATGGAAACCCCGCCGAGAAACAGATCGGCATCGGCCCGATAATGATCCATGATGGCCCGGACCGCGGCGATATCCTCACTGCGGTTTTTGTCGAAAGCCGCGCGGAACCGGTCGATGTTTTCGTTGATCCGGCGGTATTCGGCGGACTCTTCCGGCGTCAGGCCCTGTTGTGCTTCCTTTTCCTTAAGTTCGTCCCGGCGCTTTGCCCACGCGTAAAAATCATCGTCGGGCGGGAAATTGATCTGGATTGCGGTGGTTTTAAGATCCGGGCTGACCAGAAGGTTTCGGTAAAGAGGGCTGTTGGCCAGTTCCACCCGCACCATTTCACGGTCCACATCCGGAGACATCAGGGTCCGCATCTCACCGGCAAGTTCCTGAATCTCCAGCGGCGGACTTTCTAAAATCGGCACATCCAGGAGGGTGAGCACCGAATCCACCCGGGGCAGAGAGGCCAGTTCATCCCGGAGCCGACCGATCTCGGCCAGCACCTTGTCTGATAAAAGATCGTCGTGGGGGGTATAGGCGATAACCAGAAAATCCTGGGTACCGTAACGGGAGGCGATAACGCGTGAATAACGCAAATCCGCGTCGCTTTCCTGAATCAGGGTTTCAGCGGACGCATCGATCTTGAAATCTCTGGCAAAAAAACCCATGACGGCAATCAGGGCCAGCAAACAGATCACCACGGTTTTGGGGTGATCGACCACGATGCTGAAAAACAGCCGCGCGGCCCGTGATTCCGTTTTGGGGATCATCTGATTTTCCATAATATCATGCCGGAGGAGAAATTTCCCCTTTTCGCAGTTCATCTAAAAGATCATCAGGCGTTCCATTCTGCATGATCTGGTTGAACTGGGACCGGTAACTCATGACCAGGCTGACGCCTTCGACTTCCACGTCATAGATTTTCCACTGGTCGCCCGCGGCGTAGAACTTGTAGGCGATCTCCACGGTCTTTCCCTCGGTGACGATGCCCACCGACACATGAATCTTATCGCCGACCACCACGGCCGGCCGGTAAATCACATCCTCATCCGTATAAAGCGATGTTTTTTCCAAATAGGTTTTTTTCAGACGGGCCACGAAAAGGTCGATAAACGTCGCCTGCTCCCGGGCGCTGAACTTCATCCAGTTTGCCCGGCCCAGGGTGAGCCGGGCCATGAGTTCAAAATCAAATGTCGGCCCGATGATTTCCATGATTTTTTCCTGCTTTTGGGCATCCGGCATTTTCGACTGTTTCAGAACATCGAGCACGGCATCGACCCTTGACTTTAAAAGCGTCTCCACTTCAGCTTTCTGATCCCCGGCCGCAGGAAGGGCCGCCGTCAGCAATATCAGAAATATCAGAGTCAGTGTTATACCAAAAACCGCTTTTCTCATGGTTTTATTCCTCGATCATTTTTTTTCGGTTCATTTCATAAGCATCCCTGTAAAAAATATACAAATCCAGCGCGTCCCTGCGGAACGCGTCCATCCTGTCGATCATCAGGGAAATGGCGTTGGTCCTCTCGATCCCGGAGACGATCAGCGATGTTCGGTCTTCTTCGATATAATATTGCGGGCTCAAAAAAACATCCGGTATACGGCCGCAGACATCCCTCACATTCGACGGTCCCATCAGGGGCAGCACGATATGGAACCCGGGCCCCACTCCCCAGTGGCCCAGGGTCTGGCCAAAGTCCTCGGGGCTCGGCTCAAGCCCCAGACGGGATCTTGCCGGATCGAAAAGCCCCAGGAGCCCGAAAGTCGTGTTGAAGCCGAACCGCACGGTTTCTGTTCCCGCCTGCTGAAATTTAAACTGAAGCAGGTTGTTGACCAGCCGGGTCGGAAATTCCAGATTGCTGAAAAACCTGTTGACCGCCCGGCGCGCCGGTTCCTTGACCACCGTGCCGTAAACCAGGGCCGTTGGCCGCAGGAACCATACATAAAGCTTGTCATTGACCTGGGTCATGAACCGATTGTATTTTATCAGCGGGTCCCATGCCCGGTCT
>CAZRES010000205.1:0-3663 GCA_964598885.1 uncultured Desulfobacteraceae bacterium | reverse complement strand
TTCGGCCACGGCTTCGATATCGTCCGGAGAATGCCAGTGTATTTTCTTGTCTTTGCGGAACCAGGTCAACTGGCGTTTGGCATAATGACGGGTGTCTCGTTTCAAGGTGTCGACCATTTCCTCATAAGGTGTTCGGCCGGCCAGAAAATCAAGCGCGTGGCGGTAGCCCAGAGCCTGCATGGGCCGGTGTTCTTCCGAATATCCCATCTCCAGCAGATGCTTTACTTCCTCGATGAGTCCGTCTTCCATCATCTGCTCTACCCGACGATCAATCCGCTCATACAAAATCTCACGGTCCCGGTTAAGGCATATCGTTAACACGTCAAACGGGTCATCGGCAAATTGATGGGAATCCTGATACCGGGACAGGGGCCGGCCCGTGTGCTCATAGACTTCCAGAGCCCGGATCACCCGGTAGGTGTCGTTCTCATGAATCCGGGACGCGCTGTCCGGATCCACAGCGACCAGACGCCGATGCAACGCTTGTCCGCCCTCTGTTCTGGCTTCGGTCCTGAGTTGTTCGCGAATGGCGGGATTCGTCGGCGCCCCGTTAAAAAGTCCGTAAAGCAAGGCTTTGATGTAAAACCCCGTGCCGCCGACCACGAAAGGTATCCTACCCTGTTTACATAGATCGTCGGCAGCCTCGCGGGCCTCCCCTAAATATCGCGCCGCGTCATAATCGACGTCCGGGTTTACGACATCGATCATGTAATGGGGAATCCGGGCTTGCTCCGCCCGGGTCGGCTTGGCTGTGCCGATATCCATGTAGCGATAAATCTGCATGGAATCGGCGCCGATGATGCCGCCGTTGAACCGGCCGGCCATTTCCAGGGAGAGCGCCGTCTTGCCCACCCCGGTGGGACCGCAAATCACGATAAGTTTTATTTTTTTTGTTTCGATCATGCAGGATTAATTTTTTCTTTCTTCGTTCGGGCAAACAATATAATTTCGTTCACTCTTCACCCTCTGAAATTGTTGATGTTTAGATAAACCGGGACCACCTGACATTATCTTGTAGTTTGCGGTCTATGATGGCGGTGTTGATACGGACATCAGCCTTGCAGTGACTAACAAAGAAGTACTCAAAATTTTATTGACATCACAACCGATTGAAGATATCAACAAAATTTGATTCGCGGAAAATCGATAGGGGATAGGTTCCTGATTTTATATCGTTTTTTGTCGGCATAAAAGTAGAAACGACGACAATGGCTTGAACATGTAAATCCAATACAGGAGTAACAAGCTATGGCCAATGATGTGATCGGAACGGTAATGGTCGTCGGCGGCGGTATCGCCGGTATGCAATCCGCCCTGGATCTCGCCAACTCAGGCTATTACGTCTACCTGGTAGAAAAGGAGCCTTCCATCGGCGGAGTCATGTCGCAACTGGACAAAACATTTCCCACCAACGACTGCGCCATGTGAATTATCTCACCCAAACTGGTCGAGGTCGGCCGGAACTTGAACATCGAGCTCATCACCTACGCGGACATTGAATCCGTTGAAGGATCTCCGGGAAAATTCAAGGTAAAAGTCAAAAAACGGGCCCGAAGCATCATAGAAGACCGATGTACGGGATGCGGCGCCTGTGTGGAGAACTGCCCGGTAACCCAGATGGTCGTGGCCCAGTGACGCGACAACAGGCTCTGCTCAAATATCTGATCCGAATTTCTACTTTTCCGATGGAGAATTGCCCATGAATGAAGCAACCGTGACGGAGACCGTCGATACCGCTGATGTGGACTACATGGAACTGGACGATATCATTGAAAGGGAATATGGTCTGGACAAGGAAAATCTGATCATGATTCTCCAGGCCATTCAACGACGCTACAACTATCTGCCCCGGCACGCGCTCAATTACCTTGCCACTAAAATCGGCGTTCCCATGAGCCAGATTTACGGCGTAGCAACATTTTACAGCACCTTCAGTCTGGAACCCCGGGGCCGCAATATCATCTCCATCTGCCTCGGCACCGCCTGCCATGTTCGCGGCGGCGCGCGGGTTCACGAAAAACTGGAAGAACTGCTCAGTATCACCGATGGTATGACGACCGAGAATAAGCGCTTCACCCTTGAATCCGTGCGCTGCATCGGATGCTGCAGCCTCGGCCCAGTGATAAAGATCAATGAGGATATGCACGGCCGGATCGGTTCGGATGAAGTAAAAAAAGTGCTGGATCAATATGAATAATAGAGGCAAGGGGCGGCGATTATGAAAATCCAGTCTTTAGAAGACTTAACAAAAGCAAGTCAATCCTACGTGAAACAGATCTACGCGCCCGACGGCATCAAGGTCAATATCGGTATGGCCTCCTGCGGCATCGCAGCCGGCGCGCAGTCTGCATTTAAAAAGGCTCTTGAGCATTACAAGGAAAATCCGGAAATTGAAATCCGTGAAACCGGCTGCATCGGCTTCTGCGAACAAGAACCCCTGGTGGAAGTCCTGGCCGCCGGCAAACCCCGTTTGCTTTATCAGAATATCACCGACGACCGAATCATCGACGTCGTTGAAAGCTACATGGCGGAGGATTTCAAGACCCACAAAAAATGGATTCTCGGCCAGATGAGAGATCCCAGGAGTCTGCTCGACGATGACATCGCCAATCCCGTGGAAGGCATCGGCTCCGTGGATGGGATTCCCTTCATGGAGGATATGCCCTTCTACAGCAAACAGGTAAAAATCGCCATGCGCAACTGCGGATACATCGATCCCGAGCGCATTGAGGAGTATTTTGCCAAAAAAGGCTATGTCGCTTTTTTACAGGCCCTGGAAAAAAACAAGCCTTCGGAAATCATCGATACCGTCAAAGCATCCGGGCTCAGGGGCCGCGGCGGCGGCGGTTTTCCGGCTGCCATCAAATGGGCCACATGCGCCAAACACCATGGAGACCGCTACATCATCTGCAATGCGGATGAAGGAGACCCCGGTGCTTATATGGATCGAAGCATCCTGGAGGGTGATCCCCACAGCGTTTTAGAGGGAATGATGATCGCGGCCCTGGCCATCGGCTCTCGGCAGGGCTACATCTACGTGCGCAACGAATATCCTTTGGCCGTCAAGCGCCTGGTGACCGCCATCAAACAGGCGGAAAGCTACGGACTTCTGGGCGAAAATATCGCCGGAACCGATTTTTCGTTTACCATCAAAATCTCCACCGGTGCCGGGGCCTTTGTCTGCGGCGAATCCACGGCACTGATGGCCTCCCTGGAAGGCAATGTAGGCCGGCCCCGGGCCAAGTACGTTCATACCGTGGAAAAAGGGTTCCGGGAAAGCCCCACCAACTTGAATAATGTGGAAACCTACGCCAATGTGCCGGCCATCCTGCTAAAAGGCCCAGACTGGTATGCCGGCATGGGCACATCCCACAGCAAAGGGACCAAGGTCTTCAGCCTTGTGGGAAAAATCAACAACACAGGGCTTGTGGAAGTGCCCATGGGCATTTCTCTGCGGGACATCATCTACAACATCGGCGGCGGGATTCCCGGAAAAAAACAGTTTAAAGCCGTTCAGACCGGTGGTCCCTCGGGAGGATGCATCCCGGAAAAATTTCTCGACCTGCCCGTTGATTTTGACGAACTGACCAAAATCGGCTCCATCATGGGATCGGGCGGCATGATCGTCATGGATCAGGACACCTGTATGGTGGATGTGGCCCG
>CAZRES010000204.1:0-3677 GCA_964598885.1 uncultured Desulfobacteraceae bacterium | reverse complement strand
GTTCGATGGACCAGTCGCAACTGTCGTGGGCCGACAGGGCGACGATTTTCGGAGACGCGGTTTTAATGGCCGCGATGGCGGCTTCCACGTCTGTTTTATCAAGCCCCCGCCATGGGGGACGGTCCGCTCCCACGATCCGCTGGATATTGATGGGTCCGATCATGATGCGGCCGCCGGTCACCGGAAAATGAAGGCCGCCGATGATCGCGTAGATCGGCTCGTCAAACAACTGTCCGGCCCGCTCGATGATCCGCTCGATGGTCTGATGACCGCATCCGATGATCAAAACAATTCCCTTGCCTTCGACATTGACCGCCAGGGCGTTTTCCGGCGTGCTGCCCATGAGAAATAAAAACCGCGGGATGACGCCGATGGAAGCAATGCCGGGTTTGATCACGACGGGTTCGCGGATCACTTTCGGCTCGGGACCGGGATTAAAAGTCGACGGAGTTAGAGGAGCCGGCGCGTAAACCGGTATGCTGCCCAAATCCACCGGTCCCTGGGACAGGCTGAACGTTTTATCCTTCTGGTTTTTCATGCCGCCCAGATGATCCAGGTGCAGATGGCTGAAAAAGATCATGTCGATCTCTTTTTCCGATACGCCCAGTTTTTCCATGTTGTGGAGCAGGGGAGAGGGGTGTTCCTTTTTGGCGTTTAAGCCGGTATCCAGCAAAATGGTGGTCTCGTCGGCCCGGATCAGATACGACACGCCGGCTTCCGTCTTTAAGTCCGGTTGGTCCGCGTAAAAATCCACCAGGGGCAGGAGGGAAAAGGATTGGACGCTGCCGAAAGGAGACAGCCGGGAGACGTTCATGCCGGCCAGTTCCTGGGCAGCCTGAGCTTTTCCGGCTTCCAACTGCCTGGTTTTCTTAAACAGGATAATTCCCACCAGAACCGCGATACCGATCAGAATGTAAAGAAACGTCATCGTCTCCCCCTTTTTCAAGGAATCCGGATGCCGGCGAAGAGGTTCGCCTGCCGAATATATTGTGAGCATATGCACAAATTTTCGGCTCGTCAACTGATTTTTTAAATTTTCACCATCCGGATGCCTTGCGAGGAGGTCAGGAAACCAGCCAGAAGGAGTCGATTATCTTTCGTATCGTCCCATGAGAATAACCTGATCAATGATCCGGTCCTTCATGGCCCTTTCCACCGTGGCTTTGTCGGTGCCTTCCGGGAGATCGAGATGTTGATCCAATGCATATATTCGAAAGAAATAGCGGTGTTCCCGGTCGGGCGGACAAGGACCGAAATATCCGGTCTTTCCGTTGGTGCCCTTGCCGGGAGTTCCGGGAGGTTCGGTGTCCTCGGGAATTTCTTGTACATCGGTGGGAATATTGAACACCACCCAATGGTCCCACATGCCGTCTTCTCGAATCTTTTTGGGCACATCCGGGTCGTCCATGATCAGGGCCAGGCTTTTGGCCGTGGCCGGAATATCGGAAATGGACAAGGGCGGGTTGATGTTGGCCCCGTCGCAGGTGTATTTGACTGGGATTTTGTCTTCATTTTGAAAGGCGCTGCTGGCAAGTTTCATATGAGATCTCCAGTAAAGGGTTTTTTGGGGAACTAATCGGGCAATTTTTTAATCCCGTCCCAGTTTTTAAATTTTTCGATGGCTTCTTCGATGGATGCCGTATTCGGGGCTGCGTGGTAGGCGGCCAAAATGCGGTAGATTTCGATGGCCGCCGCGGCCAATTGATCCTGCGCCCGGAGTATGAATACCGGCTCATCATCTGCAATTTTTGGGATGTCAAGCGTACCGTATTTATCGGAAATTGCCATAATTTACCCCCCCCTTTCATCGATTTTCAGGCATCTGTGAATTCGGCGATATTTGCCGCCCTGTGACGTTATCAACGGCATCGAAGAACTCTTTTTTGTATAATATATAAAGCGCCATGCGAGAGAGTGTAAATGGGTAGAAAACGGTATTTTGGAACAATGCGGGCAGTAGGCTTATCCTCAAGGGACTCATAAAGGGGTGGGTATTGCCGGAAAATACGAAAAATCAGGGAACCAGCCAGACGGCGCAGTCCGATGCCTTGTTGAGCACATAGTCGGATACGCTGCCCATGAAAAAGGATTTGTTGATGCCCCGCCGGCCGATGACCAGGGTTCCGTATTTGCCTTTCTTAAATTCCTGCAGGATCTGCTTGCCGATGCTGCCCTGGCTGGCTATGGCCTTGAGGGTCACCTGATCTTCTGAAAGACCGGCTTGGGTAAACATCCGCCGGGCGTGGGCCAGAAAAATATCCATGGATTTTCTGTCGCCGGATTTCAGAATTTCCTCCAGTTCTTTTTCATCAGCTTTCGTGGTTTTCGCGCTGGCTTCTGAATCAAGGGCAACAAGATCTCTGGCGCTGGGAGTCACATGAAACAGGGTGATCGTAACGCCCGGATTCCCACCCACCATGAAACTGAGATGATCGGCGGCCCGAAATGAGCTGGCCGAGCCGTCCACGGCCAGCATGATGCCGGTGGACGTGATTTCCCGGTCGATGATCCATACCGGAACGGTTTCGGAAAATTCCAGCAAATTACGCGTCAGGCTCCCCATGAAAACTTCCTGAAGCCGGGAAAGCCCCCGGCGGCCCACAACAATGGCGTCATAATAGCGGCCCTGAGCATACTGGAGAATATCCCTGGCAAGCCCGGCCTGGCGGGGGGCGGTAACGGTTTCGATTCGATCGCTATCGATACCCAGGTCCACCATGCGGGTTTTCTGGTCATCTAAAATCCGCTTGCCCTGATCGGCTTGTTTTTTATTCAGCTTTTCCAGCGCGGCGTTGGCCTTGGGGCTGGCGGCGGCTTCATCGAGCAAGTACTGGGATACCGCCGGCTGGACATAAAACAGGGTATAGGTCAGGTTTTTAACGGCAGATGAAATCATGGCCGCGTATCGGGCGGCGTTTTTGGCGTGTTCCGAATCATCGACGGCGAGCAGTATTTTTTTCTCCATGGTATCGTATCTCTCTTTGTGGTTTTGAAATTATCGATATCAGGGTGCTTATTCCGGTCCCTTCCAGTCCATGAGCAGACTGGATTTTTTTTTGACGTTGCAGATGCTGCAGCAGGGGACCACGTTGCCTTTGGTGGTTTTTCCGCCCCTAGCGATGGGAACGATATGGTCCATGGTCAACTCTTTGGCCGGGAGTTTCTTGCCGCAGTAATGACAGAGGCCCGCATCGCAGCGCCGCTTCCACCACTGGGTCCGCCGAAGTTCCCGTGCTTTTTGTTTTTCCCGCCGGATTTCGTCTTCATCCGGCACATATGAGAATGCGGTCATTTTTTCGATCCGATTTTTAACGGTTTCCTTGTTCAATAATACCGCGAAGGGGCATCTGTCGAGACGGAACCGCCGCTGTCGCGGTTGACCGCCAGACCGCGACGCCGGAGCCAGGTCATTATCTCCACGCAAAGCCGTTCATAGAAGCGTAACGATCCGCCCAGGCCGGTTCTGCCGAAAAAATAATTGATTTCCAGAAAATAAGGCTCCCTATCTTCTTGCGTATTATCGGGACGGCTTGCAAAAAGCAGGTCAAATCCCGCCAGATTGATACCGGTGCGGTCGCAGAATCGCCGAACCCGGTCCATGCCGGTGTTTTGAAGGTCCGGGTCGGCCTCTGCATCGATGACGGCGCCTTTGGAGGTCCCTGCCGAAAATTCCGTAT
>CAZRES010000203.1:0-3689 GCA_964598885.1 uncultured Desulfobacteraceae bacterium | reverse complement strand
ACCCTGGAGACGGTGCTGGTGCATGCCACGGAAACCGAGGTCCGGGATTTGTCCAGATATCTGCAATCCCTGGCCACCATCGCCAATATCGCCCCCCTTCTCGGGCTGCTGGGAACCGTCATCGGCATGATCAAGGCCTTTATGGTGATCCAGCAGATGGGCGGCAAGGTCAATGCCGCAGTCCTGGCCGGGGGCATCTGGGAGGCCATGCTCACCACGGCCCTGGGGCTTTCCGTGGCCCTGCCCACCATGGTGGCTCACAGTTATCTTGCGGCCCAGGTGGATCAATACGAGGCCCGGCTCCAGGACGGCATCGTGCGCCTTATCAAAAGCCTTTCGGGCCTCCGGAGGAAATAACCCATGCTGGTGCATCGAAAAAAACGGGCCCGGTATGCGGTCCAGCCGCCTCTAACGGCCCTTATCGACATCGTGTTTCTGCTGCTGGTCTATTTTTTGTTGACCACCAATTTTATCGTGGAAGAAGGCATCGACGTCAGCCTTCCCCAGGCCGAGGCGTCCAAACCCCAGGTCCAGCAGGAAATCACCATTTATGTGGATGCCCAGGGCCGGGCCTTTCTGGAAAATACGGAACTTCCCATCAGCGAGCTGTTTACCCGGCTGGAAACCCTGATCCGCCAGGATCCGGACCGGCTGGTGGTAATCCGGGCGGATCGCTCCGTGGTGCTCAACAAAGCGGTCCAGGTCATGGACACGGCCAAGGCCGCCGGGGCCGGACGGCTGTTTCTGGCCACGGAAAAAGGGTTGTAATCGTGGCGGAGGCGCTTTGAATAACGGGGACGCCAAAAAGCCCAACTGGCTCCTGCGGGGGTTTGTCCTGGTCTCCATCGCAGTCCACGCGGTACTGCTCTTCCAGATCGCCGAACTCTACCGGTCCCGGGACACGGCCTATATTGAACTGGAAATCCGGGACGCCCGGCCCCAGGCCCGGGACATTCCCGTGCCGCCCCGGCGCCGGACGCCGACTCAGCCGCCCGCTGCGCCGGAAGCAACTCCCGTGCGCCCCGCTCCCGTTACGCCGCCGAGGCCCGATGTCGCGCCGGTCCAGACCAAGGCGCCGGACGCGCCGTCACCGGAGGCTGTGGCCTGGTCCATGCCCCCGGGTGATCCCAGCCCCTATGATTCCGCCGCGGATTACGCGGGCATGGTGCGACTGAAAATCGAAAGCCACAAACAGTATCCCACGGCGGCCCGGAACCGTCAGATCCAGGGTCGGGTGAAAGTCAGCTTTGTCATCAAACCCGACGGCTCACTGGAATCGGTTTCCGTCGTTGACGGATCCCGCTACGACACCCTCAACCAGGCGGCCCTGGCCGCGGTCCGGGATTCGGCTCCTTTTCCCCGCCCGCCCCGGCATCTGTTTTCCGGCCCGGTTTCCATGGAAATCGTTATTGTTTTCGAGTTGATGTGATTCCTTTGCGTCATCAATAAATTCGGCAGGCGAGACGTCAGCGGCTTTTGGCTTAATAATCTTATCGTCCGGACGACGGTATACGGCATCGACGGATTTAAGAAATTCAAAAAGTTTTGAAATATTTTCAGGAGATCGACGATGCAAAATATCAACATCCATCGTCGTCACGGGCGCACCCTTTACGGCCATGCCGGCATCTATTATTGCCAGGCTTTAGGCGTTATTGATTGTGCAGGCATTAATAAAGTTTTCCGGTGTTGGCGTTTTTTGCAAATGATCTTATGTTAAGGTTAAGCTCCGCAAATGACGGAAGCTGAAAAAAAGAGCATGGGATGGGGTTTTTACATACCGTCGGGAAAAAAGGATAACGACAATTTTTTCGCGAGGTGGCCACATCAGATAATACTCAAAAAATCTTGACAACACCAGTCGCGGCGATTAATAAGAAAATCATAATCACGGCAGAAGTCGTTTTATTTTAAAATCAATGTGATTTCCGCGTATTGCGGCCGGTATCTGAACAATTAAACCGGTTTCAGACGGCGGCGGCATTCGGAAGAAACATTCCATAAACATAAAAAAATCGGCCACGAAGGCCCCGACCCATGGGGGAGGCGTCTTTGCGGCCTTTTTTTGTGCCCTCTCCCGGAGATGTCGGGGTTTTTCAGGCGGTTCTCCCGAAATAAACGCGCGCCCTTCGGATAAGGGCTGAAAATGACGATCGCCATCCGACGGAGTGCAAAACGATAATAATCAGGAGACGGGCAATGAAAACACAACCATGGGCGAAAGCAACGGGACTCTTTTTATGCATGATCGCATGGATGGCGGCGCTGCCGGCAGTGGTTTTATGCGCCGGAGATGCCGGAAAGGTCTATAAGCTCGACGATGTGGTGATTTCCACCACTCGCACGGAAGTACCGGCTTTTGACACTCCCCAGACCGTGACGGTGCTGCAAAGAGAAGAAATCATGGCATCTCCCTTTACCCGGGTGGAAGATATCGTCCGCAGCGTGCCGGGAATCCATAATTTCCGCCATCACAGCTTGCAGATCAACGGCATTGTGAGCCCACTGATCATGCGGGGCGTGGGCAAAAACCGGGTCCTGGTGCTGGTGGACGGGGTCCCCCAAAACGACAATTTCAACAACGGCATCGCCTGGATAGGATGGGGCCATATTCCCAAAGAGACTATCGAACGGATTGAAATCGTCAAGGGCCCGGCATCCGCCATCTATGGTTCCGAAGGACTGGGCGGTGTCATTCATATCATCACCCGAAAACCGTCTGCCCGGCCCCGCACCCGGATCCGGATCGATGCGGATACCGCCCCCACCGGTGGAATCTCGGGGTTTCATTCCCGCAAAATCAAGGATGCCGGTTTTATGGTATACGGCGGCTATGAGGACTCCGACGGCTATTACATGAAAGAAAACCCCGAGGAGTATGAAATTAAACGATACCGGGAGCTGGGCCGGTTGATGGGCAAGGCATCCTGGGATGTAAGTCCGCAGACCGATATCGCTCTGGCGGCCCTTTATTACGATTATAACGGCGGCCAGGGCCGGCCGTTTTTCTACAATGAAATGGCCCTGGATCAATACTGGATCACCGCCACCCATAAGGGCGATGATTTCGGGCTCAAGGGGCTGGCTTATCTTAACCGGGTGGATAAAACCGCTTTCCAGGATACGGCAAAAGATCATTTTTCATCTCTTTTCCGAAACGAAAAAATGAAGGGGACTTATACCTGGGGCGCGGATGTGCAGGGAACCCTTCCCGTATGGAAAGGAGCGGACCTGACTTTGGGCGCGGCCTTCAAGCTGGCCAACTGGGAATATGACGAGGATTATCCCGGAAGCGATCGGGATGCCGGGGCCCAGGGCGCGCAGCGGTTTATTTCCCCGTTTGTCAACATGGACATGCGTTTTCTCGATGACCGGCTCATGGTCAACCTGGGCGGCCGATACGACTGGATGGAAACCTCCGACGGCGCCAACTGGGACACCCGGGCCAGCGCCGGAAAACCTGCTTACCACAACACGTATCCCACCACCAGCGAAAACAGTTTTTCCCCCAAGCTGGGCCTTGCCTATCACCCGGATTCCCGGACCACCCTGCGGATTTCCGGCGGCAAGGGCTTCCGGGCGCCCAGCCTGTTTGAACTTTACAAGGTCCATGTCCGGGGCGGCGGCACCTCCTACCGGGAAGCCAATCCAAATCTCATGCCCGAGGAAATCTGGTCCTACGACGTGGG
>CAZRES010000202.1:2309-3692 GCA_964598885.1 uncultured Desulfobacteraceae bacterium | reverse complement strand
CTCTATGATCAGCCCCAGGTGAGCAAAACCAAACTGCGCATCACCGGCCCGTTTACCGTGGAGGCGGTGCCGTTTCCAACGGTCTTGCGGCTGGAAGAAGCGGACCAGCCGGAAAATGCGGATGCGGCCGTGGCCCGGTCCGGCGAGACGGCCCGGCAGGCCCTGTGGCGGGATGAACTCTTAAAAACCGGCATCCGGGGCAAGGGCGGCCAGAAGCTGATGCTGGCGGATCTGGAAACCCTGCCGGGCTGCCGATACATCCATGCGGTGGGGATTGTGGCGGATTCCGGAGACCGGGTGGCGGTGAGCTTCGGGCCGGAGCATGCGGCCCTGGAGCAGCGGCAGGTGGAGATTGCCATGCGCGAGGCCGGGGAATTGTTTCCGTTGCCCAAAATGCTGGTGTTCTGCGCGTTCACCTTTGATCCGGAAGCGGCCAAGGACATTGACAACATCAAGGGCATTACCGCCGTCAAGGCCCAGATGAACACGGATCTGTTAACCGATGATCTGAAAAAGAAACGGGCCGGCAATGAATCCTTCTGGCTCATGGGCCAGCCGGACGTGGAAATTCACCGGTTAACAGACGGCCAGTATCAGGTGGAAGTGCACGGGTTTGATTATTTTGACACCAAAACCGGAGAACTGATCTCCGGCGGCACGCACAATATCGCCATGTGGGAGCTGGATACCAATTATGACGACCGGTCGTTGTATGCCCGGCAGGTGTTTTTCCCCATGGCCGGGAAAACAGACGGGTGGTACAAGCTCAAAAAAGACATCAAAGCCGAACTGGACGAAGCGCGCATGGAGCAGTTTCACGGGGCCGTGTCCCTGCCGTTTGAGGCCGGGGAAAACCGGCGCATTGCCGTGAAAATCATTGATGACCGGGGAATCGAATCCTTAAAAGTCATGAATCTGGAATAAGGAGCGCCCCATGCCACATTCCCCATCCTCGCTGATTATCAATTCTCCCTATGTCCGGCCCACCCGGTACTGGGAAGAAGACCCCAAAACCGATGCCTTTCATTTAAATGACGGCCGGCGGCCGGCGGGATATGAAATATTTGATCCGCGCACCAATACCCGCCGCACCATTACCCTGGAACTGGTGAACCGCATCCGGGAGCGGGTGGACCAGTGGCGGGCCGCCGGATATCCGGGCATTACCGGCGTGACCCGCCGGCTGCTGGAACACTGGCAGGCCCCGGACGCGCGATGGCTGCCGTATTATTTCTGCCAGATGGAAGCCATGGAAACCCTGATCTGGTGGGTGGAAGGGGCCCAGGATTTCAAGCAGGGGATTTTTGTTCCCGGCGACGGGGGCGAGTGGGAGCGGATTTGCAGCAAAATGGCCACCGGCACCGGCAAAACCGTGCTCATGGG
>CAZRES010000202.1:0-2209 GCA_964598885.1 uncultured Desulfobacteraceae bacterium | reverse complement strand
GTGGTGAAAAAAGGCGCGGAAAGCGATGAGGCCTTTACCCGGCGGGTGCTGGGCAAGCTGTCCGGATTCAAGGATATCATTGTGTTTAATGATGAAGCCCATCATGCCTATCGCAAACGGCCGGAACTCAAAGTGAGCAAACAGGAAGCCGCGGAATTGGGCATTGACCTGGATGAAGCCACCCAATGGATTGACGGGCTGGACCGGATCCATAAAACCCGGCGCATCCGCCGATGTTTTGACCTGTCCGCCACCCCGTTTGCGCCCACCGGGAAAAAATCCACGGAAAAAGGGCTGTTCGGCTGGATCGTGTCGGATTTCGGCTTAAACGACGCCATTGAGGCCGGGCTGGTGAAAACCCCCCGGGTGGTGGTGAAAGACGACGCCCTTGCCAATGCCAAAACGTATAAATCCAAGCTCTATCATTTGTACAATGAGCCGGAGGTGCGGCAGGATTTAAGCCACAAGGCGGAAGTTCACGAACCCCTGCCGGACCTGGTGCAGAAAGCCTATGCGCTTTTGGCTTACGACTGGCGGGATGCGGCAAACCAGTGGCGGGCCGAAGGCCATACCATTCCGCCGGTGATGCTGACGGTGTGCAACCGCACGGAGACCGCGGCCCGGATTGAGCGGTTTTTTAATGACGGCGACTGTTTGATTGAGGAAACCCGGGCGCCGGAAAAAACCTTGCGGGTGGATTCACGGGTCCTGGAAAAAGCCGAGCGGGGCGAGTCCATGACCAAAGACAAGGATTATGCCGTCCGGCTGGAAGAAATTATTCAGGCATCGGATATGCCCGACGATAAAAAACAGGAACTGCTGGCCGCCAAACAGGAAGAACAGCTCCGGGTCATTGTGGATACGGTGGGCAAACGGGACAAACCCGGCAAGCATATTCAGAACGTGATTTCCGTTGCCATGCTGTCTGAAGGTTGGGATGCCGCCAATGTGACCCATATCATGGGGCTGCGGGCGTTTTCCAGCCAGTTGCTGTGCGAGCAGGTCATCGGCCGGGGGCTGCGGCGGGTGGCGTTTGAAAAAGATGATGACGGTTTCTTTTTGCCGGAATACGTGAATGTATTCGGCGTGCCCCTTTCCATTTTTTTAAAAGCCGGGGAGGGCGGGGAGGCCCCGCCGCCGCCCAGGGCCAGCAAGCAGATCGAGGTGGCGCCGGGCCGGAATCAATATGAAATCCGGTGGCCCAATCTGCTGCGCATTGAAACGGTGTTAAAACCCACGCTGACCATTGACTGGAATCAGGTGAAACCCCTGACCATCGACCCCTCCCAGACGCCGGTGTACGCGGAAATCGCCCCGGCCCTGGCGGGATATGCCAACCTGGATCAGGTGAGCGCCATTGACCTTGAAAAAGCGGCCGGGGAATTCCGGTTGCAGCGGCTGGTCTTCCGGGCGGCCCGCAAACTGTATCTCCAGAGCGAGCAAACTTTTTCCGGGGACAAACAATATCTGGCGGTGCAGCTCATCCGGCTGGTGGAAGCGTTTTTAACCGGCGACAAGCTCGATATCCCCAGCCTGTGGCATCAGGAACCGGTGCGGCGGCGGATTCTGGTTGCCATGAATATGGATCTGATTGTGGGCCATGTGAACCGGTTTGTGGAAATGCAGAATATTGAAAGCCTTTCCCCCTGTTTTGATCAGGAATTTCCCATCGGGTCCACGGGTTTTATGCGCACCTGGTATACCACCAAGTTCTGCGCGCCCACGAAAAAATCCCAGATCAGCCATGTGGTCTACGACAGCACCTGGGAAAAGGCGGTGGCGGATTTTTGCGAACGATCTTCGCGGGTCGCCGCCTGGGCCAAAAACGATCATTTGAATTTCAAAATCCGGTATCTGTACCGGGGATCGGGCCGCAATTTTATCCCGGATTACCTGATCCGGCTGGATACGGGCAAAACCCTGGTGCTCGAAGTCAAAGGCCAGGACAGCGAACAGAACAAAGCCAAACGCGCCGCCATGCGCACCTGGATTCAGGCGGTCAACGAACACGGCGGGTTCGGAAAGTGGGCCTTTGACGTGGTGTTTGACCCGGCGAAGATTCCGGATGCGGTGGTGGGGGCGGCGGCATCGTTCAACTCATCTATTTAAAATAATCCCGTTCAAAATTGAGAACGCTCAGTTCAGGTAGAACCCAGAACCATGCAACGTCCTGAATCCTTATGATCCGCACTGAAAAAGAAATCTCCCC
>CAZRES010000201.1:0-3759 GCA_964598885.1 uncultured Desulfobacteraceae bacterium | reverse complement strand
CAAAAAGCGGTCTGTGTTCTTCACCAGCATCTGGTGGAAGAAATCGAGATGTAAAAAATTAGTGGCTGTCCCCCATTTCTCCGATTTCTGCTTGAAAACCGCCGGCCGGAAGACGGTCCGCGCCCCAACTGCGCCGCACGTATGCCATTACCCGATTGATTTCCTCCTGGCTGACGGCGGTTACTTCGCCGTGCTCCAAGGGATCATAATGAAAGATATAAAGCCGGGAGGCAAACTGGTCGAAAGGCAGGGAAGACTCGCCGAAACGTTCTCCGTTTCCAGCAGTGCTGACCTGGATATCATCGCCCCAATCCTGGCCGCTGTCGTTATTGGGATTAAAAAAATAAACCCGCATGACATCGGCGGGATCCAAAGCCACGCGCACGATGGTAATGGCGTGCCAGCCCATGAAACGCGCCGCGCTGTCGGTTGCCGCAATTCCGGCCGGTTGCGGATGAATCAGTGGCTGATTGCCGTTATAGTAAGGATGATAATCCGCATAAAAATGCCGAAGAAATTCCTCGGGTTCGTGAAGATTGCCCGTGGCCACATCGACGTTAATCCAAAAACCCCTACCGACCCACCAGCCGTGAAATTCCGGGTTGATCCATTGATGCGGATCCCCCTTGCGATCCATGCATCGCCGTCCCATCTCGGCATAAATCCGATCCAGGTGAGGCACCACCAATAACGATACCGGATCAAGATCCATGATGGGCGACGTGGCGACCCCGGATGCGCTTTCCTTGGACGAGATCGGCTGTCCCTCGAAATGGATGACAATCTCATCGTCCCGGGCAGCCCACGCCACCATCTGGAGTAAATAATCCGGATCGTTATATGCCCACATGGACAGAGCTCTGGCCGCCTGGCAGGTGGGATTGTTGCCTTGGCCCACCCCCAGCGGCAGGCCAAGCATGCACAACACGCCTTCCATCAGCCGGGCCTGGGGTGAAATATCCGGCCCAAACACCGCGCACAGCCGTTCCTGAGAAGCAGGGGAAAGGTTAAGTCCCAGCTGCCGCCAGAGGGCGGGCCCCACCGGGGGCTGATAAATAATGCCCCGTTCCAGCATCAGGGACAAACCATAAACCGCCTGGGCCGTGGCCGGATGCACCGCTGCATCGATCATCGCGCGCACAAGCTGATGATAGCAGAGCAGGCAATCACGGCCGGTGGTGGACAACCCCAGGGCTTCGGCAATGAGATAATCTCCGTGCTCCAGCAGAAATCGTAGAAGCACCGGATGGTATGGCGATACCAGACCGGTATCGCGCATGGCACGGGCAAAACCGGTTGCCTCGTTCTGCAGGGCGGCGCTGTCCATGGGTTCCAGCCGCTGACGATAGATCTCAAGGCCCGGATCCTCTCGACACGCCTGGGTCGGCCCATAAATACTGCTGACCAGACGAGCGGCCCCTTGTCCGCTGGTTCCCAGATCAATTGTGGGATTTGCTTGGCAGACCGCGATCTGGGTAATCATCCGTTTGACCGGATCTACCTGAATCGGCCGCTGCTGCTGGATGCGCCAGACTTCATCGATCAGCCGGTCAACGATATGTTCATAACCGATGCGGTCGGCCAGGTGTTTCATGAGCATGCGGGGCAATTGCGCCAATCGTCCCTGGGTGTTGCGTTCGGCTTCACTGGGCGGAATAAAAAGCCGTTCAAGATTAAGGGCCAGAACCTGAGTCATATAATGATGGGCCTGCTCGGCGGATATTAGTGGATGAAAATAATCGCCGCGGGCGACTGCAAGAAGCCGGAGTTCGCTGAGCGCCTCGATAACCACGGTATGGGCATCCGAACTTTTCAAAGAGCCGGAGGAAAGCGAGGGAATAAGAATCTGCGGGGACTCCCAGTCTGACCCCAGAAACACACCGGCCTCTTCAAGCCTTTTGGCCCGGACTTCAATGGCCGCGCATCCGCCATCCCGCATCATCACCCGGCGGGCGATGTCGAAAACCCTCGCAATTTTGGCGGGCTTTGCAAAATCACTGGCATCGGCCAAAGCAGCCGTGGCCTGGTCCAGCAGGTTAAGCAGGTGTTCAAGTTCCACGGCATCAGGCTTTGGCGCCACATTGTTTGTTGTCATTCGAATCCTTTTGAAACCGTCACCCGGTAAAATAAATCATAGATAAAAATCGAGCTCTTCCTGTCGCTTCAAAAGATCCCGCATGACATTGGGATCATCGCCCACAAAATAAACCAGCCCCCAGTGGGTTCCAAACGCCGTACGTTTGGTGACGATTTCTTCCTGCGGCGATGTCAGTTCATGGGATTCAAAGTAGGGATGATCCTCCGTCTCTTCCGGAATCTCCAGCCTGCTGACAACCCGTAAGCGGGGATAAACGCCGAAGCAGCCGGCATGGCCCTTGGCATCCACGAGCTCTTTTGGAAAAAACGCCTTGATTTCTTCTGCAGTGGTTTTCGGGTCAAACACCAGAATCGTGGCTTGATAGGCATTGAACCCATATACCCTTTCCAGCAGTTCAAAAACCTTGAAGCCCGGCGGGCGATACGCCACCTCTCCGAAATACATGGTGGAATCGCTGGTCAGAAAATATTCCGGATGAATCAATCCGAACTCAATATCGAACACCTTTATCAATTTTTCCACTTCCGCCGTGATCTGGGGCCGGAACTTTTCCAGTTCCGGTGATGCCGGCACAAATACTGAGTAACCAAGGCTCACATATTCAGAGATATTAAGAAAGCGGATTTTCCCGTCATGAATCCAGGCCTCGACGGCGAATTCCCATCCGTCCAGGTGAGATTCCAGCAATGCCGGAAACTCATCATCGGGAATATTATCAACGTCATCAGGCGTGCGGATTACCCGATGGCCCAAACAACCGGCCTTATCAAATGCCTTGAAATGAATCGGATCATTTGGATCACCATCTAGCTTCAGCAGGGTCTGGTTGACCCGTTTGAGAAATCGGATGACATGGTCCCGATCCCGGGCCTCTTCAAAAATACCGACCCGTATCCCCCCGAGTTGGGCCCGGCGTTTCATCAGCGCCTTGTCGCGCATCAGCATGGACTGGCCCAGCAGCCGCGGATTGCCGAGCAACACCGAATTGATGGCGCCGGCCCACTCCACCGTTTCCTCATACAACGGGATGGCCACATCCACATCCATATCCTGCAGGGTGTGGGCAATCTCCATGGAACGATCATTAAGTCGCTCAAAATTCCACGGGAGATAAGGGATATCATATTTTTTGCAGTAATCTTCGGCCCACTCGGGTGCCACCACAACATAACGTCGATCAAACTTATCCGCTGCCTCAACCGCATTAAGCGACCATCCGAGAAGCGCGATATAACCTTTATCCATATTCTTCTTCATTACTACCTTCTCCTTTCATATTTCCTATCGTAAAGACGAATTAAATTTTTTTATCCGAATTCCTAAAAAAATTTTTATTATATCTATTAATATTAAATACCTATTTAACGATAAGGAATATAAAAAAGCTAAAATATTAATAACTGCATCTGGTGTATATCCATCTGATTTATAACCATTTGATTTGTCGCCAGTTTTAGGATCAGTCCATTCTAAAGGAAATACAGGAAATCCATATTTATCACCATCACGTTTACTTAATTTACCTTTTGGTCCTAAAATTAATGGTAAATGAGCAAAATTTACTTGCTTGAAACCTAAAGCTTTTTGAATAAAAATTTGCTTAGGAGTATTGGGAAGTAGGTCTTCTCCTCTGATAATATCCGATACTTTCATCTCATGGT
>CAZRES010000200.1:0-3759 GCA_964598885.1 uncultured Desulfobacteraceae bacterium | reverse complement strand
CGATATCATTGGTGGTCCCAGCGGGACTCGAACCCGCGTTTCCGGCGTGAGAGGCCGGCGTCCTAGGCCACTAGACGATGGGACCACAAAAACAATGGCACACCTTATTCATGCGCCGTGTGTTTGTCAATTATAATTTTGGTCAGGACTGTCCGGGTTTGACGCCTCGTCTGAATCCGCCGGCCAGGTAGATGAGCCATCCGATAAACGGGATCAGGGCGATGATCCACCAGATGGTTTTCTCCCGGGGAGTGCGGAATTCTTTAACGGCGACATCCACTGCCGCCCACATGGTCAGCATAAAAAACGGCAGGGCAATGGCAATAATGATGAGAAGCAACTTTACACTCACCGGTTATCCCTTCAGTTTGTCGTAAATAGCAAGGATGGTGTTTACATAATATTTGCTGCGGTTGTAATGAAAGACCACCTTGTAGGCGTCGTCCCGGGCCATGCCCGGTTCCCAGCCGTGGTGCTTCAGATAATTGGCGATGCTGGAGATGGCGTCTTCGTGCTGAAACAGGTTGACCTGTCCGTCCTTGTTGCCGTCAACGGCCAGGGTCAGGATATTGCTGGGCATGAACTGGGCGATGCCCATGGCTCCGGCATAAGAGCCCGGAAGATCATAGGGATAAAGTCCCTGACCTTCCACGTATTTCAGAAAAGCCCGGAGTTCCTTGTAGGCCCACCGGGCTTTCTGCAGCGCCTTTTTGTCGTATTTGCTTTTACTGATGCGCCGTTCCACCGGAATTTCTTCCCAGAACAGCTCGCGGATGTCCGGGTCTTCCAGGGCCGCCATGGTGGCCAGGATATTAAAGACGGAGTTTTTCCCTACAAACGTGCCGAGCCGGGTTTCCACCAGCGCAATCGCGGTGATGATTTCCTTGTCAACACCGTACGTTTTTTCGGTTTCAGCCAAATGAGCCTGGTGTTTTTTTATATAGGCCCGGGCCTTGCGGATCTGATCAGGAGCCAGGAACTGATCGTAATTCAGCCGGCTTTCTTGATGCTGGAAATAAGAAGATACGGCCCTGATATCGTAGGAAAGGGCGCTGTGACCAAACAGTTCCCCAATGCGATCCGGGCTTAAATCAAAGGCGTCATCATTGATCAGCCGAATTTTCAGGCTGCGGAAGTTCAGCTCGGCTTCTGCTGCGGATGCCTCTGAAAAGCAAGAGTCGGAAATTCCGCACAGCAGCAGCGTTATGGTAAGCATGACCAGACCCAAACAGGTTCGGGGGGCAAATGTCACAATCGGCCTCCTGGATGATTTTGAAAAGTTTCCGGATTATGGTTTAAAAATCGTTTAACGCGATATCGTATCGTTGCCGACGGGTAAAGGCGGCGACACTGGCATAACCCATGGTTTTGAGCATATCAATGGCCTTGTCGTAATGCCGGCCTACGCTGGCTGGGGAATGGGCGTCGGAACCCAGCGTGACCGGGATGCCTTTTTCATGACACAGGGCCAGCAGCCGAGGGCTTGGATAAAATTCCGCGGCCCCGTGCTTGAGCCCGCTGGTGTTAAGTTCCACCGCCAGATTTTTATTCCGGATTTTGGAAAGGATTTCATTATATTTTCGTTCAAAATCCGCCGGCGTGGGGCGGCCGAACTTTTTGGTCACATCCAGATGGCACACCACATCAATGACATCGGCATCAAGCATGGCATCGATTTTTTCCAGATATCTTTCACAAATATCGGCAATGTCCATCTGTTCCCGCCCGGAATCGGCATTTTTGGAGCTCACGATGTTGATATCGTTAATAAAATGAATGGAGCCGCCGATCACATCAAAAGAAAAGGGAGAAATAATGTCAGTGATGTCGTCGGTGTATTTTGGATCCATGTCAACTTCAAGACCGACCTTGACCGCGATCCGGTCCCGGTAAAACCCGGCCAGCTGGCGGGCGGCATGAAAATAGATCGGTACGTCCGCCGGCGCCATGGAAAGATGCTTTCCCTTCTCATGCAGGGTCAGGTGATCCAGAAAACAGATTTCTTTCAAACCGATCCCGACAGCAGCCCGAACATACTGCTCCATGGAACCGACAGCGTGGCTGCAAAGGGATGTATGCACGTGATAATCGATCATGAAAATCTCCGGGAATCAACGATTATGAAGAACTTGCAAAATCCGAAGAAAAGAGACGATAAACTGTGGACAAGCATCCTTTCCTTCTTTAAGATGACAGGCAAGGTTTTTGTTTTGGCGCCCTGGCCGCGCCTTTACAATGTCAGCCATACAATGACATGGTTTTGTCGATATTGTCAAACCGGAAACGTGTCATCGTCTATAAATTGCCTGGAGACGCATGGGAAAAAATCCA
This sequence comes from uncultured Desulfobacteraceae bacterium, assembly GCA_964598885.1. Taxonomy (GTDB): domain Bacteria; phylum Desulfobacterota; class Desulfobacteria; order Desulfobacterales; family Desulfosalsimonadaceae; genus SURF-33. Next base: position 1,428 of record CAZRES010000200.1, on the reverse strand, counting down.
AAAACACTTTTCAGCTGTATCCACTGCGGGTATCAGACGCCCAAGTGGCTGGGGAAATGCCCGGAATGCAACCAATGGGATTCCTTTGCCGAGGAAAAGGCTTTGCCGACAGGCCGTTTCCACGCGGGAGCCGGCGCCGGCCGCCGTGTGGAAGCCGTTCCCATTGATTCCGTGGATATCGCGGATGAAACGCGCGTCAGCACGGGCATTGCCGAGTTCGACCGGGTCCTGGGAGGCGGCGTCATCCGCGGCAGCCTGGTGCTCATCGGCGGTGATCCGGGCATCGGCAAATCCACCCTGCTGCTTCAGGTGCTGCACGGTTTGGCGCACAGGGGACACAAGGTGCTCTATGTCTCCGGGGAGGAATCCCTCCGGCAATTGAAACTGCGAAGCCGCCGGATTGCCGCCTTGACTTCCGGCATGCTGGCCGCCGCCGAGATCGATATCGACGCCATTCTGGAGATGGTGACTTCCCTCAAACCCGAGGCCCTGGTCATTGATTCCATTCAGACCATGTTCAGCCATGAAGCGGCATCCGCGCCGGGCTCGGTCAGCCAGGTCCGGGAGGCCACCATGAAGCTGATGGTCATGGCCAAGCAGACCGGCGTTCCCGCGTTTATTATCGGCCATGTCACCAAGGATGGGTCCATTGCCGGACCGCGGATCATGGAGCACATGGTGGACACGGTGCTGTATATCGAAGGAGACCAGAATCATCTGTTCCGGATCCTTCGGGCCGTCAAGAACCGTTTTGGCTCCACCAATGAAATCGGCGTGTTTGAAATGAAGGAAAACGGCCTGGCGGAAGTGCCGAATCCGTCGGCGGTATTTCTGGCCGAGCGGGCCAAAAACGCTCCCGGTTCCGTGGTAACCGCCTGCATGGAAGGGACCCGGCCCATCCTGGTGGAGCTGCAGGCCCTGATCAGCAGTGCGGGTTTCGGGAACCCCCGCCGCACGATTCTGGGCCTGGATCCTAACCGGGTGTCCCTGCTGGTGGCGGTAATGGAAAAAAAACTGGGCTTAAACATGGCCGGACAGGATATTTTCATGAACGTGGCCGGCGGGGTAAAGATTACCGAACCCGCGGCGGATCTGGGGGTGGTTTCCGCGGTGGCGTCAAGCTTTCTGGATCGGCCGGTTCCCGAAGGCACTCTGCTGGTGGGCGAGGTGGGGCTTGCCGGCGAAGTGCGGGGAGTGTCGCATCTGGCCGCTCGCATCGGGGAAGTGAAAAAGATGGGATTCACCCGTTGCATCGTGCCGGAAAATAGTTTAAAACCGGTTAAAAAAACAAAAGATATCGATTTGATCGGTATCAACCGCTTATCCGAGGTAATGGACATTCTGTTTTAACCGGCAATCGCCTTCCGCCTTGACCGAACCGAAAATATCATATATGAAACGCCGACAATCCAAACGCAAATATCAGGC
>CAZRES010000199.1:0-3870 GCA_964598885.1 uncultured Desulfobacteraceae bacterium | reverse complement strand
CTGTATTTCATAATCCAGCCGTTTTTGATCAAGCTCGCCCCGCAGTTTCGAAACTTCGCTCTGCAGTCTGGAGGCCTTTTCCGTGTCCGGATTATCCTTTGCCAATTCTGCTTGCAGCGCAAGCTCGTTCTCGTACAGCTGTTGTCTGGTGCCTTCCGTGGCCTTGAAGAACTCGGCTCGCTGCTGGTTCAACGTTGCGATTTCATCGGCGGTGAGATTAGCGGAAACTTCGTTTTCCGCCCGCCAGCAGCGGTCCCTCATTTGGCCATATCCGCCGCCCCAGCCGGCGAACGCAACCGCCGTAAGGCCGAATACCGCCAGCACTACAATCACCAGTATTTCTTTTACATTCCGTCTCATGTTCATACCTCCTTTTAAAATAATTATTTTTCCCGAAAGTCTTTCGGGGTTGTCTTTTTAAAAAGCAAGGATGATGCCAGAAACGGACACAATAGAGTATATTAAATCTATCTTTTTGTTTTTGCTGTTAATATTTTTTATTAACAACGCAACCGGATCAATAAGTAAGGAGCGCTGGAGAATAAATGTGGGGTAAAAATACCCATATATGCGCTATGGGTTTCAGGATGTGGGGTGAAAATGACCATCCGGTGGGCGCCGGGCTCACTCCAGGCCATAGTCTTTTAATTTCTTATGCAGGGTCTTGCGATTAATGCCAAGCCGCCGGGCGGTTTCACTCTTATTCCCGCCACTGTCCTCCAAGGTGGCGAAAATGGCCTCCCTTTCGATTTCCTCCAGAGAGCGGTTGGCGGCGACCTGAGGCGGCGGGAGCACTTGGCCGATTCTTTCGGCATAGCTTTCGGTGAGGGTAGACGGCAATTCCTTATCGGTGATATAGTCATCCGGAAGGAGAATCACGGCGCGTTCGATGGTATTTTCAAGTTCTCTGACATTGCCGGGCCAGGGGTATTTAAGCAGCATATCCATGGCCACCGGAGAAAAACCCTTCACCGTCTTGTGGTTTTTGTCCGAATATTTTTCAAGGAAATGCTGCGCCAGCAGCGGAATATCTTCATGCCGTTCCCGCAAGGGAGGAATATGGAGGGCGACCACGTTCAAGCGGTAAAACAGATCCTCCCGAAACCTACCATTCTTGACTTCTTCCTCCAGGTTTCGATTGGTCGCGGCAATAATCCGCACATCCACGCTTACGGTCTCTTCCCCGCCCACCCGCTGAATTTCCCTTTCCTGAATCACCCGCAGCAATCTGGCTTGCATGGCGGCGGACGTCTCGCCGATTTCGTCTAAAAAAATGCTGCCCTTGTCGGCCTGCATAAAGCGGCCCTCGCGGCGTCTGTCGGCGCCCGTGAACGCGCCCTTTTCGTGACCGAAAAGCTCGGATTCCAGCAGCGTCTGGGTCAAGGCGGCGCAATTGACCACCACCAGCGAATGATCTTTTCGCGGGCTGTTGTGATGAATCGATTTGGCGATCAGTTCCTTGCCCGTCCCGCTTTCCCCGGTGATCAAAACCGTCGCTTCCGACGGCGCGATCATGGCCATCATGTCGATCAGGGCTTTCATCGGTCGGCTCTGGCCAATGATGTTTTTCAAATCATAATCCGCGCCCAGCCGGGATTTCAGGGCGGCATTTTCCGTTTTCAGGCCCGAATGTTCAAGGGTGCGCGCCATGCTTATCTTCAGCACTTCAAAGTCCAAGGGTTTGGTTAAATAATCGTATGCCCCGGCCTTAAGGGCCTCAACCGCGGAATCAACCGAAGAATAGGCGGTCATGATGAGAATCGGGATGGCCGGATTGTATTGCTTGATCCTCTTTAAAGCCTCGATGCCGCTCATCCGGGCCATGCGGACATCCATCAGGATCAGGGCGAAGGGTCCCTTTTTGACGCGTTCCACTGCCTTGACGCCGTCATCTTCCGTGGACACCTGGTAACCCCAACTTTTAGCAATGGTTTGAAGGGTTTTCAAATGATTGACATCGTCATCGACAATCAAAATGTGAGAAGGGGTTTGTTTGCTCATAACTATCTATCTTATTTCGCTTGCGTTAACGGCAGGGTAATCGAAAATGCCGTGCCCTGGCCAACGGTGCTTCGCACGTTGACCTGACCCTGGTGGGCTTCGATAATCTTGTGAACGATCGCCAGACCCAGACCGGTGCCTTTCGGTTTGGTGGTGAAATAAGGATCGAATATTTTGCTCAAATCCTCCGGGGGGATGCCCGCGCCGTTGTCTTCGATGACAATCCGGATGCGGTCGCCGTCTTCAGCGGAACAGGAAACGGTTAACCGGCCTCCGGTTTCCATGGCATGCAGGGCGTTCAGAAAAACGTTCAAAAAACACTGGGTCAACCGATCCGGATCCACACTGGCCTTTATGGAATCGGACGGAAGGTGTAGCCGGATGTGAACGTTTTTTGCCGCGGCTTCCTGTTCCAGGAGCCGGGTAGAATGTTTCAAAAGTTCATTTATATCGGATGGTTTTGTATTCAACTTCGTGGGTCTGGCAAACTCGATCAGTTCGCTGATAACCCGGTTCAACCGATCCACCTCCTCGATCATGACGCCGGCCATGTCTTTATCTTCGCTGCCGTCTTCGAATTTGTTTTTATAATAGGAGGCGATCCCCTTGATGGAACTCAGCGGGTTTCGGATTTCGTGAGCCACTCCCGCGGCGAGATCGCCGATGGCCGCCAGTTTTTCCGTTCGACGCACTTCTTCCTCAAGTCGGCGGATCTCGCCCAGATCACGAATGATCATCACTTTGCCGACAAATTGACCTTCCTCGTTGATAATTTTCGATGCGCTGACGCTGACCGGAACCATCCGGCCCCCGGCGAATTCGCATTCCATTTCCTTTTCGGAAATCAATTGATCGCGGTCCAGAGATTTTATTATGCCGCATAAATGGTTTGGCAGAACTGTATCAGGGGCTTTCCCCCGGGCCCGGCTCAAATCAAATCCGGTGATGCGCTCGGCAGCACTGTTGAAAAAGGCGATTTTTCCCGCTTTATCCGTAGCGATCAACCCTACGGGAAGACTCGTTACCACCTGATCTTTAATGGCGCTGGCGTCTTGCAGTGATTTTTTCGCTGCTCGATAACCGTACATCCAGAACATGGAAATAAAACCGGCCAGTCCCAGCAGAATGAGCACGCCGGATATGACGGCCGTATTGCGGATATCTTCCCTGCGCCCTTCTTCAAAAGCTTGGGGGTCTAAACCGACCAGCATGATCTGTTTTGTGTCGCTGGTTGCAGAAGGAAAACACCAGTCATCATCGGATTCCGTCTTCATGCCGGGCCCGTGCATCATCCGGCCCATTCGATTGCGCATCCAGGTATGCCGGTTGGAAATCGGCCGGAAATATCGATACACTTCAAACGTCTGTTGCCGGTGATTAATGTTTTTGATCCGCCAGTTGACAGTCTCAGAAGGATCAAACCCTCCTTCGGGCGAATCCGCGCTCATGCGGGTCCCGATCAGCCCGCGGCTGCTGCTGGCCAGAATCAACCCCTCGGTGTCTACCACCGTTATATAGAGGACGTCCGGAAGCTGGGCGGTCTCCTCGATCAAGTTCTGAACCTGCCGGCCGCCCCACATCATGCCCATCATTCCGGTCCGGGCCCCGGCCTCTAAGGCCTTAATGACAACGGCGCCCTTTTCACTCAGAATCTGGGACATATACTTTTTCTCCCGGCTGTAATTCTGATATGCCAGCACGACCACGACGACCAGCAGAATCCCCACTGATCCGATGATGATCCAGGGAGATGCCGCCAGGTTGGACGCTTTGCCGCGGATTGTTTTGGAAATCATGACATCCTCGTTATCTTTGTCTTTTTTCCAATATATACATGGATGGATCTATTGGCAACAAATCGGTTTTGGC
>CAZRES010000198.1:0-3885 GCA_964598885.1 uncultured Desulfobacteraceae bacterium | reverse complement strand
TAATTAAAAATAATTTTAACCGGCAGGGGCGCTGGTTTGGCCGGCGCGGGCGATTTGAGTTTTCTTTTTTTTTTGCCCATAGCAGATAACAATGTCCTTATAAATCCGGGCCGGCATCCGCATCCGGCTTGCCATAAATCATTTTTTCCCGGTTTGCTCCAAATTCCGTAAACCATCCTTTTACCTGGCGTGTCCCGCATACCCGTGATTTCTGGATGCGCCTTCTTTTGGTCAGCAGGGACGGCAGATGAAGCATAAACAGGGCTCATGCATTGAGAACAATGCCAATCATTGCGGAAATCCCGGCCGTTTTGGAGAGCTCAAAGGAGGGCCTCCGATGTTTCGGCAGACTTCCAAGAAGCCCGACGTATTTTGCCATGAAATGGGCAAATCCTGTCATCAGCAGCAATCCCGACATATTCTTAAGGATCATATACAAGGTATTGCGATGAATATGATAGGATTTAAATGGTGAATAGCTTTGGCCCGTGGCGCTATGTACATGCAACACCGGAGGGCCGGGCACGTACCAGGCTGTAAAGCCGAGCAGCCGCATGCGGAACGCGAGATCCACATCTTCCTGGCAGGCAAAAAAATCAACATCAAAATACATCCCATGCATTGAAAAGACGACGTCGAGCGCTTTCTGGGTATAGAGCGCGGCGCTGGCGGTGGTCCTGGAAATAGGTGTGGGCGTTTCAAATTGCCCCGCCTCCGTTTCTCCCTGCCCGGCATTGATGGCGCTCATCCCCTGGTCAGTGGTGATGCCAATGCTGTCGATCACCGTTGGCTCATCAGATGCATCAGGGATTTTCCTGTCGCTGTCAATATAGGGCTTGAGTCCGGGTGAGCTCAGAAAAACGTGGCAAGGACTTCATTGTGATCCACAAGCAATGGTTCGCACAAATGGGAGCTCAGGAATCCGGCCCCGCGGATGACCAGAATGTGTTTGCCCATAATGTCTCATCATCATCGATGTTGGGAGAGTCGGAAACAAGTTTGCCGGCATTATACTCATTATGGCGATAAACACAATTCTTTTTGCCATGCGGTATGGCGAGGCGGCAGCATTTAAAAGGTCTATCGGTCTGTTCGATACCATGCCATCGTTTTGGAGATACCATCAATAAGGGTTATGGAGGGTTTCCATCCAAGCATTGACCGGGCTTTTTTGATGTTGAGGCAGCTTCGGGTAAGATCGCCTTTCCTGGCCGGTTCGCAGTTTGGGCTTGCCAAGGATGGAGCAGGGTCAGCGCCTGTGCGTTCGCGAATGGCGGCGGCATATGTTTTGTGTATGATATCATATAGATCCGCGGTTTTCGTGGGGATGTCCGTGCCGATGTTAAAGACGTCGCCTGCGGCGCTCCCGGGCGCCATTGCCAGGATATTGGCTTGGGCCACATCTTCGACATAGCAGTAATCCCGCTCCATGCCCCGGGGTTCATCCGGATAGGCGTTGACGACCGACGGCCGGCCGGCCAGCAGGTTTTCGATGAAGATTGCCACCACGCCGGCTTCGCCTTTGGGGATCTGTCGAGGGCCGTAGATGTTGGCGTAGCGCAACACCGTGTAATCCATGCCGTATTGGTGGCGGTAGAATTGCAGGTAATGCTCGGCGATCAGCTTGGTGACGGCATAGGGCGACAGGGGTTGGGGCGGAAAGGTTTCCGGAGTGGGGTAGATGTCGGTTTCGCCGTAAATGGCCCCGCCGGATGAAATGAAAATGGTTTTTTTAACCTCATGCCGGAGGGCGCATTCCATGAGATTGAGAAAGCCCAGGACATTGACGTCGGCATCGAATTTCGGGTCCCGCACCGAATCCGGGACCGACATCTGGGCCGCGTGATGATTGATGATATGGGGCTTTTCCTGCCGGAACACGGCATTCAGGTCATCGGAGCGGATATCGATCTGGTGAAACCGGGACGCCGGATTGAGGTTTGCCATCCGGCCCGTGGACAGATTGTCCACCACGGCCACGTCATAGCCTGCCGCGATACAGGCGTCCACCACATGAGAGCCGATAAAGCCCGCGCCGCCGGTTACCAGGACCCGTTTGCCGTTCGATTTTGGGTTTCGCATAATTTTCTGTCAGGCTTTCAGGTCGTCAACGCCTGGATGCGCATCATGAAATCGCCGATGTCCCGGCCGTATTCCGGGGAGCCTTCCACGGTCAGGTACTCGTTGCGGATGGCTTCCACCATGCTCACCTCGTTTAGCATGACCGGCATGGCCCCGTCAACGCCGTTGAAACGCATGTGAACGAAAGGATGCCGCCGCGTGTAGAATCCCCGGCCGGCCTTGGTTTTTCCAGCTTTTACCCGCAGGTATCCCGCGATATCCGGCTCGCCGTCCACCGACATCTGGTAGATCCGTTCGGGCTGATTAGAGGTCCACTTGACCATCTCCGGGTCACCGCCCTTGTTGTATTGGCTCAGCGCCGTAGTGATCATGTAGATGGTCAGCTTGACTTTCATCCGGCGTTTGAACGGGTCTTTGGGCCGGGCCGAGGGCATCAGGATTTTAAGATAGAGCAGCAGGGAAAACATCTTGATCAGCAGGCCGATGTTGAGCAGGCCCCGGATGCGGGGGATCACGGGCTTGCCGGCCAGCATGGCGTTCATTTTGGCCACGCTGGGAAACCCGAAGGTGATTTCCGGGTCGGGGCAGACGCCCTGGATGATCTCCAGCCGCCCTTGCTCGAAATGAAGGCAGGCCCCGATATCGTCGGCCGGGTCCCGGGCGATAAACTGCACCTTGCCGGTGACGGTTTTAAATTTTGCCTTCATTTTAGGGTCGTCTTCGATAACGACCTTCATCACCGGAAACAGGGCCTTAAGGAAAATCCGGGCGGTCATCAGTTCCGTGGGTGTGGCCATGTCATACCTCATCTTCCCAGTCTTCGTCTTCCTCAAATTCACGCCCCATGATCTCGCGGACCTTTTCGATGATGCCGTCGGCATCCAGCTTGTAGTAGTTCTGGAGATCCTCGGGGTAGCCCACGATGCAGTAGCAGTCCGGGATGCCGACTTTTTCAAAGGCGCATCCCTTGCCGGATGCCGCGATGACGTCGGCCACGGCGCTGCCCAGTCCTCCCTCGACATTGTGATCCTCAAAGGTGATGATGCGCCGGGTGTCTTTGATGGCTGAGATCACGGCCTCGGTGTCCATGGGCTTGATGGTGTGCATGTTGATAACCCGGATGCTCAGCCCGTCGTTTTCCTTGAGGAACCTGGCCGCTTCCAATGCCTGGAGCACCGGGATGCCGGCAGCGATCAGGGTGGCGTCCGTGCCCGGATGGAGTTGGACCGATTTGCCGATTTCAAACCCGTAATCCTCGTTTTCATAACAGCGCGGCTCAAATCCGCGTCCGATGCGGAGATAGACCGGCCCCGGCCAGTCCACGCAGGCTTTGACGGCATTGGCGGTTTCAATGCCGTCGGCTGGCGCGATGACGGTCATGTTGGCCATGGCCCGCATGATGGCCAGATCCTCGGTGCAGTGATGGGTGGTGCCGGCCGGCCCGAAGGAAGTGCCCGAGTGGGTGGCGATGATTTTGACATTGAGATTCTGATAGCAGATATCGGTGCGGACCTGCTCGGCGGCCCGCATGGTGGTAAACACCGCCATGGTGCTCACAAAGGGCGTGAGCCCGGATTTGGCCATGCCCGCGGCCATGCCGAACAGGTTCTGCTCGGCAATGCCCACATTGAAAAACCGGTCCGGGAATTTTTCCGCGAATTTGCCGATCTTGGTGGATTTGGCCAGATCGGCGGACAGGCCCACGATGTCGGGACGCATCTCCCCCAGCACGCAGAGAATTTCTCCGTAGATATCCGCCTGGGTCATGGTGTTGGCGTCATAAACGTTCCAGGTAAGGCCTTC
>CAZRES010000197.1:0-3887 GCA_964598885.1 uncultured Desulfobacteraceae bacterium | reverse complement strand
AAGGTGACGACCATGCCGCGAAATCTGATCGAGATGGTAAACGACCGCTGCCGGAAAGATGCGGACAAAACCGCGTTTCTGGTGAAAAAGAATGGCAAGTGGAACCCGGTGACCTGGGGAGAGGTGGACAAACGGGTGGAACGGATCGCGGCCGGCCTGCGATCCCTGGGAGTCCAGACCGGGGATCGGGTTTCCATCATGGGCAACACGCGTCTGGAGTGGACCCTGGCCGATCTGGGCGTATTGAGGGCCGGGGGCGTGAGCGTGGGGATTTACCACACCCTGTCTGACGAACAGATCACCTATATTCTCAAAGATTCCGGCTCAACGGTTTTGTTTGTGGAAAACCGGGGCCTGTCGGAAAAGGTCGATTCCCATCTGGCCGAACTCCCGGAGTTAAAATACCGGGTATGCTGGGATGAGGATCTTGAAAATGCCGATGCCCTTCGGCTGAAGGATCTTGAGCAGAAAGGGGAGAAACTTCTTGAAGAATCTCCCGATATCCTCAGTGAGATCGAAAATGCGATCCAGCCGGATGATACCGCCATCATCATCTATACGTCCGGCACCACCGGTCCGCCCAAAGGCGCCTGTCTGAGCCACAAAAATATTCTGGCCGAGATTGATCTTTGCGGGCGGCTGATCACCGATGAGCAGATCGGCGACAGCATGATGTTTTTTCTGCCTCTTTCCCACGTGGGCGAACGCGTCCCCGGCCAGTTCGTGCGTATCCATCGTGGTGTGGCGGCGGCTTATGTCAACGACATCAACCGGATTCTCGAAGATATTGTGGAAATCAAACCGACCTTTTTCGGCAGTGTGCCCCGGATATTTGAAAAAGCCTACGCCCGCATCCAGTCCGAGGTCGCGGCCGCGCCGCCGGTAAAGCAGAAGATTTTCCGCTGGGCCCAAGCCGTGGGAAGGGAAACCAGCCGGCATTTACAGGAAGGGCGGGATCTGCCGCCGGCTTTGCGCGTCAAACAGGCCATTGCCGACCGGCTGGTGTTTAAAAAAGTCCGCGGGATTTTCGGCGGGCGGGTGCACTATTTCCTTTCCTCGTCTGCGCCCATTGCCGTTGAAATCCTCGAATTTTTTCATGCCTGCGGCATGCTGGTCCTGGAAGGCTACGGCCAGACCGAAGTGTCGTGTTTCTGCAATCTTTGCACGCCGGATGCGTACCGGTTCGGCTCCGTGGGCCGGGCCCTGCCGGAAACAGAAATCAAGATCGCCGAAGACGGGGAGATCATGGTAAAAGGAGACATTGTTTTCAAGGGCTATTTCAACCAGCCGGAGTTGACCCGAAAAACCATTACCGATGACGGATGGATCTACACCGGCGATCTGGGCCGTATTGATGACGACGGCTATCTCTGGATCACCGGGCGCAAGAAGGAGATCATCGTCACCTCGGGCGGCAAGAATGTCACGCCGTCGAATATCGAACGTCTGCTGATGAATCATCCCCTGATTGAGCTGGCCATGGTGCACGGCGATCGGCGCAACTACCTGACGGTGCTGCTTTCCCTTTCCCCCGATACCCTCAAGGGCTGGGCCGAAGCCCACGGTTGCCCGGACCTGGAATATGAAAGGCTGATTGCCCGTGAGGATCTGAAAGAAGAAATCCAGAAACATGTGGATGAGGTCAACAAGCACCTGGCTCGCTTTGAAACCATCAAGAAGTTTGCCGTTGTCCCCCGCCCGTTTCAGGTGGAGACCGGCGAACTCACTCCCACCATGAAAGTCAAACGAGGGGTGGTGGAGAAGAAATACAAGGATCTGCTGGATCAGTTATATGCCTGAATTCTTTAGTATTCATTCAACTTTTTCTATTCCTGTAATGATGAAAATATCTTGACTTATCCATAATGGCCCTTACGTTGGCTTCAGAGTTTAATTCTAATCTGAAGAGTTTTTGAAAGGAGCTACCATGGAAACGGTAAAAAACGGTCATTATGTGCAAGTGCACTATGAAGGAACCCTGCAAGACGGCAAGATGTTTGATACCAGCCGTAACGGGGAACCGCTTGAAGTAAAAGTCGGCGAGGGCCAGGTTATAAAAGGATTTGAGGACGCGCTGATCGGAATGGCGCCCAGTGAGAAAAAAACCGTGACGCTTCCACCGGATCAGGCGTATGGCGAAAGGGATGAAACCCTTGAACATGTATTTGAACGTTCTCAGGTACCGTCGGAAATGGACCCGAAACCAGGCGACATGGTCGCACTCCAGACATCCCAGGGACAGCGTGTGCCGGTGCAGGTTAAATCCGTTGATGAGGAAAAAGTCGTTGTGGATCTGAATCATCCTTTGGCGGGTGAAACACTGGTTTTTGATCTGGAAATCATGGGGATTGCGGATCAGGCAACGTCGGCGGGCTGCGCGTGTCAGAGCGCAGGTAATGGAAACGATTCCTGCGCGCCGGGTGGCTGCTGCGGATAGGAAGCATCGGTCAATAGACACTTCGTTTTTAAGAGAAACCGGCTGAGGTTTCAACAGGCCGTCCCTGCCATGATTGATGACAGAGGCGGCCTGTTTTTTTGAAAAAAGAAGAAGTGACAACTGCTTAAATATTCGTTATAATGGTTTGATCTTTTTGTTGGAAAAGACCTTTTCCCAAAGGATGTCTTTGTGTCGAAATCATCGGCAACATCGGCAGATTTGATAAAAGGCGCCCGGTTTTTGGCCGCCGTCGTCCTTCTGACGGTTCTCGGATATGGCATGCGTGTTCCCGTATACGCAAACACGCTTGAGACAACCGGAAAACCCGGCGTCTATCTCAATGAAATCGGCGTGGCAACCGGGTATTCCCGGGGAACGCTGAAAGGTCGAACCGGCAACCTGTCAACGTATCCTGTATTTGTGCGCTTTTCTTTCAATGTCAACCGTCTGTTCGGCGTTGAAAGTCGGAAACAGGCGTTGCAGTTTGTATGCGAACCCCTTGTCAGCGGAGTTTCCGGTCCTGAAGACGGAGTGGAAATCGGATGCGGTTTCGGCATCCGGTATCTTTATGAGTTGGACCGGTCTGTCGGTTTTATTCTGGAAGCCAGCGTAGCGCCCATTTACTACAGTATCGACACGATCGAACAAGGTCGGGCCGGGTTTAATTTTCTCGATCAGATCGGTGCGGGATTTCAATATCGTCTTACTTTGGATAAGGCGATTTTCGGAGGGTACCGGTGGCGGCATATTTCCCATGCCGACCTGACCCATCGCCCCAACAGCGGAATTAATTCCAATGCGGTGATCATCGGTTTTTCCTGGCTTTATTGATAAAATTCCGCCGCGTGAACATGATTATTCCATTTCCGGTTGATGGAAGACGAACTGGAATTACAAGATGACATGGGGCCGGGATGCGGCCCAGCTTTTCAATCGTTCGGAAAGCCGGACATCCAGTTCCGGCGCGAGATAAAAATGAGGGTACAGCAAGTCATGCGGCGAGGCAAAAAATCCTTGTGCCTGGGCAATATCAGCCAGCGTCGTGTTGGGATAAATGCGGATGCCCAAGGTCAATCTCAGGGTTTCCAGCTTCAGGGAATCAGCAAAGGCAAGGCTTTCTTCAACGGTATCATCGGTCTCACCGGGTCCTCCCAGCAACAGGAATCCCATGCGATGAATCCCGTGACGGGCGAATAAGTCCGCCGCGGTCCGGATATCTTCCAGGGAAAACCGCTTGTTAAAATTTCTAAGTATCCGTTCCGAGCCGCTTTCAAAGCCGAGGCTGATTTGCCGGCAGCCGGCAGCGGCCATAAGCTCAACGAGTTCCGCGTCCACGTGTTTCGGGTAAATAATGCATTGCCAGCTCATAGAAAGCGCCCTTTTTATAATTTGGCGGCAAATCTGCTTGGCATAGCTGGGAGGGAGATTAAAGGTGTTGTCCACAAAGAAA
>CAZRES010000196.1:0-3896 GCA_964598885.1 uncultured Desulfobacteraceae bacterium | reverse complement strand
TTTTTATTGACAAAAAAAATAATAAAAATATACTTTTAAAGTTTATTAAGCGTTTTGGATTATTCAGGGAGGTAAGTGGTCATGTATGCAGTTGTTGCAGCCGGTGGAAAACAGTTCCGGGTCCAGGAAGGCGATGTGTTGCGCATGGAAAAAATCGCCGGCGAAGTTGGAGATCCGGTCTCTTTTGACAAGGTGTTGCTGATCGCCGATGGTGAGAATCTTACCGTCGGGCGGCCGGTAGTTGAACAGGCGTCCGTGAAAGCTCGTATCGTCGAACAGGATCGCAGTAAGAAGATTATCGTTTTTAAATATAAGCGCCGCAAGGGATACCGCCGGAAACAGGGACACCGGCAGGATTACACGGCGGTCCGCATCGATAATATCGTCACGGCACAGTAGATATACAGGAGTTTACCATGGCACATAAAAAAGCGGGCGGGAGCTCAAGAAACGGACGGGACAGCAACGGCCAGCGCCGAGGCGTCAAGCGGTACGGCGGACAGACCGTAAGGGCGGGAAACGTCCTGGTGCGCCAGCTTGGCACGAAAATACACCCCGGCCAGAACGTGGGGATGGGTAAAGATTTTACCCTTTTTGCCAAAATTGACGGCATTGTGACCTACGAGCGGCTCGGACGTGACCGTAAAAAAGTCAGCGTATATCTCGTGTGAAATTCATTGATGAAGCGCGAATTACTGTCAAAGCCGGCGATGGGGGGCGGGGTTGCGTCAGCTTCCGGCGGGAAAAATATATTCCCAAGGGAGGACCGGACGGCGGCGATGGCGGTAAAGGAGGGGATGTCATCATTCGCGCGACATCAAGAAAACGGACGCTGTCTCAGTTCCAATTCAAACGCAATTTTGAGGCCCCGAACGGCGGATATGGGCAGGGCAAACGGCGTACCGGACGAAACGGCGCTGACCTGATCATTGAGGTTCCGCCGGGAACCCTTATCCGAAACGCCGGGGACAATACCCTTATCAAGGATCTGGTGGCGGACGGAGACGCCGTCGTTATTGCTTCCGGCGGCATAGGCGGGAAAGGCAACAAGCATTTTACCTCCTCCACGAACCGAACCCCCCGATTTGCTCAACCCGGCATGCCCGGGGAAACCCGTGAGCTTATAATCGAACTCAGACTTCTTGCTGATGTCGGCATTGTCGGTTTTCCCAATGCCGGCAAATCCACGCTTATCAGCCGGATGTCATCCGCGCGCCCCAAAATCGACTCCTATCCCTTCACCACGCTCAGTCCCGTGCTCGGTATGGTCTATCCGCCAGACGGCGAACCGTTTGTGATGGCCGACATTCCCGGACTGATTGAAGGGGCGCATGCGGGGGCCGGTCTCGGAATCCGGTTTTTGCGGCATATTGAACGCACCAGGGTTCTGCTTCACCTCATCGATGCCTCCCTGATCGATCCGGACGATCCCCTTTACGCATTTTACGCCGTTGATCGGGAACTGGCCGGATACCACCCCGCCCTTGCGAAAAAGCCCTGTATTGTGGTAGTAAATAAAATAGACCTTCCCGAAGCGGCCGCAAAGGCGGAGCTATTTACGGCTGCTTTCGACGGTCGGCCCGTTCACCGGATCTCCGCAAAAACGGGCAGTGGCATAGAAGAGCTGCTGGCGGATCTCCATCATCTGCTTGCGGTGGAAAAGCCGGAAGGCAAACATGAATAGAACGGATTTTTTTAACCAGGCCAGGCGGATTGTCGTGAAAGTCGGCAGCGGCGTGCTTACCGCTCAGGCGGGGTTGAATCTGCCGATTATTGATGTGCTGTCCCGTCAGATCCATGAATTAACAAAAGAAGGACGCGATGTGCTGCTGGTATCCTCCGGGGCCATGGCTTCCGGAATGAAGAAAATCGGTCTTACCCGGCGTCCCGACGAAATTCCCCAGCGCCAGGCCATGGCCGCCGTGGGGCAGGCCGGTCTCATTCAGGCCTATGAAAAGGCCTTTGCCGCCTATGACCGAAAGGTCGCCCAGATTCTGCTCACCGGCGAGGACCTGTCCAACCGGGTACGATATTTAAACGCGCGCAATACGCTTCACACTCTGCTGTCATGGCACATCATTCCGGTGATCAATGAAAATGACACGGTTGCCGTAGCAGAGATCAAATTCGGCGACAACGACAATCTTTCGGCCATGATCGCCCTCCTGATGGACGCCGATATCCTGATCAACCTCACCGATATCGGCGGTCTTTACACCGCTGATCCCCGGAATAATCCCGAAGCCCGGTTGATAGCGGAAGTCCCCCGGATTACGAAAGCCACGGAAAAACTGGCCGGCAGTATGCCCGGCGTTCTGGGCACCGGCGGCATGCTGACCAAAATCAGGGCCGCCCGAAAGGTGACCGGAGCGGGGCTTCCCATGATTATTGCCCCCGGGCTTGAAGATGATATTTTACTCAACCTCTTTTCCGGTCAATCCAGGGGAACCTTTTTTTATCCAGCCGGAGACAAAATATCCCGGCGCAAGTGCTGGATCGGTTATACCTTAAAACCCAAAGGCGCCATTTTTATCGACGACGGCGCCGCCACGGCGATCAGCAAAAACGGCAAAAGCCTGCTGCCGGGCGGAATCACAGATGTCGCCGGCGATTTCGGCGTGGGCGCGCCGGTGGAGCTCAGGGATGGGGAACATGCTCTTCTGGCCGTCGGGCTGGTCAATTACAGCGCCGCCGATATCCGCAGGATCAAGGGTTGCAATACCCATGCAATTGAGAACCGGCTGGGGCATAAATCCTATGACGAGGTGATTCACCGGAACAATCTGACGGTTTTTACCAATTGCGGGTGAAAGGGGATGCATTTGAGAGGCACGGGGCTGTTTGGCGGCACATTCAACCCGATTCACAACGGTCATCTTCGGATCGCTGAAGAAGTCCGGGAAGCGTTTAACCTGTCCCGGATTTATTTTATTCCATCGGCTGTCCCGCCGCACAAGACCAACCGTGAGCTGGCCGAGGCCGGGGATCGGTTTGAAATGATTGAACGGGCCGTTGCCGCTCATCCGGATTTTGTCGTCTCGGATGTGGAGGTCAAACGGCAGGGCCGGTCCTATACCATCGATACGGTTCGTTATTTCAAAACCGTCCTTCCGGAAAATACTCCGTGCTACCTGCTGTTGGGCGCGGATGCCTTTTTCGAGATCGATACCTGGAAAGCCTATGACGCACTGTTTGACCATATTCCCATGATCGTGATGCGCCGACCCGGACCGGATGCGCGTCATGAGACGCAGTTTTGCGAAAACGCGGCCAAAATACTGACCACCAGGATCTCAAAGGACTATCGGCTTAACGCGGACCGGTTCGTTTTGGAAGACCCTCGAAAACAGCCGGTGTTTTTATTTAATGTAACGTCCCTTGACATTTCATCCACCCGTATCCGCGACATGGTCCGGCAGGGACGCTCCATCCGGTTTTTAGTGCCGGATGTTGTTGAAAAATATATTCGATCCAAAGGATTATATCATGGTCCTTCATGAGTTGGACCCGTTGCTGCCGGTCTACATTCGGACGACGGCCGACCGAAAGGTGAAAAATCTTGTTGCCCTGGATGTGCGGAAGCTCACTTCCGTAGCGGATGTGTTTTTGATCTGCTCCGGGTCTTCCAACCGACAGGTTACCGCCATTGCCGAACATA
Organism: uncultured Desulfobacteraceae bacterium; assembly: GCA_964598885.1. GTDB lineage: Bacteria > Desulfobacterota > Desulfobacteria > Desulfobacterales > Desulfosalsimonadaceae > SURF-33. The sequence goes on along the minus strand of CAZRES010000196.1, from coordinate 238 downwards.
TCCGTTCCGATCTCAACGATCGCGGCATCCGCCCCATCAGTATCGAAGGGCTGGAAGAGGGACATTGGGTGGTGATTGATTACGGGCACATCGTCATTCATGTGTTTTATGATCCCATCCGTACGTTTTACGACCTGGAGGGCCTCTGGTCGGATGCGGACCGGATCAACCCCATGGAGATCTTGTAAAATGTTGACAAAAATAACCGCTGATGCGGCAAACAGAAGCGGGAAAGGAA